>DAOUDD010000024.1:0-11123 GCA_034431765.1 Ktedonobacteraceae bacterium | reverse complement strand
TCGATAAGGGTGCAGGAAAATTCCTCGTAGTTTCCCTATTCCTTTTTCCCAATGACGAGGAAAAGTACTCCTAATAGATAAGTATTTGAGACCTCGCTGCTGATGCTTCTTTGTGGTATATACAACAAGTAGTATATACAGTAGGCTTGCAGCATCGTTCCAGAAAGGAGGCGTCTAGTTCGCTATCCCACTCTCAATGTACCTGGCAGAGGAGGGATAATTGCTAACATTGCACGAGTTTTTACGCGGGAAGGCAGGAAATTTCCCTGTTTTCTCTAGTACCGTATGACAGGGCAGTCAGGAGATCGGGGAAGATAACGTGAAAACCAACGGCCTATTTCAATCTATACAGAAACTTGAGCACGTTGCTGCTTACATATTTCCCTGCCCTCTATTCCACCTTTCCCCCGATCTTTTCTCCTTGACGTGTCAAGCTCGTACCAGGACAGTTCCACATTTGAGAAACTCAAAGAGAGGATATTTTGCTATGAAGCACAAACGTTTCCCTCGCCTTGGCTCCTCGATACTCATGACTCTACTCATCACGAGTATGCTGCTTGCAGCTTGTGGAGGTGGAAGTGGCAGCGGGAGTACTGGAGGCAGTGGGGGCGGCAGTGGAGGTACGACCAGTTGCGGCAACCCTCCAAAGCTGACAAAGAGTACAGGCCTTAAGGTCGGCTTCTCTCAAAACATTAGCAATAGCCCCTGGCGTCTTGCTGAGAATAAGAGTATGCAGGATGCAGCACATGCAGCAGGTGACACGCTTCAGATGACTGATGCAGGTGGGCAGGATTCAAAACAGGTTTCTGACATTCAATCGCTGATCTCACAGAAGGTTGACGTTCTGATTATTGCTCCTCTGAGTGAGACAGGTGAAGTCTCAGCCATCCTTGCTGCAAAGAAGGCGTGTATTCCTGTCTTCCTTGCCGACCGTGATGCTGATCATTCCCTGGCCAAACCTGGACAAGATTATGTGACCTTCATTGGTTCCGATTTCGTGAAACAGGCCCAGTTGGTTGCTGATGCCATGGTTAAGGCAACCAATGGAAATGCCAAAATCATTGAGCTGGAAGGAACCTCCGGCGCTACCCCGGCTATTCTCCGCAAAAAAGGCTTCGACGACACGATCAAGAGCCACTCCAGTATGCAGATTGTTGCATCACAGGATGCAAATTTTGACCGCGACACCGGCCGTCAGAAAACACAGACCCTGCTTCAGGCAAATCCCGATGTGAACGCTGTTTACTGTGCTAACGACGAGATGTGTCAGGGAGCTATCGCCGCGTTGAAAGCTGCTGGTAAGGCTCCTGGTAGCGATCCTACTAAGAATGTAATTATTGGCTCGATTGACGGTGAGACGGCTGCTATCCAGTCAATCATCAACGGCGATCAGCTTGTTTCGGTTACGTCCAATCCTCGTTTGGGTACTCTTACATTCCAGGCCATTGCAGACTACGCTAACGGCAAAACTGTACCTTCCTGGGTCGTGATGCAGGACCAGACCTATACCAAGGATAATGCCCAGGCCAACCTGGCGAACGGTTTCTAAAAAGACCTCTTCGCTCAGCGAAGTCCGGTTTGTCCAGTTTCTGATGGTCAGAAGTGCTCTCCTGCACTCCTGACCATCAAGTATGTCGAAAGGGTACTGGATGTCTCAACATAACCCGCTGCTTCAAATCGAGCACGTAAAAAAAAGTTTCCCCGGTGTGCAGGCCCTGGTGGATGCAAACCTGACTATCCAACGTGCAGAGATTCATGCTCTGGTCGGTCAGAATGGCGCAGGCAAATCTACCTTGATCAAGGTGCTTACCGGAGCCTATCAGCGTGATAGCGGCTCGATTCTTTTCCATGGCCACCCCATTGATTTTCAATCTCCTCAACAAGCACAGCAGAATGGTATCAGTACAATCTATCAGGAAATCAATCTGATCCCCTTTCTATCCGTGGCTGAGAATATTTTTCTGGGTCGCGAGCCGCGCCGCTTTGGTTTTATTAATTGGCGCAAGATCAATGCCGAAAGCCGCCGCTTGCTCGAAGATATTTCGGTCTCTATCGATGTACGCAAACCTTTGATAAACTACAATATCGCTATTCAACAACTGGTGGCAGTTGCTCGTGCTGTCTCGTTTGAGAGCAAGCTGGTGGTGATGGATGAGCCAACCTCTTCCCTCAATGAGCAGGAGGTACAGTTACTCTTCTCGATCATTCGTCAGTTGAAGTCTAATGGTGTCTCTGTGATATTCGTTGGACACCGTCTGGATGAACTCTTTGAGATCTGTGAGCGCGTGACAATTATGCGCGATGGTCGTACAGTTGATGTTCGTGATATGAATAAGATTACACGGGTGCAACTGGTAGCGACAATGCTCGGCAAGGAGGCAGGCGATGTGCAACGCAGTGGTCAAACAAGCTTCAATGCCGAGAAACATCGCACTGAGAATACGCCCTTGCTCGCTGCCCATCATCTACAATATGGACATAAGCTGCGCAATGCCAGCCTGACCTTGCGCTCTGGTGAGATTGTAGGCCTGGCTGGCCTGCTTGGCTCTGGTCGCAGTGAACTGGCTCGTGCACTCTTTGGCGCAGAGAAGCTGGCTGGTGGTATGATAGAAGTTGCCCAGAAACCCGTTCATTTCCGTTCACCTGGCGATGCGATCCGTTCCAGGATCGGTTTCAGCTCCGAGGATCGCAAAGCAGAAGGTATTATTCCCTATCTTTCCGTGCGCGAAAATCTGACCCTGGCTGCCCTGCCCCTCTTCTCCCGGTACGGCATCGTTTCTCGTACAAAGCAGCGTCAGATCGTGGAACAGTTTATTCGCCGCCTGAGCATTAAAACGGCAGGGCCAGAACAGAAAATTCGCGAACTCTCTGGTGGTAATCAGCAAAAGGTCTTACTGGCTCGCTGGCTCTGTTTAAATCCGCAGATCTTACTCTTAGATGAACCTACCCGTGGCATCGATGTTGGCGCACGTGCCGAAATTCAGCGTATCATTGAAGAACTGGCCGAAAAAGGCGTCGGCGTGATGATGATTTCTTCTGACCTGGAAGAGCTAACCGAAGGCAGTGACCGCATCGTTGTCTTGCGCGATGGAAAAACAGTAGCCGAGCTTCCTTACGAGCAATTGAGTCAGGATGCGGTCATGGTAGCTATGGCCCAGGGCACAGAGGAAGAGGGACTGCTGATGACAAATACGGTGCAACCCATCCTGGAAAAGAATGCAAGTGAGGTGCCTGATGGAAAAGCTGAATGAGAAGGTCATACCTTCTCCTCCTGAGACAGCTCTAGCCCGACCGTCATTTTCGCTGCGTCGCTTGCGCGAGTACGGGCAGACGTACGGCACGTTCGCTGCCTTGATCCTGCTCATTATCTTTAATATTATTGTGACTCCTCATTTTCTCTCTGCTCAAACGCTCACAACCAATCTCTATCAGGTAGCGATAACAGTGATTCTGGCTATGGGCATGACCCTAGTTATTGCCACCGGTGGCATTGATCTCTCTGTAGGATCAGTCATGTCGATTGCCGGGTCCCTTGCTGCCCTGATCTTTGTCGGCAGAATTTTCTCTTTGAGTGGCCCTATTGCCTATGTCATAGCCATTCTTATGGCTCTGCTCGTAGCAGCGCTCTGTGGTCTCTTCAATGGGACGCTCGTAACCGTCTTTCGCATCCAGCCCATTGTGGCAACGCTGATCCTGTATATCGCAGGTCGAGGTGTGGCCGAGGTGCTGGTAAACGGTGTGGTAGACTTCTCAAATCCGGTCTTCAAATTTATCGGTGGCGGGAGTATCCTGGGCATCCCTTTCCAGGTAGTCGTCATGAGCCTGATCGTCATATTTTTTATCTGGCTCGTACGGAGTACTATCTTTGGTCGCCAGGTCGTTGCTACCGGTGGCAATGAGCCCGCTGCTCGCCTGGCTGGTATTCCCGTGGCGCGTGTAAAACTGGCTGTGTACATTCTGATGGGCGTGCTATCTGGCGTTGCCGGCATATTCTACATCTCGAATAATTCTTCCGCCGACCCCGGCGGCATTGGTTTAAGTATGGAACTCAATGCAATTGCTGCCGTCGCCGTTGGTGGTTCATCTCTTCTAGGTGGACAGGCGAATATCGTTGGTACATTCATTGGTGCGGTCTTCATCCAGTTGCTCACTGCTACGTTGACCGCCAATAATGTCTCTGCCGATATTTCCAGGGTTGTGGAGGCCCTGCTCATTATCCTGGCCGTCTACTTACAGACTCAGCATAAATCTTCTTAAGTCAGATCGCATATGGATGGAGAAAATTGAGTATGGCACAGGTCTCTACAGCCAAAGCACAACCCGGCGTATCAGTTCAGCGCAATCGAGAAGTCGCTATCACCATCCTGCGCCGCCAGGGCGCACTGATTGCTCTCATTCTCGTGGTGCTCATAAGCTCGTTCAGCTTTAATGGCTTTCTGACGCAATATAATATTTCCAATAATGTTCTTGTGTCAAATGTTCCCATTGGCCTTGTCGCGCTCGGAATGACCTTTATCATTTTTACCGGAGGTATCGATCTTTCGGTTGGTTCAACCATCGCCCTCGCATCTGTTGTGGTGGCACGCGTGAGCACTCAGGGTATGTGGCCTGCCATTGCAGCCGCTGTCCTGACCGGTCTGGCAGTCGGTCTCTTTAATGGGTTTGTGATTACACAGATGCGTATTCCCCCCTTTGTGACTACCCTGGCAACGCTGCTGGGAGTGCGTGGCCTGGCACTGTTCTTCTCAAACGAACATAATGTAACGATGTCCAATAGAGATCTGCTCGATTTCGGCAATGGTGATCTCTTTGGTATCCCCAATCCGGTGATTGTGCTGATTGTGGCCTTTGCGCTTGGTATCATTGCCCTCAAGTATTCGCGCTTTGCGCGCCATCTGCTGGCTATCGGTGGCAACGCCGAAGCAGCCCGCCTCCTGGGTATCCGCGTGAACAGAACGCTGCTGGGTGCCTACGCGCTGAGTGGAGCCCTGGCTGGCCTGGCTGGCGTATTTATGGCTATCCAGACCTTTACCGGCTCCGGCAACCTGGCTACCGGCTACGAACTCTCCGCCATAGCTGCTGTGGTGGTTGGTGGCACATTAATCTCTGGTGGCGAAGGCTCGGTCTTCGGCACGCTGGTCGGTGTCCTCTTGTTGGGCTTTATCCTGAATATCTTGAATTTCCTGAGTGGTGCCGGCATCACGCTCAGCCCCTTCTGGCAGGACGTAGTACGCGGTGCATTCCTGCTGGTCGTTATCCTGCTCCAAAATCGCCTGGCAAGCAAGAAAACAGAAAAAATTTAGTCGCTATACATGCTCTGTTCAGCGTCATCTCCTGTGGGGTAGTTGTAGAAGCCCCACGTATAATTGGTGCATCCACTAAGTCTTTAGAATATCATTTGCCTGGCGTTACAAGCCAGGCACGTACGTATGCCGTATCCTCAGCATTTCGTGGATGCACCAAGAATGGATTTTCAGAAAGTATCTCAGACATCACCCATCCATTTATGGCGCGAAAAATAGGGGCCCGATTCATGCTCTTTTAAAAATTATTCCGGTCATTCATCTGTAATTCATTGCCCGTGAAATAGGGATCCGGTAGAACCGCGTCCGCCGCGATTTATCGCAATACCGGAATAATTTCTAAAACCCCATCTTTCGCGCCATTCTCGCCCTTTTCCGACAAACTGCATCCATATTCGTCATTGGCTGCACACATTGGCTTCTCTCTATATCCAACTGTTATGCATGACTTGCGTCACAAATGCACGCTGCATCAGAGTCTCTGCCCTTCTAAGGGACAAGAGTTCAAAGTGCAGAAGAATGGGCAGCAGATGAGATTTCTAGGAGAGAGATAACTCTCTTTTCAGAGAATTCAGATCGAGAATAAGACTCCAGGTGCACATAAATGCTAGAATAGCGGCCCATGAAGAGAGTAAACGATTCTTTCAGCACTTGACATTTTGGAGAGAAAAAGAGTATTCTCATAGAGAGACTTTTATAGAGAAATTGCTGAAAATAACCCGTGCTAACCCTGTATCGCAGATCCACTCGTACGTAGTAAGTAGACTTTCTGCTCGACACACTTCTTCATCAAAAGATACAAAATTTTAGTTCATCGTTTACCTCTGTTAGTAAGATGAGAAAGAAGTTTTTTTGTAGCGCGGCAGGTATAGACTACTAGTTGTTTGTATAGGCTGTTCACTGGAAGCAAGTTGACCCCCCGATTGCCCTGTTCCCCTCTCGGTTGTCATTGTTGACAAAGAAGGAGGCGCACTGATGATGAAACGCCGTGAGTTTCTCAAAAAAAGTGTTTTCACTACAGCTGGAATAACGATCCTTGCAACGCTTGATCCGACTCGTATTGCTCGTGCTGACTCAGGAGGTTTTTACTGGCCGAACATAGCACCCCTACAAGCTGCTGCCTTTTATCGCCTTCCCCCTGGCAGTGTAAAGGCCCAGGGCTGGCTCGCCACCCAGCTACAACTTCAGCTCAACGGACTCTGCGGTCAATATAACCACGTCTCGCACTTTCTTGATTACAGCAGTAGCGGCTGGATTCACCCCGATCATGATGGGTGGGAAGAGGTTCCTTACTGGCTCCGTGGCTACGGGGATCTTGCCTATCTTACCGGAGATGCTACCGCTCTCTCTACTATCCAGCAGTGGATAAACGGCATTCTTGCCACCCAGCAGTCAGATGGCTTTTTCGGTCCCACCGTCCTACGCACCTCGCTCAATGGCGGTCCCGACTTCTGGCCGTTCATGCCTTTGCTACGAGCTATGTGTTCGTTTCAGGAGTATTATAACGATACTCGCATCGTGCCCTTCCTGACCAGGTATTTCCAGTATATGAATGCGCAGCCCACCTCCGTATTTACTCTGGGCTGGGCCTACACCCGTTGGGCCGATACAATTGATGCCATCTACTGGCTCTACAATCGCACCAGTGCAAGCTGGTTGCTGGATCTAGTGAAGAAGATTCACCAGAATTCTGCAAACTGGATGAACTCTACACTACCAACATTGCACAATGTGAATCTATCACAGGGATTTCGCGAACCCGCACTCTATGGTATCCTGGCAAACGGTTCACAATACAAGCAGGCATCATATCAGCTCTACGACCTTATCCAGGCGAACTATGGACAATTTCCCGGTGGTGGCTTCGCCGGTGATGAGAATGCACGTCCTGGTTTTGGTGATCCGCGTCAGGGTTTTGAAACCTGCGGCATTGTTGAATATATGCAGAGCCATGAGATCCTCACACGTATCACCGGCGATCCTGTGTGGGCAGATCGCACGGAAAATCTGGCCTTCAACTCGTTACCAGCCGCGCTCGATCCCCAGGGCAAAGCGGGCCATTATATTACCAGTGCCAATAGTATCCGGTTGGATAATGTCCCTAAGACACAGGGACAATTCGATAATACCTTCGCCATGCAGGCCTATCTGCAAGGTGTAGATCAGTATCGCTGCTGCCCACATAACTATGGCATGGGCTGGCCTTTCTTTACCGAGGAATCCTGGCTTGCAACCCCAGACAATGGGCTGTGCACTTCACTTTACGCACCAACGACCGTCACCGCTAAAGTTGGTGATGGCACGACGATTACCTTTGCTGAACAGACAGACTATCCCTTTGGCGATACAATCACATTCACGCTCTCCACGCCCAAATCGCTCGCGTTCCCTCTCTACCTGCGTATTCCCTCGTGGTGTTCGCAGCCAGTCTTGCAAATAAATGGTCAGAGTGTGGCAGTAAGTGCTGGACCGGCCTTTGTGAACATGAACCGTACCTGGGCCAATGGAGATACCGTGACGCTGCGTTTACCGATGCAGACGGGCGTTCAGACCTGGCAGAGTAACCATAACTCCGTCTCGGTGAACTACGGAGCACTCACCTTTTCTCTCCAGATCGGCGAAGATTACGCGCTCATCAACAATAGCAGCGCTCAGTTGCCGGAGTACCAGGTGGCAGCGAGTTCTCCATGGAACTATGGGCTGGTGCTTGATACGAGCAATCCGGCACAGTCCTTTAGCGTACAACAGAAAGGAGGAACATTACCCGCTAATCCCTTTACCCAGCAGACGGTGCCCCTTACGATGCAGGTGCAGGCACAACAGATTCCAGCCTGGCAGGCAGATAGTCAGGGAGTTGTGACAACGTTGCAGGATAGCCCTGTCCTTTCGAGTACAGCAGCTCAGACGGTAACGTTGATCCCTATGGGTGCTGCTCGGCTGCGCATCTCCTCCTTTCCCACTATCGGCACCGGCTCAAACGCTCATCCCTGGCCTACAAATGGAGCGTACTTCCGCATCCAGAATGCGAATAGTGGCAAGATCCTGGGCGTGTCGAACATGTCCATGGCAGACAGCGCCCAGGTTGTGCAGTTCTCGGATAACGGCACTGCTGACCACCTCTGGACTCTGCTCGACAATGGAGATGGCTACTTCCGCATCCAGAATAAAAATAGTGCTAAGGTGCTTGGAGTAACTGATATGTCTACCTCCGATAGTGCCAACGTTGTGCAATTCTCGGATAACGGTACCGCCGACCATCTCTGGAAATTCCTCGATACTGGCGACGGCTATCTGCATATCCAGAACAAGAATAGCGGCTTACTGCTCGCTGTTCAAAACGCCTCCACCGATGATAGTGCCAACGTGCAACAGTTCCACGACAACGGCACCCCTGATCATCTCTGGCGCTTCATTCCCGATAGCTATGTGCGTATTCAGAACAAGAATAGTGGCTTACTGCTCGCTGTTCACAATGCCTCTCTCGATGATAGTGTCAATGTACAGCAGTTTCACGATAGTGGTGCCCCTGACCATCTCTGGCAATATCTTCCCGATACAGGTGGTTACTTCCGCATTCAGAACAAGAACAGCGGCAAGGTCATGGGTGTATCAAATATGTCCTCGGATAATAGCGCGCAGGTCGTGCAGTTCTCAGATAATGGGACAGCCGATCACCTCTGGCGCTTACGCTACGATAGTGGGAACTACTTCCGCATTCAGAACAAGAACAGCGGCAAGGTGCTCGGAGTAACCGATATGTCCACCTCCGATAGCGCCGATGTCGTTCAGTTCGACGACAATGGAACCGCCGACCATCTCTGGTGCTTTCTCTAGTCCTTCTCTCTTCCTAATCGACCTGAAGTGAGTATGTGGTAGGAAAAAGGAGCAATGAGTACAGCGCCAGCTCTTCGACCAGTCAGTGTAAGTAGACCTTGAACTTCAAAAGTGGTTTTTATGCAGAGGAGGCAAATTCACGATGGTAAGAAACCATTTTCTCAGGGTAATTGTCCTGCTCCTGGTAGTAATCATAGCTGCCCTGTGTCCCCTCGTTGCAACAAGTCCGGCTCATGCACAAGGATAACAGAGGCATTCATCTTTGGCAACCACTAATTATGCCAGTCTCGTTGATCCTTTTGTAGGAACCGGCTCCTCGCCGGTGCGCCCGCAGGTTGGGCTAATGGCGATACCTTCCCAGGAGCTGATGCTCCCTTTGGTATGGTGCAGTGGAGTCCTGATACGGTAAACGCGTATGCGGGTGGCTACGATCATAATGATAATCGAATCAGGGGCTTCGGCCTGACGCATCTGAGTGGTGCAGGGTGTAATGGGTATGGTAATATTCCCTTCATGCCTTATCCCGGCACCGTCACCGATTCACCTGCCAGCAATCCTGGCAAGTATATCTCTACCTTCTCACACTCCTAGGAGCCTACGTCAACGGAAAAACTATTCAACGCATCGATCTTGACTACGACCAACCTAACAGCACTGCTGGCTACCATGGCTACATCGATGATATTAGCATCGCCTCTAAAAGCACAACGCAACCTACAGTCCAGGGGATCAACAGCCTCAATCCCATACTTATCAGAAGAGTGGGCTACAATACGACACTGGCAGCTATGCCTAGACTCATCCATAACCTAACGTAACCCTATCCAAATGCCTCGCGCAAGGAGAGCCATTCTCCTTGTGCGAGGCATCCACGACACCAAAAACAACTTCCTCTCTGCTATGAAATATCTCATATGGTGAAACGCATGTCTCTCTTAATAAGCTTGTTATAAGCTTGTTTGCGAAACAGCAGCAACGCGATGAAGAGTGTCATGGCAGCGACAAGTAGATTGACGAGTAGGCCAACGAGGGGAAAGACGCCATTGAAGTAGGTATCGGAGCTGAACCAGTAGGAGATCAGGCTCCAGTTGTGCCAGCCCGGTAGCACCAGTGGAAGCAGCAGGGCACCTGTGATTGCCAGAGCGAGCAGGACTGTTCGCAGCACATCCTGAAAGAGCACCGAGAAGATCAGTGCCAGGCCAAGCACGGAGAGTGATCCGAGCCAGAGCAGCAACGTTGTCATCAAAATGTTTAAAAGAGCCGGTGGATGACCAACGATACTTCCCACGATAAAGACAAGCAGGTTTCCCAAGAGCGCAACAAGCAGCATCAGCACTGCGCTGCTCACGTACTTCGTCAGTAAGATGCTTCCTCTGCTCATTTCACTCGAGATGAGATTCATGCCTAGAACGGCTGCAAATACCGCTAGCAAGCCGGCTGCATTGGTTTGAAACCAGTGGTTCCAGCTCAAAACCTTGAAGGGTGTACGATCGTTCAATATGACGAGAGAAACTAGCATATTTACCAGCGCACTCACGGCAACGAGAAGCGCGAAGATAGCGGATTTCCCACGCGCTGCCAACAATTCTTTAGTGAACATCGTTCTCACCTCCAATACCATCAATGTGAAGTTCATACAGGCATTGCTGGGCCTCATCTACCACTGTAGAGCGTGCTTGTGGCTGCGATTGTGGAGCATTCCCAGTCATACAATTTCTCCTTGTCTCTGCTGCTCATGAAGATGGTGATGCATTTCGATCTTAAAGCAGGCGCACAGTTCATCTTCATTTACATCGACACTCGGTTATGATGGTCAATGTGTAACTGGAGAGGCCTATTCTCACCTTCTTGTATCATTGTATTATTGTAATAATACAATGATACAAGAAAAGGGCAAGTCGTCAAGGTCTTTCTCAGGTAGGTTTGGAATCTGTGTAACACACTACTCTTAGAGAGTGTAAGGTTTGCGTGGTTCACGGAAAAGTA
>DAOUDD010000023.1:0-5973 GCA_034431765.1 Ktedonobacteraceae bacterium | reverse complement strand
CAACGCGTTTCCTCACAAGCGTCAGCTCGTCCCCCCCAATTCATTGGGCGAAGATAGGGACCCCGTTCACGGCGTCCGCCTCGCCATTCATGGCGACTCAGGGAGAGAGGAGGTCGCGCCCGACGCGGGATGGTGCGTTCCGCAACCTTAAGTTGATGCGTATTGGACCCGATTGTATCGCGTCCCGGCGCGATTCATCGCCACATAATGTGTGTTTGTGATAGAAGGCGAGATGGTGTGCGTTTGCAATGAGTGGCGACATCTGTTCACGGCGACAACTCCCGTGGCACCTGCACCACAACCCTGATCCTCGCCACATCGCTAGGCAGGGTATCTCCCCCTCTGAAATCGATCGTTCCCTTGCTTACCCCCCTTTGCGTAGCAACCAGTGCGCGCGCATCGTTGAGAGTTTTGCCGGCGAGCTGACGGGCAATCTCTTGCTTTTCCTGCTCGCTAATGGAAGCGTACCAGAGTCCCTGCGCAGTGACTGTGAGGTTGACGGTGTTGGCGTTAGGATTGGGGTTGTTAGGCTCCTGCGGCGTGGAGATAACGCTGCCTGCGAGCTTGTAATTGGGGAAGGTGTCCTGCGCCTTTTTTGTCAGCAGCGACTCGGCGATGCGCTGTGCCCCTTGTGCGTCGTAGACGGCGGCGCTACAGGTGACGGTGACGCTGACAGTGGCGGATTGCACGTCCTGCTGGTTATCCCCAACCTTCTGATCCGCCTGGACATTGGGATCGTTGCAGCGCGTCTGCCCGATAGGCTGCTCACCGGCCCTGACCTGCTTCTTCACCTCGTCCTGCGCCTGGCGGGTGAGCGAGTTCTGGACCGTGCCGACGTAGCTGTTGACATCGCTCTGCTGCAAGAACTTGTAGCTCTTCGCGTCCTGACCGCCGGTGAAATCTGTCGAGTTGGTGTAGCGCATGGCATCGGTACAGCACATCCCCGTTAGCGTACCTGCTGCCGCGTTCCCCTTTGCTCCAGCCGTTGTGACGTGGGCATGTGCACTTTTAAACCCATTAGTTGTTAGCGTACCTGCTGGTACAGTAACAGGATCATCGACGCGGATAATCAATCCGTTGGGACCTTGCAAGTCTACATTGGTGTTGACTGTGAAGTTTGCGTTTCCTCCATTGGAGAAGGTCAATGTACCGGTTGCCTCTGTAGCAGGTGTATTGCCCTGTCCTGTCGCGTCCACCTTTTGGGATTGGGCGGGTGTGGTGAAGGAGAGGGTGCGCAGGCTGACCTGGTGGGCTGCCGAATTGGTGTCGCCGTTGGCAGCGGTGATGAGATAGCTGTCCTGTACGGTCTGGGTGGCAGGTGTGAGCGTGACGGTGGCAAGCGAGGTGGCAGCGCTATCTGCTGCCAATGGTCCGCGAAAGTAGGCAAGGAGGACGCCGCCGAGCAGGAGCGTGGTCAGCAGAGCTATGCCGGGCAGTAGCCAGCGTCGTTGTGCGCCATTGCTCCGCTTGTTCGGGTTGCCCTGTCTTTTCCTGCTCGCTGCCGGATAAAGCGCAGTTTCGTTGCCGTTGCCTCTATTGGCGGGGAGAGCGCTGGCAAGCACACGGGTACGCGCTCTGGATACGGGGGCGGCGCTCTGGCCCGGCTCTGTCTGCCTGTCGTCCAGGATTATAGTATCAGGTGTGAGGGATTTAAGCGCACGTGGCACAGGAGCCTTGCGGCTTTGCCTATAGTCATTCTCGAATGAGGAGAGGAACTGCTCAGTGGGGACAGGGGATTGCACACTGTTGACGGGAATCTGGGGCGCGCGCAGTTCTCCCCAGCGCGACTTGCGGCGGGATGGGGGTTCCGCGACCTCAGCTACGTCCAGCGGGTCACCATCCTCCGGGTCCTCGGACGCGTCTGAACGGGCGAGAACGTTGTCCGCCTGTATCCTCCTGGGTGCTGCCTCTTGCCAGATAGACTTATCCGGCTCACGCTCGCGTTGATCCTGAGAGTAGAGGGGGGTGGGTTGTTTGCCCTTGAGCAATGTCGTGATGGCAGAGGAGCGTAGCGCATCCTGTACCTCCTGCCAGAAGAGGTCTGCGCCCTCAGGTCGCTGCTGGGGATCTTCGGCGAGCGCGCTCAGAATAACCTCGTCCAGAGCGTAGGGCAGGAGCGGATTGAGCGAGCTGGGGAGTGGGGGAGGCTTGAGCGGCGAGGCCATGTGCGCAATGCGGAAGGGGAGGCGACCGGTGCAGAGCTGGTAGAGCACGGCTCCGAGCGAGAAGATGTCGCTGCTGAACTGCGGCTTGCCGCGCCGCTGCTCCGGTGCCATATACGCCAGCGTCCCTGCGCCGGGCATCGAGAGGTGCGTATCGTCGGCGAGATAGGCCAGGCCAAAGTCGCTGAGCACCACCTGCTCGCGTCCATCGGCGCGCAGGCGAAAGAGGATATTCTGCGGCTTAATATCGCGGTGGATAACATTCTGTTCGTGCGCATAGGCGGTTGCCGCGCAGATCTGCGCAAAGATATCGAGCGTGCCCGCGAGATCGTACGCTTCGCCCGAACGCATACGCCGTTTCAGATCGCCCCCGCGTGCATACTCCATCACAATATAAGGGATCTCGAACTCCTCGTCCGTAGTGGGAGACGAAAAGAGTTCCGTCTGCACGCAGCCGTGGTAGACGCGAACGATGTGGAGGTGGCGCAGTGATGCCACCAGCTCGCCCTCTTTCAGAAAGCGGCGCAGCAGGTGGGGTTCGATAGTTTCCGGCTTGAGCACCTTTACAGCAACCTCGCGCTGCAGCCTTTCGTCGCGAGCCAGGCAGACATCGGCCATTCCCCCGCTACCGAGTGGGCGTAGGAGTGTGTAGCGCTGTCCAAATTGTTCAAAGGCGTGTTCATAACGCCATAACTGCATAGTGCATCTCCATCGTCTTGCACTTTTTCTGTGCGCCGTCTACGCGCCGCCGCAGACGGCGCACAGAAAAAGAAAAAACCATCAATGTTTGGGCTTGCTCGTATGAACCTCTTTAAATCCATCGGTATTGAGCGGTCCATAGATCTAACCACAGTGGGCAGTATACACACCAAAAACAAGTATTGCATCTCTCTAGGAGAAAGGCAAGCGAAGGAGCAGCTATTCCTGTAATGGAGGTCCAAAAAGGGAGTGATGTTTCTGAGAATAGATGGAGAGGGTACCAGAGGACCATACTTTTTTTTAATACTGTCTTTATGCGAAACCAGTTACACTCAAGGAGTTCGCGTGTTATAGTGTGATTACAGCCCGACCTTGCGTTGGTAGGCCATTCTGCTCTTTTTTTGAGAAGACGAGCGGCTAAAAACGATATTTTTACCTTTGTCTCGTCTATACAGTAAAGTGATGAATGGTGTGGAACACATTGTTTGGAGATGGAGAAGGAGGCTGACGTGTAGAGCCGGATGGGATAGGTGTGCACCCCGACGATGGACGCCATAAATAATAATCCCTCTTTCACCACCAACGAATTGCTCTAAATGCCTGGCGAAACGCATTCAACAACAAAATTGGTGGCACGACTCCCACTCACCCAATCTAATCCAATTGATTGGACGAGAATAGGGACCCAATTTATCGCGTCTGCCTCGCCATTCATGATGAAAAATAAAACGCATCCAAGTAACGTAAACCATGATCTTGCCATGTTTGGATGCGTCGCGTGATGTCGTCACGATTAATCGTATGTTTGCATACAACGTAAGTTATGGCGCACACCACGATTGGTTGCATGCTTACATATAACATAAATCCTGATGTCGTCACGATTGGTTGCGTGCTTACATGTAACGTAAATCCTGATGTGGTTACAATTGATCGCATCCTTATACGCAACGTAAGTTATGGCGCACGCCATGGATTGATCACATCCTTGCATGCATCATAGGTTATGGCGCATGTCACAATTGGTCGCATCCTTTGTATTTGTGTAGTGGATTATGGTATGGCAAGAACATTTGTAGTCAGTGTACGTGTTCTAGTACCGCTTCTCCGAAAACCCGAGTGCGTAACGCTAGCGCGGGAGCACGAGCCGCGAGACCTTGCTTGCACAACCTGAGCGCCCTCGCTCTGGGAAGAGCATCCATCAGAGTCTCACAAGAGGAGCGGCATTGGTTTTCATATGAGATTTAAGAGGTGCACGCAAGTTGCAGTGTGCCGATAAGCGTATGTCATACCAGGTGTTGGGAGGAAAGGCATGTCCAGGCTGTTCTCTGAAGACGTCGATTCCGAAAACTATACTCATTCTCTCTCTATGAATGAGCAGACAAAACAGCTCCATAAAGGTACCTCAATCTCTTCATGGCGCGACTTACTGCGGGATATTCTGAATCGGCCGTGTGAGCGGCAGCGCTTGTTCAATACAGTGAATGTGCAACCGATTACCCTGCAACGCTGGCTGCAAAAATCAAGCAAACCGCGCTTAGCCAACCTGTTACAGGTAGCTGACGCCCTACCAGAGTATCGGGAGCATTTTCACGAGCTACTGAGAGCTGAAAAGGGTCTGCTGCGAAATGAGAGTGGGAAGAACAGGCAAGAACCACAGCTTGAGATTCCAGCAACGTTTTACCAGCGGGTTCTTGCCTTGCGTGCGGAGAAGCAGGAGCACCTGCGCTACTGGGCAATGTCATCGCTGCTGCTGCGACAGATAGTTGAGCAGATGGATGGAGGGCAGAGAAGCATGGCCGCCTGGTTCTCAAAGTGTATGCCGCTATCGGGAGCAGACCAGAAGGTGCACAGTTTGCGCATGTGCCAGGCTCATTCTACCATTCCAGAGTATAACTTTCTCGAACACCGCTCACTGTTTCTCGGCATTGAAGCGGCAGAGGGCCAGGCTGTTTCCACTTTTCATCCCGTAATGTATTTGCAGCAGGGAGAGGTAGGCTGTCCAAGATCTCTATCGCCGGTAGTGCCACATGTGAGCGCTGCTATTTACCCGATTCTGGATCTTGGCCGTGTGGCAGGAGCTTTGACTATCATCAGTTTACGTCCACAGGATTTCTCATTGCCCCTGCGTGCACATCTATTTGAGAATTACGCTGCCCTGTATTCGCTGGCATTGCAGTCCGAGGATTTTTACCCGCCGAGTGAGATCGCGCTGGGAGGGCTGCCTACGTATGCTGTTCAGCAGCGGTATCTTATAGATTTTCGGCACAGAGTGCAACGATTGATGATCATCTCCAATCAGCAGGGTCAACCGTTAAGCATCTCTGATGCCGAAGACCGCATCTGGCAAGAGCTGGAGAGTGAATTGCTGAGGCTAGCACTTGAGGAGGAGAGGTAGCGGCCCGCTTATGCCTCTTTCTCGCTGCTGACCACCAGCTCTGGTTCTGCTTCTTGTACGACACGTTGGCGGCGGCGAGCGATAAAACCTCCAGCTAACCCGAAGAGCAGGGCAATGAGCATGCCGGGAAGAATAATCTCAACGAATATTTGCAGGACGATATTTGAGAGCAGAGCACTGTTCGTCATCTTTGCCAGTTGAGCAAGCTGAGCCGTTTGTTGTGGGTCTTTCGAGCCTTTCAATGCATTCACCTGTTGCGCGCGAAACGCTGCGATGTTTGTGGCAATAATCGTGAATGCCACCGCTTCAGTAATAAAATAAGCGATGAAACTGGTGAGGGCGGCCGCGAACATGCCGAAGCGTATCTTTCCCGTAATTGCGCTGACACGATAGCTTACAAAGACGTAGGTACCAAAGACGATAAGGTAAGAGATAATGTTGGAGATAGCGTTTGCGCCGATGAGACCGTTGAGCAACCCAAGCAGCAGAATGACAATACCGAGGCCAAGGCCAAAGAGGATTCCCTGTTGAAGAACAGGTCGATTTGCCAGTGGAAGTGCTTTCATAGCGAGAACTCCTTACCGTGAGCAGTGTGTGGACTGGTAGTCTGGTAGTCTGGTAGCCTGTCCATCTTAGCACGTTTTGTCGCCCATCGTAAGGGGGAGAAATCAGAAAGCCTCGCTCAGCATAGTTAGAGTTGTAGAGCTTTTTGTG
>DAOUDD010000022.1:0-45454 GCA_034431765.1 Ktedonobacteraceae bacterium | reverse complement strand
ATCGTAGATAGGTTAGCGCGTCTATAGAAGTAGTAGGATATCAGTGCTTTTTGTATGTGGCGAGAGAGGTGTGCGGCAATTGCCTTGCTCATCTTCTCCGCAGAGGATAATTCTCTGAAGGGGCAAAACCTGCTCCCTGCACGCGTGTTATGAGATGTGGAAGAGATTTCAAAAGCACTGCACGGTTGTTTACAACCCGCCCTTCTGCATAAACTCTTGTGCTAAGGACAGTCGAGAGAGGAATGCTCTGTGATGAGCTCACCAGTAACGCTTCCATCGGGGACAGTCATCGGTGGTCATTATATTGTCGGAGATGTGATTAATAGTGGAGGGTTTGGATCGGTCTATCGTGGCGTCGATACCAGTGAAGGCAATCGTCTCTGCGCTATCAAAGAGACGTATGATGTAACTCCTGTCGCACGCCGTCAGGCATTGATGGAGGCGAGCGTGCTCTTTACGGTACGTAGCCCTCATTTGCCAGAAGTGTACGATGCGCTGGAGTTCAACGGGCGCTTCTATCTCGTCATGCAGTTGATCGAAGGGCAGAATCTGCTGCAATTGCTGCGCTCTCGCATGCCGGGTCAGCAAGCGAATCTGGTTGGTTCATGTACTGCCCTCCCGCCAGGAACCGGTCCCTGTACTGAACAGGAGGTTCTGACATGGTTACTGCCGATAATAGATATCTTGCAGGAACTGCACAGCCGTAACCCTCCCATCATTCATCGTGATATCAAGCCAGGAAATATTCTGCTGACTCCGCAAGGGACAACTGTTCTGGTTGATTTTGGTCTTACGCGGCTCTATGATCCGACGCGCATCACGCAGACGATGGTCAAGGCCGTCTCTGTAGGCTTTAGCCCGCTCGAACAGTATACAGGCAAGACCAGCCCGCAATCAGATATCTATTCAATGGCGGCGACCATGTATCTCTTGCTTACAAACTGCCTGCCACCAGCTCCTCTGCAACGGAGTATGCAGGACGAGTTGCGCCCACCGCGTCAGCTCAATCCATCACTTTCTCCGAAGATAGAGCGTGTGCTGCTCAAAGCCCTATCTCTCTATACTGAAGACCGCTATCAAAGCATGCGCGAGTTCGCTCAGGCTTTGCGCGAGCCTGCCTTTACTGGCTATGCCGATCAAACAATCTCAGCCCCAGTCTCAGCATTCCAGGCTCCAACGGTACGAGCAGTATCTGCGCCTCCTGCAATGCCAGCCTCTTCATCGCCTTCCTATCCAGCTCAACAGTATCCCGTGCTACCAGGAAGTCAACCGAACCTTGCTGCAATCCAAACGCTTCAAGGGAATACCGTTCCTCCCTCTCCGGCTGGAAAACCAGGTCACCCTGTGCCCGACGGTGCATATCCTTTGTTACCTGCAAGTCCTCATCAACAGCCAGCCAGGAGGAAAGAAAGTTCTCCCTCGCATCCACCTGTTCTGCGAAATCGCCGTCCACAGCAACCACGAGCTGCTATGCAACCTGCGCGTTCAGCCCCAAATGCCTCGAATCAAGGCTGTCTGTGGGGCTTGCTGCAAGGCGTCGTTGCCGGATTGCTGGTGCTATCGATGAAGCAAGAGGTCAGTTTCTACCTCGCGACGCTGCTTGGTTTTCTCTTCTACCTGCTGGCAGGCTTCAATACAACACGGCGTGGTGGGAGTACCTGGCGTGCTGGCTGGTCGGGCTACTACACTGGGATCGTTGGCACGCTTGTCTTCTGGGTAACGCTGCTGATCGGGCTTGGCATCGGCTTCTCGCAGCGTATGAACGCTCTCCTTGCAAGCTCGCAGAACTTACATGACCATCCCAACCAGGCAGCGCAACAGGCGTGGGCTGACGTACAGCCGCTATGGCCGCAGTTGCATATTCTCCCACAACAGCCTGCCATAGTGAATGTGCTTGCATTGATGGCAGGTGGTGTCGTAGTGGCCTGGGTGTGTGGCTGGATCGGTGGCATGCTTGGCTCCTCGCACTACCACGATTGGCAGGAGCGGATGCGCCAGAGAAGCGAGTACGGAATGTAGCGAAGGGTTGAAAAAGCTACAAGAAAGGTACCTTCATGGTATAATAGCCCCAATTTCATCAGCTCACAACGAGCTTCTTGATAGGAAAGGTAGGCTGACGTAGTTGGCGACTCAAGAACAGACGGATTCCACCGCAGCACGTGTAGGAACTCCCACCGAAGATACACTCCCCGTTGCGGATATCGCACAAACCTTAAGCGCAGAGTTGAATATTGCGAGTGCACAAATCGCTCGCACCCTCGCGCTTCTGGATGAAGGCAACACCATCCCCTTCATCTCTCGTTATCGAAAAGAGGTCACAGGCAGTCTGGATGAGGTGCAGATTCAGGCTATCGCGGACCGCGCAGCCGCTATGCGCGCTTTGCACGAGCGCAAGCAGGATGTGCGCAGACTCATCGAGGGTCAGGGCAAATTGACCTCCGAGCTGGAGAAAGCGATCATAGATGCGATGACGCTGCAAGAAGTCGAGGACCTCTACCTGCCATATCGCCCCAAGCGCAAAACACGTGCCAGCGTTGCGCGTGAAAAGGGGCTAACTCCCCTGGCCGATATTATCCTGCAACAGCCCGAGCAGCAGGGGGATATCGAACAGCTCCTCGAAGAGTATGCAAAACCCTTCCTGAACGCCGAAAAGGGAGTCGATACCAGCCTGGAAGCATATGCCGGTGCGAGCGATATCGTCGCTGAGGTGATCACCGAAGATGCGAATGTGCGTGGGAGTGTGCGCTCTGCTTTCTTCAAGCACTCGGCCATCCGCGCACGCGTTGCGGACCCTGAGACTATCGCAACTAAAGATCCCAATGGTGTCTACCAGCTCTATTACGAGTTTAACGAGGATGTGACGAAGCTCGTCCCGCACCGTATCCTGGCCCTGAACCGTGCAGAGCGCGAGGACGTGCTGCGTGTCAATGTCGATCTGCCATACGAACAGGCTCAGCATGATATTCAGCAACACTATCTGCCTAAAAGAACCTCGCCCTTCTCACAACTCCTCTCAGAGGCGATGGAAGACGGCTACAAGCGACTGCTCGCCCCAGCAATGGAGCGCGAGGTGCGTGTCGAACTGACGCGTCAGGCAGAGGAGCACGCGATTAACATCTTCGCTGCGAACCTGCGCAATCTCCTGTTGCAACCTCCGCTGCGCAGCAAAAAGGTGCTCGGCGTCGATCCTGGCTTCCGTACCGGGTGTAAGCTCACCGTCGTTGATGAGACCGGCAAATACATCACTTCCGATACTATGTATCTCCACCAGGAGGAGAAGGCGCGGAAACTCCTGCGCGATCTGGTGAAGCAGTATAACATCTCCGTCATCGCCATTGGCAACGGTACGGCCTCCCGTGAGACCGAGCAGCTTGTGGCCGATCTGATCCGCACATTGGAGGAAGAGGGTGCTGAAGCTGGCAAGATCGGCTACGTCCTGGTGAACGAGGCCGGAGCCTCCGTCTACTCAGCCTCCGAAGCTGCACGCGAAGAATTTCCCACGCTTGATGCCACACAGCGCGGCACCATCTCAATTGCTCGTCGTCTTCAGGATCCATTGGCAGAACTGGTCAAGATTGATCCAAAGGCGGTCGGCGTCGGTCTCTATCAGCACGACGTAGATCAGAAGGAGCTGGCGGCCATGCTGGAACGCGTCGTCGTCTCCTGTGTGAACTTTGCAGGTGTCGAGGTCAACTCAGCCTCGGCTGCCTTGCTCAAGCACGTCTCTGGCATCAATACTCGTGTAGCCAACGCGATTGTCAAGTACCGCGAGGCAAACGGGCCCTTCAAATCGCGCCAGGATCTGCATAAAGTCTCTGGTCTTGGACCCGCAACCTTTGTGCAGGCGGCAGGCTTCCTCAAAATCGCCAACGCCCAGGACACCCTCGATAACACCTTCATCCACCCTGAGAGCTATGACGCCGCGCGAGCACTGCTGCATATGCTGCCTGGCGACGAGAAGATGCGTCCAGCGGCACGCATTGCACAATTGCGCGAGAACCTTAAGCTACAGAGCACGCTTGGCAAGTTGCAGAATAGTCTCGGACGTTCTCAACGCAACAATAACAAGTCGAGAAACACTTCAGGTGAAGAAGCTGCTCTAGTCGATCTCGCTAAAAGCATCGGTGTCGGTCTGCCCACGCTAAACGACATTCTGGAGAACCTCGCAAAGCCCGGCCTCGACCCGCGCGACTCGCTCCCCGCACCTATCCTGCGCCACGATGTGCTCAAAATGGAGGATCTGCAGCCCGACATGATTCTGCAAGGTACCGTGCGCAACGTCGTAGATTTTGGTGCCTTCGTCGATATCGGCGTCAAACAGGACGGTCTCGTGCACATCTCCGAATTCGCGGACCGCTTCGTCAAAGACCCTCTCAGCGTCGTCGCTGTCGGTCAGGTCGTCCAGGTGCGTGTCCTCAAAGTTGATAAGCAGCGCAACCGTGTCCAACTCAGTATGCGTGGCATCAAGAAGGACACTTCAATATAATCTATCTCAGATAAGAGAGAAACGAGTGTAAAGTGTATAAGATAAGGCATGTACTCTTTACACTCGTTTCTCTTCAGTCACATTGGGCTTGTCTTTAGCAATTGGGGATGCTGCACTCGCTTCTGGGGGAGACCTTCCAGCCCTATTGCACAGGTAGCTCCAGTATTTCTACTCCGTAGTGTTTCGGTAAAACGAAGAAATGACCGCTCTTCTCTTTGCTAACAGTCATGAGCAAAGACACATCTGCTGTCTTTGCTCATGACTGTTTTGGAAAAGATTTGCCGAATAGGTATAGTAAAGAAAGTGGCCCAATGGGAGGCAAGAGAAAATAAAGTGGACAGTACAAAAGTACAAAGAAATCTCTTGACATGTTCCTCAATGGCCAATTAGTATTCTCTTGTGGATTCTAATGAGGCGAAAAGCATAAGGAGTGGTAACAGAAAGGATACAGCATAATGGCTGAGTATGAGCGTTCGATAACGATTAATGTGACAAGGCAGCAGATTGAGGATTTTGTCTCCGATGTGAGCAATCTGCCGAAGTACATACCGACGACCAAAAACGCACAGCCGCAACAGGGTGAACGCGTACGCGTGCAGGGTGTGACACCAAATGGACACCAATACGATGCAGACGGCTATTTCCGATTGGACAAAACAACGCATCGTATGGAGTGGGGGTCGGATGGTGAAAACAAGTATTCGGGCTATCTCACATTCCGGGGATCGGACGTAAACGCACCATCACATGTGACCGTTCATCTCTCTATCGAGCCACCTCCTCAAGTAAGCAAGCAGATGGCGCAGCAAAAGGGAAGTCAGGACTCAGCGATTGAGGAGGGGTTAGACAAGGCTTTACAGTCGATCAAGAATATCCTGGAAGGAAAGGGTGGGAAGGTCGAAGTACAGCCCTCATAGTTGAGTATCTCAAATAGTTTGTAGTGATGCAGTGCAACAATCAGAGCGTTGTGCTGCATCATTTATTTGTTACAACCAATACTCATATTTCTTATTACACCGCGCTTTACATACATACTACCTCTGTATATTGTGACCCACGATACGACGACCAGCTCTAGAGCAAGCATTCGCTGAAAATTTCTTGACAATCATAATTATTTAAGATATAAAATATATAGGTCATAGAATAAATGCTCAACCGTCTCATGAACGATGGTGTGATCGAGGTTTTGCCTCGGAAGGCAGGAATATATGCAGGAAGAACGAGAAGCATTGTTGGAGGATCTTGTCGAGGTATTGCAAGAGCACATCTGGTATGGACATCGACGCGTTATGGCTGCTGAGGAAGAGGTCGGACTAACGATACCACAGGCGGTCGTCTTAAAGGAGTTGCAGCGTTGTGGTGAGCCATGTGCGATGCAGGAGTTGAGTGAATTGAGCTTGCAATCCTGCGCCGGGTTGACAGGTGTTGTGGATCGTCTGGTGAAGATGGGTCTGGTCGCTCGTGTACCTTATACGCAGGATAGACGTGTAGTTACTGTGGCGCTCACTCCACAAGGGGAGGCCCGCCACGAAGTTGCGCAACAGCATGTGAAAGCGTTAATCGCAGAAGATACACAAGAATTTACAGATGAAGACCTCCGACAATTGATTGCATTGTTGCAAAAATTGTTGCAAGGCATGAAAAGTACGGTGTAACAGAAGTATCTCTAAAGAGTGAAGTAATTCATAATCGTAGAAAAGTTTGGGAGCAAGCGTATATGGAATCAATAGCCCCATCCGAGATGGGAAGCAGTGTGAATGAACAGGTACAGGAGCGGCAACTGCATGGCTGGGCGTTGGCAAGTGTGTTAGCCGGTCTGATGTTGACGATGTTAATGGCGGCGTTGGATCAAACTGTTGTGGATACGGCGATACCGCGTATTATAGGTGAACTGCACGGCTTCAACCTGTATAGCTGGCTGATCACAATCTATCTGCTCGCCTCGACAACCACAATTCCGATAGTCGGCAAACTCTCCGATCAGTTCGGGCGCAAGTGGCTGATGATACTAGGTATCTCGTTGTTTCTGATTGGGTCAGTCCTCTCAGGTGCAGCGCAGACGATGACACAATTAATCATCTTTCGTGGCGTTCAGGGACTTGGAGCAGGTTTTCTACAGACACTCATTCTAACATTGATTGCTGACATCTTCCCACCACGTGAACGTGCACGCTGGCAGGGTTTGATCTTCAGTGTCTTTGCGGTAGCAAGTGTGATCGGACCAACTGTAGGTGGCTGGATTACTGACACACTCTCATGGCGCTGGGTGTTTTACGTAAACATTCCCGTCGGAGTGCTCGCATTAATTGTGATTGTCATCTGGTTGCCGTCTGCCATCTCACAAGCGACAACGCAAGTACGTGGTTGGGCTATTTTCCGCCGCGTAGATATTGCTGGTGCGTTTGTTATTGCAGCAGGAACAATCTGTCTACTGCTCTTTTTAAGCTGGGGTGGTCAAACCTATCCCTGGAATTCGCCACAGGTGATTGGCCTGGGGGTGGCTGCTGCTATCTGCTTCGTTTTATTCTTCTTCATTGAGACAAGGGTGCATGAGCCGATTCTGCCGTTGGGCCTTTTCCGCAATCGAGTCTTCACTGTCGGTGCCTTGCTTTCATTGGTACAGGGCATGGCGATGTTTGCGGTGATTGTCTACATGCCGCTCTTTTTGCAAGGAGTGATGGGACGTAACGCAACAAGTTCGGGTGCCGTAACCACGCCAGTCTCAATTACAATGGTCGTCGTTTCGTCACTCTCTGGGTTGATTATCAGCAAGCTTGGACGCTATCAGATCGTCTCCATTGTGGGTGCTGTCTTCATGTGTATCAGCATGTTCCTGTTGACGCTGATGACCAGTGCTGTGCCGTTGTGGAATGTGATTATCAACATGGTGTTAGTCGGTGTCGGACTGGGAACACTGTTTCCGATTCTCAGCCTGGCGACACAGAATTCGGTGCCAAGGGAGCAGCTTGGTGTTGGCACGGGGGCAGTCACCTTTTTGCGCTCAATGGGTTCGACTCTGGCAACAGCAGTGCTTGGCACACTAGTCAGTACAACCTACAATCAGTACATCACAGATCATCTGCCTGCAGTCGCTAAAAGGCTCCCAGCAGGATTTAGAAATGCTGTCACCGATCAGCAAGTACTGACCAATCTCGCGTATCGGGAGGCGATTGTGAAGAAGGCGAACGAAGTCGCTGTTCAATCCGCCAATGTTCCAGCAGGTCCGCAGCATAATGATATTATCACCACAATCACGCACAATACAAATGCGCTGTTGAGCCAGATCTTCGGCGTTGTACGTGAGGCTCTCGCGGGTGGTATTCATCTGGCATTCGTGTCTGCACTTGTCCTGGCAGGTGTAATTCTGCTGCTTACCTTTTTCCTGAGGGATGTCCCCATGGATAAGGCACCTGCGGGTCGGAGTGATACGAATGCAGCGGCAAGTGGGCCTGTGCAGGATGGGAAACAACCAGTTGCAGCGAAGGGCGCATAAGAATAATTCAGTTAAACCTTAGCAAAGAAAAATGTATCAGGAATAGTGTGAGAGCGTGGACTTGTTCATCCCCTTCATACTATTCCTGTCTTTATGAACTGTACTGCTGCTTGTTGCATTCCAATTTGACACTTTACATAATCATGGCTAAGCGTCCTGATGTCTGTACTTCAGTTCGTCGTTTTCTATACTATCGCTACTATTGGCACCCCAGCGTAGCGCTGCCAGATCGAAAACGAGCAGGAAAAACAGTGCGGTGATGATGAAAAGCATGGAAGCCCCCTCAAGATGTCTGCTGAAAAAGTACTAGTTACTGCTGTTAGTGTACATATATTTTGTGGTAAAATACAGAGAAAAAGGAAAACATTTACCCTGTTACGTTTACAAAATTAAAGAAAAGAGAGCATATGTCTTTAGAATTTGAGAAGCTGCTCGACGAAACAGGCTGGCAACTCCTTCAGGAACTGCAGCGCAATGCACGTCTTTCCTACAGTGAGTTGGGGCAGCGCATCGGTCTCTCCTCCCCGGCTGTCGCTGATCGTATGCGTAGGATGGAGGAGGCAGGCATTATTGCAGGCTACCATGCTGAGGTAAATAGTGCTAAAGTAGGACTTCCTGTAGCTGCTATCATTCGCCTGGGTGGCCTTGCGGGGCAGAGCTGTAAACGCGTCGCAGCCTTTGCAAGCACAATTCCTGAGGTTACCGAATGCTATCGTGTTACGGGAGCCGACTCAGTTGTTATCAAAGTTATTGCTGCTTCCGTGGATCATCTAGAGAGAATTATTGACCAGCTTGCAGCGCATAGTTCGCCAATAACTTCAATTGTACTTTCACGAGCACTGCAACGTCGCGAGATCACGCAAGAGATAGTGAAGCGAGGAGGCGAAAGCGTACAGGAGGCCCTGGATACTCAGGAGCATTTTTTGAGTCAAAAAGAAAAGTAAGGAAGAAGTTCATGAGTGTAATCGAACGTTATCGTGGTAGCTTGCTCGGTCTTGCAGCCGGAGATGCAGTTGGTACAACGCTGGAATTTGAATCACCCGGATCATTTGAGCCTATTGATGACATGGTTGGTGGGGGACCCTTCAATCTGGAAGCAGGCGAGTGGACCGACGACACCTCAATGGCGCTTTGCCTGGCTGCTAGCCTGGTGGAGCAAAATGGCTTTGATGCCCGTGATCAGATGGAGCGGTATACTCGCTGGCGTAATGAGGGGTATATGGCAAGCAATGGGCGTTGCTTTGATATGGGGAACACCGTCGCCTTTGCTCTGCTTCAGTACAGGCGTACAGATGAGCCTTTTGCCGGTTCTACCGATCCTTACACAGCCGGCAACGGCTCGATCATGCGCCTGGCTCCAGTGCCTTTATTCTATGCGCGCGATCCACGCCTTGCTATCGAACGTTCAGGCGAGAGTTCGCGTACCACACATGGAACTGCCACAGCAATTGATGCCTGTCGCTATCTGGGCGCGCTTATCGTTGGTGCTCTACGTGGAGAGAGCAAGGAAATGCTGTTGTCGGCGTTCTACTGTCCTGTAGCGAACTACTGGCGTGAGGCTCCACTCGCTCCTGAGATAGCGGAGATCGCGGCTGGCTCGTTTAAGGAACGCAACCCCCCAGAAATTCGTGGCTCAGGCTACGTGGTCAAGTCGTTAGAGGCTGCGCTCTGGGCCTTTTTTCACAGCGACAACTTTCGCTCTGGCTGTCTGTTAGCTGCCAATCTGGGAAATGATGCCGATACAACTGCTGCTGTCTATGGACAACTTGCAGGAGCGTTCTATAGCGAGCAGAATATTCCAGCGCACTGGCGAGCACGTCTTGCGCAACGTCAGCTCATTGAATCACTCGCGAATAGATTATTTGAACATGCAAATTTGTAGGAAGAGGCAACACGTATGACTGTTACACAACTCCCATCTGGGACCGATATTCTTTTGCTTGAGGCAGATTTTCCTGCTGTCAATTCCCTTCTCCTCTTTAACTATTGGACCCAGCCTGAGTTGTTGCAACAATGGTGGCCGCAAGAGGTTGAGCTTGAGCCGCATGTGGGTGGTGCCTACTATTTCAGTTGGCCACAAATGGAGTGGCATCTTTGTGGACATTACACTGCTTTTGAACCTGGCAAGCAGCTAGGCTTTTCATGGCACTGGGATCATGATACACATGATACGGGCAAGAGAGTTGTTGAAATCTTCTTTCGACATCTCAGCGCTGGAGGAACAAAGCTCTTGCTCTCACATGGCATGTATCTCGATACTCCTGAAGATCAGAAGATCCGGGTTGAGGATCATCTCGCTGGCTGGCAGCATTTTCTGCCACGGTTACAGGGAATATTTATCCGCGAGAACAGCAGCGACAGAAACAGAGATAAGTAATCATCAGCTTCTAATCTCATTGACTAGGAGTAATAACCTTCGATAAGTATCTAGTAAAAAAGGATTTCGTATGACGAAAACCATTTTTGTTGCATCACACAATCCCGTCAAAATTCGAGCGACCTTGGCGGGGTTTCAGGCCCTCTTTCCTGCTGAAACATTCGTGGTTGATGGTGTGTCTGTTTCCTCTGGAGTAAGCGATCAACCGCTTTCAGATGCCGAAACATTGCGGGGAGCTTTAAATAGAGCACAGACTGCGCGTACAAGAGCGCCAAATGCAAACTTTTGGGTTGGAATCGAAGGAGGCGTGGAATTTATTGAAGGTGACCTCTTATCCTTTGCCTGGGTGGTCGTGCTTGGGGATTCTCTTATGGGGAAAGGCAGGTCAGGCAGCTTCTTTCTCCCTCCCGCTGTTGCAGAGCTAGTCAAAGCGGGCAAAGAACTGGGCGAGGCAGATGACCTCGTCTTTCAGCAGCAGAACTCGAAACAGGGGGATGGTGCAATCGGTATTTTGACTGGCAATGCAATAGATAGAACAGCGCTCTACATTCCAGCCGTCATATTTGCGCTCCTACCATTTAGTAACTCGAGGCTTTATGCGTAAGGCGTGGCAAAGTGGCATTTGGAGAGAAGACACTATTTTGCTTAAAGCTTTATGTTAAGTGATGGTGTCAGTATCACGGTATCCTATAACTTACTTATCTTCACACTAGAAGTAGTAAACTGCTTCTGTATTGTTCGTATTTGAACGATTTCACCAATAATCATAGTGATAAGACTGATAAAAAACAAACTGTATCCACGACTAAAGGAGATAAATTTTTCGAGATTGGGTGGTAGGAAAGCGAGTACTACTGCTATGCAAAGGAGCATTCCACTAACAAATGCAATGAGAATAGGAATGACATAAGCAATTCGTTTTATCCATGAATATACAGAGAGCAGGATCAAACTACTAATGGTTACTCCTAAAAGGAGCAAGAAAGGTGTATCTGCAACGAGACTATATATATTATGTTGGATTTGCTCTATCAGGAGGGTAACAGAATTAAACGGCAGCCAGAGATAGCCAACGTATTGCCAATGTTTCTATGAAACGTCAAGCGACGTCTCCTCAAAAAAATATTTATATAAATTCATATGCAGATTATATTAAGTATAATGTATGGTGATTCGGATAATCTACTATCGGATACTTTTGTCTCTGAAAGAACAGATAAGGTAGCCTTCAAAACTCCTGAGGAACGAATTTTGTATACTATTTATACACTATACGAAATACTATGTAGTACTTTTATATAGACAAAAAAGAAGGGATAATTTTGTGATAGGAGATGCCCTATTGTTGCAGTCAGGAGAGTGGGACTGGTTCCCTTTTACTGCGTGAGCGTTTGGTAGAAGAAGAGGTTTTGACCGGAAGTGGTTCGACAGGTGAGGATTGGAGGCGGGAGACTTTTTCGCGAATGAGCGAGATCTGGGAGTGGACTGCTTGACGGGATTGCTGGAGCTTACGGGCAATGTCGGAGGGTCGTTCATTACTGAGGAGATAGCGACAAATCAATGCTTGCTTTTCGGTCAGGCTACTAGCTGGGTGTTCGAGAGCTGTACGCGCTATATCTTCCAGTGCGCCATACTTACTGCGTCGGTAATCGTCCAGATCATCAGGGGAGAAGAGCCATCGGTCAACCACGCGCACTCCGGGGATACGTCCCGCTTCTACAAGGTGCATAAAATGCCAGTAGCTCAGGTCTAACTGTTTCGCCGCTTCGTGGGTGGTAAGCATGCCATTGAGATGCTGCAAGTTTTGCTGAAGTTCGCTACTCCTAAGGACCATGTCGGACGCCTTTCTACGGTCTACCGTCTGCTAGCTTGCCGTACTTAAAAGTGTCTGGCAATGTTTTCTCTCATGGTTTCGAGTATACCATAGCCTTTCAGTGCGTGCAAGGATAGAACAATCCGCGCTTCATATAAAAAAAAGACAAGAAGAGAATCATATACATATATGTTTCACTTCTTGTCTTTTCATGATTTATTTTCCACTTGTGCTGGAGAAGAACCTATCGTTTTTGTCTTGCACTCTCCAGGCGCGCCCAAATCCTATTTAAAACGGAAAAGATTAGGAACGCGCATCGCAAGCATCATATCGCCGGCTGCTTTGATCTTCCCTGAGACAAATGCCTGCATCGGGTCAAGCTTGCGCTCGACAATTGCCAGCCAATCCTTGTCACTCATCGTCATCGTTAGATCAGGCTTTTCGACGCCTCCGGGAATGAGTTCGCAAGCCTGGTTCGCAATCTTTATTGCCCATGTTCCAGAATCTTCACCGGTGATGTGCAGTTGCAACAGTTTGTTCAAGCCTGCTGCCGCTGAGGGATTAAAGGCTTCCTGCATGTTGTCAAAAGTTTCAGCAACCTTCATTGTTGTGTCACCTTCCAAATCGTAATCAAACAGGGAAACATTCACATAGACAAAAATCATCCCTGCTGGTACTTCTCTAGTATAACACACTGAGTTTTTGTTTGTTAGAAACTCTTTGCTTCGCACAGTGTTTCCATTCTCTGTTGTATGCTTGTGTCTGTGACGCTCCTAGACGACTCGTTCACAGGCTAAAAGAGACGAGTCAGTTGATGTGCTTACAGTTCTCGTCGCGTGACCAATCCCTGTTGCCAGGCGAGGACAGCAGCCTGCGTTCGGTCCAGCATATGCAACTTACCCAGAATATTGCTGACATGCCCCTTGACCGTCTTCTCACTGATGACGAGTTTGCTGGCGATTTCAGCGTTGGAGAGGCCATCCGCAATCAGGCGTAGCACATCCAATTCACGATCGCTCAGCTCGGCAAAGAGGTTCGGCGTGTCGGATTTGCGACCCTGTAGCTCCTGAACAACGCGTGAGGCAACGCGGGGATGAAGTACCGATTCTCCACGTGCCGCTTTGCGGATCGTGTCGGCTAGCTCCTCTGGTCCGACGTCCTTCAACACATAAGAGAGCGCTCCAACACGTAAAGCCGGAAAAATATATTCGTCTTCATGGTAAGAGGTGAGTACGATGACCTGTGAGTGTGGGCTGATCTGTTTTACCTGTCGCGTTGCCTCTACACCTCCTATGCCCGGCATGACCAGGTCCATTAGCACTACATCAGGAACAAGCTCTGCAACCATCCGTATTGCTTCCTCGCCAGAGGATGCCTCGCCGAGAACCGTCAGGTCTGGCTGAAGCTCTAAAAAGGCTCGTATGCCCTGTCTGACCAGAGCATGGTCATCCGTAATCAAAAGAGAGATCTTATGTGTCATAGATGGCACCCTCATTCTCTATAGATGAACTGGCTGTGATGGCAATGACGTGGGTAGTGGGCAGCGTGCAAGAATCGTTGTGCCCTTGCCTGAGGTGCTTTCTATCTCTACATCTCCTCCCAGCTCTCGCATACGCTCCTGCATCGAAAGCAGGCCGACTCCCAAACGTCCTGAAGAAGTTGTATCAAAGCCAGAGCCATTATCGGCAATCGAGAGCGTAATCATCTGCTCTTTCATCGTCAGGATAAGCTGTACCAGTGTGGCATGGCTGTGACGTGCCACATTTGATAGAGCTTCCTGCGCGACTCGGAACAACGCCTCTTCAAGATTGAGCGGAAGGGTCTGCACACCCTCGGCACGGACAGTGGCAACCGTATCATTTTGTTGCGTCCAACTGGTAGCTAACTCACGGAGGGCAGTAGCCAGTCCTTTTCCCTCAAGCGCAACGGGACGCAGTTCACGGATAAGCACGGTCAGCTCTTGTTGTGCCTGGTGGACCAGTTTTTCTGCCTCGTTCAAGCGCCCCTCAGCAGCTTCTGTATCACGTTTAAGCAAGACTCTGGTCGCTCCAATCTGCATGGAAACGGCGAAAATCTGTTGCTTGACGCTATCATGAAGATCGCGCGCCAGACGGTTCCGCTCCTCTACCATAGCAAATTTCTGTCGCACCTGGAGCAAAGTCTGAAGCTGCTCAGCCATGCGGTTGAATTGGCGCACAACCTGTCCTAATTCATCCTCAGAGGTATCAGCAGGATGAGCAGAGAAATCACCTCTACTCCATCTATCTGCCGCCATCGATAACCTTTGAAGTCGGCGTGTCAGGCCGCGTGCAGTCAGGCAGCCAAAGACCATACCCACAATCGCTGCAATCGTTGTGACGAGCATCACGGTAACCGGAATGAAGCGAAAGGAGGCAGAAAGCAGTTGCAGCCTGTTCGGTGAGACTACTTTGAGAATCAAGACGGCTTGCACATGTCCGCCTTGCCCCACGATGGGTGTTATTGCCACAAGAGTACTCTCTGCATCCTGATCTACTCGCTGCGTCGTGCCTTGGGTATCAGAAAGCACTGCCTGTAAGCTAGCGCGACTTTGTGCAGAGAGTTGGGCTTGAATCGGGGCGTTAGAAGCAAGGGGATGCATGCCAACCGATGCGATTGTTTGACCTTGCGTATCTACTGCTGCGAGAAAGAGAGGACGATGATCACTTAATAGCCATTGATTGGCTATATTTGTGTTAAGAATGCGCAACCAGCTTATAAGGGCTTCGCGATCTGCTGGCCCATGAATAAAGTAAGATGCACCCTGTGGAGCAGCCTCTTTGAGCGTGTTTTGGACAAACGTCGAGGCACTCACGCCTATTGCCCATAGAAACACAGCAATCACGATCACTTCTACCACCAGAAATGTAACCACAGAAGTGAGCGTGTAAGAGAGCATCAATTTTTCTTGTAGCCGACGTGGAGGATGGATGAAGCGTTTCATTGTTTTTCTCGCTCACACAGAACGTAGTGTACCAAGTATACCATACAAGAAGAGCATGTTTTTGAGCTAATGCACTTTCTCAAAAACATGCTCTTCAGTCTTTTCTACTCGTATCGGAGCACTTCTAATGGACGAATACGAGCAGGACCCCAGGCGACGAGAGCTGCCGTAAGCATTGCAAGCAATAGTGCACTTCCGATCATGCTGAAAACAATTGTGCTGGAGATGCTAAATGTTAGATTGAACAGCAGGTTACCTAGCAAGACGATTGCACCTGTCACCAGCACCATTGCCAGGAGCGCACCAACTGCACCGACAATACCATTTTCGATCATCACTTCGCTGAGCACAATACCTCGCGTGTAGCCAACCGATTTGAGAATACCTAGCTCACGTCTGCGTTCGAGCATCGCCAGAGCAACCGCGTTAGCGATGATAATAACGCCTGCAATCACCGAAAGTGAAGCAATCGCAACCAACACATCCAGCATACTATTGAGCAACTGCTCGATGTAGACTCCAATGTCGGCCAGGTTTTGTACTGTTGCGTTTGGTGCGATCTTACCGACTACGTCTAACGCTTTACTTACCTGTGCATTGTCAATCTTCATGTATGTGACCGTTGTGACACCAGTTTTTGCGGAGCTGAGCGCTGTAGTGAGATCTGTCGCTGTCAGCACGCTTCCTACACGATCAGTGCGCGATAGACGGGAGTAGAAGCCAACGATAGTAACCGTTTTCACTGTCTTCCCATCGTTACTGCTCAAAGAGATTGTATCTCCCAGCTTCAAATGCATCTGGAAAGGACCACCATTGATGAGCAAGTCGGTGATCACAACATTATTTGTCCCTGCATCACTTGCATTAAGGTTGCGACCTTGCGTAATTGTTGATGATGGCACTGCATGTTTCAGATCATAGCCTTCAACACTGCTCAGGGAACTGAGCACTTCCTGACGATCAGTGCCAGTTGGCAGGGCTTTTTGCAGTGGCTCTCCGTTAATTGCTGTCGGAAGTACTGCTGTAAAAGTATCCTGGTGCGTTTTTGAAAGCCCTGGCACAGTTGAAAGTTTTTCCTGTAGCTGTGTACTTTCCGTGCCAGATGTCAGCGTGATGACGTTGTACGTCAGGTCCTGAGAAAACGAGTTGCGAATCTGCGTCTGAAGATCTTGTCCGAGTGCTAACACCAGGCCAACAGTGAAGACTCCAATAAACAGGGCTAGCAATGTTGTCGTAGTACGTGTGCGTTGCCGACCAATGTTGCGCAAGGCCATCTTTGTGCTGACCTTCCACGTGCGTGGTAGAAAAACGATTACAATACCCAGTAGCGAAGCTGCGAAGAGCAGAATACCAAACGTTGGAAGTACACTGTACACCAGCGCCGCTACAGCAACGCCAGGCAGGACCAGGACAATTTGCAGTAGATTGATGTGTTCAGGAACGGGCAGTTTGCTGATGATAAAGACTATCAAACCAAAGAACAGGCTCAAAAGAAGCAGGAAGGCAAATGTTCCATATACTGCCTCTATGCCCAGCACAACATCGTTATTCAGTATTACAATTGAGAGTATACAGAACAGGACTGAAAGGATCAACAGTAGCACGATTGTGAGTGCTATACTGCTCACTCCTCTCTTGTCAGAGAGATCACGGATAACGTTCAATGGCCGAATGTTTGCTGCCTGTACAATTGGCATTAAACCGAAAATCAGTGCGGTGACAAAACCAATGGCAACTCCCCCTGCAATAGTCCAGGGATTGAGCAGGAACGGAATGGTTAAGCCAAGGTTCTGCATCAGGACGCGGACAATGTAGCCTACCCCTATAGCCGCCGCTGCTCCAACCGTACCACCAATTAACCCAAGTAGCCCCGCTTCTAATCCAAAGAGCAGGTAGAGGTCTATACGTCGATAGCCAGTCGTCTTGAGCATTGCAATCTCTGTTTTGCGTCGCGAGAGTAAGACTTGCATGGTGTTGACGATTCCTACTCCACCAATGAGCAGTGCAAGCAGGCCCGCGATCTCTAGAAACTTGCTGATGTTATCAATGGAAGCCTGCTGTGCTTTGAGTGCATCTGCAACTGTCTGTGTGGAGACAAGAGGAAATTGTGCGGTAATCTTCTTGACAAGTGAATCAGCCTGGGCTGAGTTTGTTGTTGTTACATCAACAGTGCTATATGCTGGGGCTGTCGTTAGATCTGCTGCCAGATAGTCGGACTTTGAGATCAGCACGAGGTTTCCCGATTGGGCAAACACACCCGTGTTTTGGACAACCCCTGCCAGCTTAACATGGAGTGTTTGACCTGAGCCTGTCTGCGTTTTTATATAGATTGCGAAGGAGTTTCCAACTTTTTTAGCATACTTGTCGAGGAATGCCTGCGTAACAACTACTTGATTGTTTGTGAGCAGGTTCGAGATCTCCCCATTGTTTGGTGTAACAAATGTCGGTTGTGCGACAATAGGATAGTTTTTGGGATCAACCGCATCCACTGTAAATGTCTGAAAAGATGAAGCTGTCGCATTCAACGATCCACTTGCATTGATGGTAGCTGTGTAGTTGGTGAGGTTACCATTAGCCTTGAGCTTTGAGAAGAAGGAGAGATCACTCTCTTTAAACGGTGCACTCTGTGCTGTCACTGCGATATCGCCACCATTTGCATCGCGTGTATTGAGTGTAAGCGAGCTTTGCAGCATAAAGCCGACGAGTTGTAACGCTACGATCGCCATGACGCCGACCGCCACGCAGAACACCGCTAGAATAGTACGCTGGCCGCCACGAAACAATGAGCGAGATGTATAGTTGAAGTACATTGAGATTTTCATGGATAGATGCTCCTTTTCAGGTTGAGCAGTGCGTTATTGTGTAATTTTGCCGTTAGAGTTATCAATTTCTGCGATTTTGCCGTCTACAATGCGAATAGCGTGGTCAGCGTGTGAGGCTACAACTGGATCATGTGTAGCGATAATAAAGGTCTTGCCGGTCTTCTCGCGCAAATCGGCAATGAGATTCAGCACATTTTCACCGTTGCGTGCATCGAGGTTGCCTGTTGGCTCATCGGCAATTACAAAAGCGGGATCTGTTGCTAATGAGCGCGCGATGGCAACGCGCTGCTGTTCTCCACCTGAGAGCTGATTGGGCCGGTGACCGAGTCGATGCGAGAGACCAACCAGGGCGAGTAGCTCCTGTGCACGAACTGAAGGTGAGCCTTTGTGTTTGCCAACGTAGAGAGGAACCTCGACGTTTTCTTGTGCTGTTAGCGTTGGAATCAAGTTAAATGCCTGAAAGACCATGCCGATCTTCTGATTGCGCACTATAGCCAGCTTGCCTTCAGTCATACGAGTGATATCAACACCATCAATCAACACCTGACCCGTAGTAGGATTATCAAGGCCAGCGATAATGCCGAGTAGCGTGCTCTTTCCTGAGCCAGACGGCCCAACAATCGAGACAAATTCTCCACTCAGGATTGAAAAACTGATGCCTTTGAGGATCTCAATACGTTCACGTCCCAGGGGAAGGCTTTTCGTGATCTCGCGCACATCCATGACAACGCTGCGCTGTGTTTTGCCCACTTGCTCATTAATTGAAGTAACACTTGTATTCATAGAATTTATGCTTCTCTTTCTTTGTCTATGCGCGCTATTGCAGCGCTTCATTAAAACCTATAGAAAGCATAAGCGAGAAGCAGACTTTGCGGATGCGCCTGTAGAAGTGTTCCTGATAGGTCTCTAGATGGGAAGAATTAGTCCGAAGTAACCTATAACGTACTTACTCATGACGCAGAGGCTCAATCCCGAATCATCAACTTTGCCGAAAAGCCGACCTAGGCTACGTATTTCGACACGCGTTGCTTGCTGAAAATAGTTCATCTGAAAGGAGAACTCGTTGCTTCCTCATTATGCGCAAGCATACCATCGAGTCGTGCATAGGCTGCGGTCGTCATCGTATCTGCGGGGCGAGTCGCGTCTGGGAAGTGCTCTGTTCCTTGAGTGAATGCTCCAGGCATCACAATACACGTTTCGATGCCGAACTGACTCACTTCATAGGCCGTTGTGTGCGCCAAACCGTCCATTGCCATCTTCGAGGCCACATAGGGACCCAGGAACGGAGGAATCGTCATACTGCCTGTGTAGAGTAACAGCCCGGCACCACGTTCTCGTAGATGAGGCAGGACGGCACGATTGACGCGTACCACCCCCAGGGCATTGACGCTGAAGAGATGCTCAATTTCTGCGGCAGTGAAGGCTTCAGCGTAACCAACGACTAGATGCCCAGCGTTATGCAGGACTACATCAATATGATCCTGTTCCGTCAGAATGGTCTGAATCGCCTGATTCGCTGACTCTTGAGAAGTCACGTCTAGTTCAATGACGCGCAGCTCAACTCCACGCGCTTTTTTGCTCAATACGGTGAACGAGCTCTTCGGCAAACCCTTTGTTGTGAGCATAATTAATGACAACGTTGGCCCCGTTGGCTGCCTGCGATTCAGCAATGGCTTGGCCTATTCCACGTGAGGCTTCGGTGACGATTGTGACTTTGTTAGCTAATGAGGTACTCATTTTTCTCTCCTTTGGTTCTCTATGCTCTCTCGATCGTTTACTGGCAGTAGTATACCGAAGATCAGAGGGGCAGGTCTTGGATGTTTTGCTGAATATTTGGACATTCTCATGGTCTTTGCTGCACAACACTTACAGAACAGGAACCTGAGATTGAAATGAAGCGTTGCAACTATCATGCCTCTTGAAATCTTTCAAAGGCTCGAAAGATCACGATGAAGTCCTCTTGAGGGCAATTGTATTGTAAACAACGGTGATTTTTGGGGTGCAGATCATTCCCAGGGTTGGTTTTCTCTCAAGAGAAGTGCTCTCGGATGTAGGTCGGGGTGACTCCCATGACACGTCGCATATGACGGACCAGGTGGCTTTGATCGTAAAATCCAACGGCTGTAGCAATTTCGCCGATTGAAAGTCTGGTTGAGCTGAGCAAATGTTGAGAACGGTCCAACCTACGCTGCACAATATACTGGTGGGGAGAGAGATTAGTTGTCTTGCGAAACAGGGTTGAGAAGTGTGATGGGCTAAGACCAACTTCGGAGGCCAGTTCCACAAGGCTCAGGTCCTCAGTGAGACGATCTTCGATGAGAGAGGTAATCTTCCGTAAAAGAGGTGCGGGTAATCCCTTAGTCATCTCGGAAAAGGGATGAAGCGTACTTATGTAGGTATGAAGCAGATGAGTTACTAAAGCGGTAGCGAGGCTTTCGGCATAGAGCTTTCCTGTGGCTCCTCCCTCAAGGACTTCTGTTAGCAAGGCGAAGCTAATATGCGCGATGCGCGGGTCCCGAAAGCTAAAATGATCAAGAAGCTCAATAGGGTGTTGCTGATCTGTTGCAGCCTGCTGTAGGAATTTTGGAGTGAGGAGCACGTGCATATGATCGGCTCCATCTTGATGTCGCCAGATGCTTTCTGTTCCTGTGGAACAATTTGGGAGCTACCACGAGCCATCATGCTGGTAAAAGGGTGCCCGTTATGAACTTGTTCAACGGAAAGAGGTGGTCCCAAATGTAAGCAAATCATGTGAGAGGATGGACGAGGGAAAATGTACTCTCCAGTGGGGTGATAGCGCTGTTCGACAACTACTCCTCTCCAGCCAAATGATTCACTGGAACGAAGTATTCCTGCCTGAGGAGACAAAGTTTGTTGCTGAAGGTCGTCCGTCTGCTTCATAGTTTGCACACCTCTTCTTTCTTGCCCAATGTTCTCCTCTCTAAATGACCATTTGGTGCTGGGTGGTGTTCCCAGCCATGAAGGTCTCCTTTCATTCTATCATAGGTAGCCTATCAACATCATGGACTTGAATCCAATCAGAAAATCCCCGGATAGTTGTTCTGAGATGTTTAAATGGTTGCATCATTTTTTAAAGAGAGATGGGTGCAGCAACCTCATATGATGAATGCGTTCCTCTAGTAATGACACAAGGTGGAGGTAGTGTAGCATAATCCAGTCCAGTAAGAAACTCGCCCACCATTGGCATGACTATTTGCCCGTATGTGTAGAATGCTGCATGGTCGCCACCAGCCAGCATGAGCATTGTGGAAGAAGGAATAGCGCGTAACAGTAATTGTGCGTCAGCAAAAGGAACATCTTCATCAGTTGTGCCGTGCACAATCAGTGTTGGAGCGGTTATACGTTCAAGCGGATAACCCGTAAGGGTGGCGAATTGTGCATGATCGTTGTCGTAGCCTGCCTTGCGTAATGCATAGTGTGTTCCAGAGCAGAGCATACCTGCAACAGCTTTTCCATAACGCATAAAACGTGTAATAGGAAGTGTGAGGTACAGGAAGGGATCGGAGACAAGAAGCTGCTCGCTCAGTTCCACGCTAAAGCGTTTCCAGGCTGGCAAAGCCTTTATTCGCTCAGAAGCGCAGTTACGTTGGACAATAGCACCTATCATCACCAGGCCAGAGCAACGGTCAGGGTGTCGTAAAGCAAACTGTAAGGCCGAAGGACCACCTCCTGAGAAACCGATAACGCTAGCTCTTTCGATAGATAATGCGTCGAGGAGTGCGGCATAGAGATCTGCCTGCGCTTCAGGAGATGCTCCACTCGATAGTGGCGTACGCAGGTAGCCAGGGCGAGATGGAGAAATAAGCATGCATCTGTGTTTGTCGATAAATTGTGCAAAAGCAAGACCCTGATCATATCCACCCGGTGTTCCATGGGTATAGAGCACCGCTGGACCCGTCCCCGTCACCTGATACTCAACAGGCCCCAACGTTGTGTTCAGCAGCCGACTCTCTGTCTGGAGACGCCTCAGTTCTTGACTCTGCCAGGAACGAAAGGAATGTCTGCCTCCGAAAAGAGCAAATGTCATTGCTGCCACTGTTCCAGTCAATAGTCCAGTTTTAAGAGAGTTTTTCCTAAAGTATAGATGCGCCATGAAGAAGAAATCCTTTCCATTTTTATATGAAATATCTAGAGGCACAAAGTGCGTGTAGAAAAGAAAGTATAGTATTTCCAGATGGGTAGATAGATCAGCTCTACTAGCTCTACTAAAGAACGGGATATGTAGAAACTCTATCGGATTATTGACTATATAGCTGAGGTCGTCAAGAAAGTGAGGCATATGGGTAGGACCAGCGAGATGCCAATACAAAAAATTTCCATATGTCCATTTTGTCAAATAGACAGTAGAGAAAGAATGTCTTGCCTGCTTGTTTCTTTACCAAAGTGATGGTATCGTATGTGTAGAAAATACGCTAGTTTCAGTACGCTTCTCGTGAGGATTTCGCTATGACCGGTGAGAAAATTATGCGCAAGGTCAAGGTAGAAGGTGGCTATCTTACCTTCAGCTCTGCCCATTTTATTACGTTTAGTGGGAAGTGCGAACGTTTGCACGGTCATAATTATGGGGTGCTGGTCGAGGTTGAGGGTGAATTAGGAGGTGATAGCGTTGTCTTTGATTTTACTGTGCTCAAGCGGCTGACAAAAGAGATTTGTCAGCGTCTCGACCATCGTTTCTTGTTACCTTTGCGCAATCCTCACCTGGAGCTAGTTCCATCCCCCACTACCTGGGAGGTACGCTTCCGCGAGAGACGCTACCTGTTTCCGCGCGAGGATGTGGTGGAGTTGCCGATTGAGAATTCGACGGCAGAATTGCTGGCAGAGTATTTTTGTGATGAGCTTTATAGGACTCTGGCAACTAACTATGCCTCTGCAACTCGTCTGCACCGCATCATGGTGGGCGTTGAGGAGGCCCCAACGCAGATGGCCTACTATCAACGCCTGTTGAATCTCTAGCATGTATCTAATTGATTCGTAAGAAATTGTCTCAAGTGCTGAAAGCATAGGGAGGGTGCGAACCCTTGTGAGAAGCACAAATCCTTCCCTGGTCATATACTTCCACTAACGAGAGTGCAATATCGCAAATGCTGACCACACTCCCTATGCCCTGATCGTCTCGACTTTCCCGGCGCTTATGTAGCAACCTTGCGCCGTCTCCTACGCGATGTACCTCTACGACTTTGAAATGCGGCCACGAAAGCGCTATTCGGTCACGAATGTGCGTCCAATTGCCTGCGCGACGGCACAGGCCTGTGGCATCAGCGCTTTGAACTGTTCGATAGTGAGCGATTGTGCGCCGTCTTTGAGCGCTTCGTCCGGGTTGGGGTGCACTTCGATCAGCAGTGCGTCAGTCCCAGCAGCGATAGAGGCAAGCGTCATCGGTGCGACAAGATCACGTCGGCCTGTCCCCTGGCTGGGGTCCGAGATGATTGGTAGATGTGAGAGCTGTTTAATGAGAGGAATGGCACTCAGGTCCATCGTGTTGCGAGTTGCCTTCTCGAAGGTGCGCACGCCACGCTCACAGAGGATGACATTGCGGTTGCCCTGAGAGAGAACATATTCTGCTGCCAGCAGCCACTCTTCGATAGTCGCTGACATACCGCGCTTGAGCACAACAGGCTTCTGTGTGCGTCCAACCTCGTCAAGCAGCATATAGTTCTGCATATTGCGTGTGCCGATCTGGAGAATATCGGCGTACTCGCTGACCATTGCGACATCGGAAGGCGTCATCACCTCGGTAATGATTGCCATACCAAAGCTTGAGCGCGCCTTTGCCAGCAGCTTGAGACCCTCTTCTCCCAGACCTCGGAAGCCATAAGGTGAGGTGGATGGTTTGAAAGCCCCCCCGCGCAGAATAACCGCACCCTCGTTTCGTACTGCCTCAGCTGTGGTCATCAATTGCTTCTCGGTCTCAACGGTACAGGGTCCAGCCATCATCACTACGGCATCGCCGCCAATGTGCACAACGCCCTCTGCAACACAGCGAACAGGGATATCGACAATTGTGTTTTCCGGGTGAAACTCACGGCTCGCCAGCTTGTATGGTTTCGACACACGAAGAACGCTCTCAACACCTGACATTGCTTCCAGAGATTCTCCCAATGAGGGATTGATGCCACCAATAGCACCAGGTGCGCCGGAGGGTCCAACTGCGCCGAGCACACCGATAATCGTACGCTCGACTCCTGTTGAGGGATGACCCGATAGGCCGTGCTTCTCTAGATAGTTTAACACACGTTCGATATCTTTTTCACTGCTGCTCGATTTCATCACAACGATCATGTCAACTCCTTCAAAATACTGTGTTACAGGCAATATCGCGCAGCTCTGAGCGAAAAAGCTGATGACCGCTCTGTCATCATTTAGCCTCGAATGTCTACCCGAAATGTTGGACGCAAGTTCACTGCACCACGGATGTAGATGTGCTGGATCTCTGCGGCTGTCCGTTCCGTGTTGACATGCAAAAGCACACGAATACATTTCTGCAGGCTATCAGGTACTGGTATCTCACGTGTGCACATCAGCGCGGTTTCGATCCAGCCCAGACTCCGGGCTGCCAGTGCTGGAAACTCGGCGTCAAGATCCTCGGTGACGCTGAAGATGACGCTGGCAATCTGGTCGATTTCCAGAGAATTGCGCTCGATCAGCAACTCTAGCAACTCTTTGGTGGCTGCAAGAATCTCGTGCCGATCGTTTTGTTCTACAGTGGTTGCTCCACGAATTCCTCTACAATACATAAGCATGCTCATCCCTTCCAAAAAAAGAGTCTACTCTGACTAAGCTTTGAGCAGAAGTATGCTCTATTGTAAAGGATTCGCTTGCTTTCTGCCTTCTGAAATGTGCTCAAACATAGTCAGTTGCGGAGAAATTATCCGCACACCGCACGGGATCGCCCGTGTGTGGCCCTAGCCGGGCAAGGAACCTCCTCAGGATATTGACGGCGCTGTTGTCGTCGCGATCCATAACGAGTCTACATTCCGCGCAACCGTAGGTCCGTTTCCACAATGGCATGGCCTGGAGATGTCCACAACCACTACACTGTTTGGACGTGTTGCGTTCGTCTAATCGGTAGAGGTCTTTCCCAGAGAGCGTGCATTTATAGTCGAGCATTTGCACGAAGGTGTACACTCCCCACTCGTTATACACGGCTCGGTTGAGCTTCTTGTGTCTCTGTTGATGCTCTTTCATGACCATTTGGCGTTGGGACAGATCTCCGACCACCACGATTCTCTCAACCAGTCGATGGGCGATGAGATGCGATGCTTTATGTAGGCTGTCCTGCCGCTTGTTGCGCTTGCGCTGTGAGACGCGTTTGTACACCTGCGAGAGGTGGATGTAGCGCCGTGACTTCTTCTTACATTTATCGCGCTTCGAGCGAATTTTGTCAAGTTGTTTGTTGTACCACTGCGCCCCCTTGAAGCTACCAATGTGGTAGAAACGTCTCTGCTCATTGACACCCGTTGCCAGGGTTTTGATGCCCAGGTCCGGCGCGAGGGTGTCGTCGTGCGTATACACCTGCTCTGCTTCCTTGTGCACAAACGAAGCGTAGTAGTCCCCTCGTCCATCCCGTGAGATCGCCACATCTCTGTAGCCGATAGGTGCCTCTTCAGTGAGCGTTGCGATTACATCAGGATAACGCTTGTTTTTCGTGCCTTTGCCTCCTGTGGGCAGCCAGAGCGCCCTGCCTCTTTCAGGTAGAGGTTTTTTTGGAAGAAGCGCGTAGGGGAGGGCCTCGTGCTCTTTGCGCCCTCCCGCGTGTCGATGGCATGTCGGTGAATCGTTGTGCACCCCGATACGGGCGACCGCAGGGGTCGCGCCCTACGCGCTGTTCACTCGCAAAAACCTCTACTTGAAAGGCACCCTGCCCTCCACCTTCCTCCTTTCCCTCACCCGCATCCCTCCAGGGCAGTATACCACCACTCCCAAGACTCATCAAATCGCCACTACACGGTCCATACACGTAGACTGCACTGGCGTATTCTCCGATCGTTGGATAGCGTCCAACCTCATAGAGCACCTGTGTACCTGCTAGATGTGGGACGCCAAGAAGCTCTTTGTCAGCCACCCTCGTTTCCGATGCATCCTTCTCGCCTCCTTTCTGTGCGCTGGGAGAGGTATGCTCTCTGCATCATACCTCTCTTGTAAGCATCTCTCGCACCTGTTCCGTCAGGGTCGTGTATCCCAGCCTGTGGACAGATCAATACGCCGCCGCTGCAGATAGACCGCAACGTCTGCGTGTTCTCGCAGGGGCACCACTTTTAGTATCAGGCCACATGCACGGCGCGGTGGGTCGCCCCTGCTCATCATGGACAATATCGTCGGCACGCAGGTCGCGCGGCCCATCCACGATCAGGATGCCGGTGCCTCCAGCGTCCTCCTCGTAGCAGGCATGGCGTCCTGCATGGGCATAATACATGGTGCGCGCCTGCTGCACGGCCTGCTGGAATGAAAGCGTGTGTGCTGCTGCCATGGGGTGAGTGTCTCCTTTCTCTGCTGTTGTTTTCTGTCGTTTGATCTCTTCTGTGTGTCATGCTCCTGGATAGAGCACGACCACGTGCATGTGCCTAGGATCGCTGGGCAGTACAGGCGGCTCTCCTGCCAGAGGGAGGCGCACGGTCTGTACACCCGACACACGTGTGAGCAGTCGGATCGCCTCAGTACGGGTCTTGCCTGCCACCTGAGCGGCAAGCTCATCTAAACGTGTCTGACTGAAGTGCGCCGCCCAGGTACTCCCAGATATGTCTCAGGAAGAGATGGCGAGGCGTAGCGGCATGTCGCAACCGGCAGTAAGCCAGGCAGCTATGCCAGGCAGCTATGCCAGTCGAAGCGCCTGGCTGGTACTAGTCTAGACCAGGGTATTCCTACACAACGATAGGAATGCCCTGGTTCTTTATGTCTACTGTAGAAGCGTCTGCATTTATGAAGGTGCTTTAGACTATCCTTATCTTCTTGCAAGCGTCTGGATATACTGCCTTACTGCTTCGGCTTGCTTGTCTTCTGGATATTGATCAATCAAGTTGATCAGGGCGCTCCCAACGACTGCCCCTTCTGCATAGCCTGTGATTTCTGCAATATGTTCGGGGGTTGAGAGTCCAAAGCCGACGGCCAGGGGGATAGATGTGTCTTTTGTAAAGCTGCGTACACGCTGAATAAAAGCGTGCAGATGTGGTGGAAGCTCTTTGCGTGAGCCAGTGACTCCACTCAGTGAGACGCAGTAGATGAAGCCTCCCGCTCCCTTGTGTGTCCGCTCTACGATCTGCCTAATACGTTCATCTGGTGTGGTTGGTGGAATCAGGAAGATTAGTGCAAGACCAAAACGTTGGGCTGCCTCTTCCAGCGCATCTGCCTCTTCTGGTGGCAGATCGGGAATGATCAGACCACTGATGCCATGCTCTCGTGCATCCTTGCAGAAACGTTCGAGGCCGTAGGCCAGGACCGGATTGTAGTATCCCATTAGCAGCAGGGGAACCGTTGTCTCGCCGGAGACTCTGCGTGCAACTTCCATACAGCCACGAATGGTCATGCCACGTTCAAGTGCCAGGTGGCCGGCATGCTGAATCGTTGCTCCATCAGCAAGCGGATCGCTGAAGGGCATACCCAGCTCGATAAGGTCTGCGCCCCCCTTCGCTGCGGCTTTAATAATCGCGATGCTCCTTTCGGCTGAGGGGTAGCCACACATAAAGTAGGGGATCAGGACGCCACGTCCATCCCGCCTGGCACTCTCGAAGGCCTGAACGATTCTCTGCGCCGGAACAATGTCTTGAGACTGGGTAGTATTTCGCGTTATAACATCACTTGCAGTGCTTTCCATGATATCTATCCTTTGAATCGTGCTCAATCGCTGATAGCGGGTGTATGGGCCTCTAAAATGCCTGTTTTCATCTGTACGCGCTCTCCTGCATAGCTCGTCAGGAGGTGTTGAAGATCATGTAGTGCCGCTTCAATATCGCTTCGTGCTCCTGTATGATGGGCCTCGATAGTGACTATTGCATCGGTTGTCTCGCTTTGTGCGGCGCTCTGTTCGCTCTGCCGCCAGCACCAGCGTCGGGCGATGACCAGCCCGCTCTCGTCTGAGAAGACAACCTCTCCCACTTCTGGATGTTCGACTTCTTCCTGACCGAGCGTTGTGTAGCGCTCGCTACCATCTGCAAAATGAACGGTGACAGGTCCATTGAGATAGCGCGTGTCGAAGACTGCGACAGGGAGAGCATAGCGAATGCTGATCAGATTTCCTATATCAACCAGAGTGTTGATGCTGGGGATATCTCCCTTTTTCGTCAAACGGCGCAATAGTGCTTCAGCCGCGCTCCGGTATTGCGTTGGATCGACATCGAAGGCGCGAAAGGCGTTGCGCCAGGCTGCCAACGATGAAAGCTGGCTTAGTGGCGTCTCCCCGATTCGCTTTTTCACTCCCGCTTGCTCCTCCTGATAGAGTGCGAGCAGTGCAGCAGGCGTTGGCCCGTTCACCAGATGCTGTGCAAGAATGACGCCGCCGACAAGGTTGGGATAGCGTTGTAACAGATCTGGTGCGTAACGAAATGTGCTCATAAGGACTCCTACAGGCGAACGTTCAACGCGTTTGCCACGGTGATCATATCTTTATCGCCACGCCCGGAGAGGTTGACGACGATCAGCGAGCCGGCGGGTAACTTGCCCTGTTCACCCATCTCCAGCAGGTAGCCAAGCGCGTGTGAAGATTCAAGTGCGGGAATGATGCCCTCGGTCTGACTCAAGACCTGCAAACCCCGTAGAGCGGTTGCGTCGCTGGCTGAGACGTAGGTGGCGCGGCCAGTATCCTTCATATAGCTATGCTCTGGCCCAACGCCCGGATAGTCGAGGCCGGCAGAGATGCTTTGCGTATCCGATACCTGCCCATCCTCGTTTTGCAGCAGATAGCTCATGGTACCATGCAGCACGCCCGGACGACCGGCGACGAGCGTTGAGGCATGCTGTCCTGGCTCCATGCTCACTCCCCCTGCTTCAACCCCGATCAGCTCGACCTCTGGCATATCTGCGAAGGGATAGAAGATGCCGATAGCGTTACTGCCGCCGCCGACACAGGCAAAAATTTTATCTGGCAGGCGACCCTCTTGTTCGAGAATCTGCTGGCGTGCCTCTCTGCCGATGATCGATTGGAAGTCGCGCACTATGCGCGGATAGGGATGCGGACCTGCGGCTGTGCCGAAGAGGTAGAAGGTCGTCTCAACGTTTGTCACCCAGTCGCGGATGGCCTCGTTAATGGCATCTTTGAGCGTGCGAGTACCGCTATCCACTGAACGTACTTCGGCTCCCAGCAGCTTCATGCGGAAGACATTGAGCGATTGACGTGCAATATCGACCTCGCCCATGTAGATGATGCAGTGCAGGCCCAGCTTGGCACAGACCGTTGCAGTTGCGACTCCATGCTGTCCCGCGCCAGTTTCTGCGATGATGCGCGGCTTCTTCATGCGTTGCGCCAGCATGCCCTGTCCCAGCGCATTGTTGATTTTATGTGCACCTGTGTGTGCCAGATCTTCCCGTTTGAGATAGACCTTGACATCCGGGGCAACGCTCTGCGAGAAGCGCGGCACATAGTGCAGTGTAGTCGGACGCCCCACGTAGCTGTGCAGTTGGTGCCGTAGTTCGTCCTGAAATGCCAGATCATGAAGAGACGCCTCGTAGGCCGTTTCCAATTCTGCCAGAGCCGCCATCAGGCTCTCCGGTACAAACTTGCCACCGAACGTGCCAAAGCGTCCACGCTCATCTGGATAGAGATTATGCTGGTAGCTTGCTAAAGTGGAAAAAGATTCTGTTTGCATGATGTTATTCTTTCTGCTAGCCGCTGTCATGATAGAATAATATAAAGCCTGCTAAAAGAAGCTTAACGCGTAGGGTGCAACTCTTGCGGTTGCCCGTGTTCGGCCATAGAGGAGCCAACGGAATTTGTTATCCGTTGTGCGTCGCTGGCATGGACACGTTGGACAAATGCCTGTATCTTGGCTGTATCTTTCTGTTTGTCCGTTTCGACGCCACTGCTCACATCGACACCCCATGGTCCGACTTTGCGCAAGGCATCGGTGATGTTCTGCTTGGTGAGTCCTCCGGCGAGGAGAATGCGGCTGTGTTGAGCTGCTTCTCGTGCCAGTTCCCAGTCGTTCGTTTCGCCACTGCCTCCCCAGTTCAGAGTTGGCGTGTCGAGCAAGAGTCGCCAGGTGACAGGACGATAGCGCTCCAATTGCTCAAAATCTGCTCGCTCGCGCAGTTGCAGCGCTTTAATCACTGGAACCGGCATCTCTGTACAGAAATCGGGCGATTCGGAACCGTGAAGCTGGACAAATTGCAGGCCGACCTCTTCGACGACTCTGGAGATAAAATCTTTCTCTTTGTTGACGAAGACGCCAACGAGATCAGGTCGCGTCTGTCCATGCTTAGGCTGCTGGTAGAGCGAACTCGCCTCAAGCACCTCACGTAGCTGGGAGGGTAAGATGTAGCGATGGCTCGGTTCGTAGAAGATGAAGCCCAGCATGTCGGCGTCAGCTTCGATGGCTGCGTTGATGTGCGCAGGTGTGCGCAGGCCACAGATCTTGACCTGCGTACTCGCATTTGCACTCTGTAAAAGCATGCGCATCTGTGCCGGCACATCCACTGAGACGATCAGCGATTCACCGACGAGCATGCCCTGTACATCGTAGCGTGCCAGTCGCCGTGCATCTCGTGCTGTAGAGATACCGCTTTCAGCGATCACTACACGATCAAGTGGGAGCATCTGGCGAATCTCGCGCAACAGGTAAGGGTTCATCTGGAACGTGACGAGGTCGCGGCTATTGACGCCAATGATCTGTGCCCCGGCAGCAACTGCACGCTGCGCCTCCTCACGGCTGTGTACCTCCACCAGGCAGTGCATATGCAGTGAAGATGCGAGTTGTAGCAGCGTGCGCAATTGTGTCTCGTCGAGAATCGCACAGATCAAGAGCAACCCATCAGCACCCCAGGCACGAGCCTCATAGACCTGGTACGGGTCAAAGATAAAGTCTTTGCGCAAAACAGGAATGTTCACCTCCTGCTTGATTGCTGTTAGATAGTCGGGCGAACCCAGAAAGAAGTGTGGCTCCGTCAGGACAGAGATTACGGCAGCTCCATTCGCCTCATATAGCTGCGCCAGCTCAACAGGATTTATATCGGGAGCCAGCATCCCCTTCGAAGGCGAGGCACGTTTCACCTCCGCGATCAGGTGAACCTGATCACGTGGCTCAAATGCCGCTAAGAGATTGCGTGGCTCCGGCTGATTGCTCGCCTGCTGTTGCAGTTCCTCAAAGGGAAGCTGTTGTTTGCGCTGATCCAGATCGAGACGCGTTTGAGAGACGATACGGTCGAGAAACATGGTTTTCCTGCACTTCCTACGAGCGTGCCAACGCCTGTGAACATTCGACAACCTCTGCCAGCTTTCGTTTGGCCTTACCCTCCTGAATCGTCGCTCGCGCAAGCTTTACCCCGGCAGCGAGAGAGTTTACTTGCTCGTTTGCCAGCAAAGCGGCTCCTGTGTTCAGGCAGACCATATGCGTTGTAGCTGTATCAGTGTAATCTGCTAACAGTTCGCGCAAAAGTTTTGCATTGTATGCAGGATCGCCTCCCTGAACAGCTTCGCGGTTTCTGGCAGTGACCAGTCCCACCTCTTCAGGCGTGATGGTGTATTCGCGCATCGGCTCTCCTGCGCGAACTTCGCAGATGTGAGTTGGGGCACTGATAGAACACTCATCGAGGCCGTCTTCTCCATGCACGATCAGTGCGTGCCGACAGCCCAGGTGCAGGAGCACGTCGCCCATCTTGCGCAAGAGCGAGCGATCAGGTACGCCAAGCACTTGATAAGGGGTGTGTGCTGGATTGGTCAGGGGGCCCAGTATGTTAAAGATGGTGCGGATGCCGATCTCGCGGCGCGTGGGACCCACATGTTTCATCGCTGGATGATAGGCCGGAGCGAACATGAAGCCGAAGCCGCTCTCGCGAATGCAATGTGCGAGCGCTTCGGGACTCAGATCGATCCTTGCACCTAGCGCCTCCAGCACATCGGCGCTGCCGCAGCGACTGGTGGCTGAGCGATTGCCATGCTTGGCTACCTTGGCACCGGCTGCCGCCGCGACAATTCCTGCCGCCGTCGAGACGTTGAAAGTACCAGCGTTATCGCCGCCGGTGCCGCACGTGTCGAGTGCACAAGCGGCTGTCGCTTCATCCAGGTGCACAGGCACTGCCTTTTCACGCATGACAGTTGCCAGGCCTGCAATCTCCTCAACCGTCTCTCCTCCTGGTCGCAGGCGTAAAGCGGTGAGGAATGCACCCATCTGCGAGGGGGTCGCGCTTCCTGTCATGATCTCTTCCATCGCGGCCGCCGCCTCTTCGGTGCTGAGCGTTGCTCCACTGGAGACAGAAGCAATTGCCTCACGAATCATGTGCTATGTCCTCCTCTCTTTACTGCGACAAGAAATTGCGTAACAGATCTTTGCCGCTGGAAGTCAGGATAGATTCAGGATGGAACTGTACACCTTCGACTGGATGAGTGCGATGGCGCAGGCCCATGATCGTGCCATCCTCGGTGTACGCCGTGACTTCCAGTTCGTCCGGGAGCGTACTGCTTTCGACGATCAGGCTATGGTAGCGATTGGCCTCGAATGGTCGTGGGAGATCGCGAAAAACGCCCTGGCCCTCGTGATACATCAGCGATGTCTTGCCATGCATCGGTTCGCGAGCACGAATGACCCGTCCTCCATAGACCTGGCCGATGGCTTGATGACCCAGGCAGACTCCGAGCAGGGGAATGCGTGGGCCAAAGTGTTCGATGATCGCGCAGGAGATGCCCGCCTCGTTGGGCGTGCAGGGTCCAGGTGAGATGACGATATGGTCGGGGCGTAGCGCCTCAATCTCTTCTAATGTGACGGCATCGTTGCGGCGTACCTCGATCTCTGCTCCTAGCTCTCCAAGATATTGATACAGGTTGTAGGTGAAGCTATCGTAGTTATCCAGCAAGAGTAACATCCTAGCTCTCCTTTCCATCAGGCTCGTGAACACTACTGGCGCGAGCAATGGCTTCTGCTTCATCGAGAGCACGCAGGAGTGCTCGTGCCTTGTTCATACTTTCCTGGTATTCGTTTGTTGGATTGGAGTCAGCAACGACACCGCCTCCTGCCTGAATGTAAGCGCGTCCATTCTTCATCACCATTGTGCGCAGCGCAATAGCGGTTTCCTGATTGCCAGAATGACTAAAGTAGCCAACAGCACCAGCATAGACGCCACGTTGCTCACCTTCGAGTTCGCTGATAATCTCCATGGCACGAATCTTTGGCGCACCAGATACGGTGCCTGCAGGAAAACCGGCACGCAGTGCGTCGAATGGTGAAATACCCTCGCGCAGCTTGCCGGAGACGTTAGTGACCAGGTGCATCACGTGCGAATAGCGCTCGATAGAGAGGAACTCGCTAACCTCGATACTGCCGATTTTGCTGACGCGTCCCACATCGTTACGCGCCAGGTCGAGCAGCATCACATGTTCCGCACGCTCTTTGGGGTCCTGTTGCAGCTCTTCAGCAAGCTGCTCGTCGCTTTGCTTATCGCCGCCACGGGGCCGAGTGCCAGCGATAGGGCGAATCGTAACCGCGTTGTCTTCGTAGCGCACCAGCAGTTCCGGCGAGGCACCGATGATATGAAAGTCGTCGAGATCCAGAAAGAACATGTACGGTGATGGATTGATCGCACGCAGCGCCCGGTAGACCGTGAATGGAGAGGCGCTGACATGGCGGCTCAAGCGCTGCGATGGCACGACCTGGAAGATATCGCCAGCATGGATGTAATCTATAGCTCGTCGAACGCGTGCCTCAAACTCCTCCTGCGTTTGATTTGAGCGTACCCTCAAGGCGTCTGGATCAGTGACTGGCTCTGGCTCCTCTGGCAAACATACCGGTTGATGTAAGCGCTCTTGCACGGCGTTGAGGGTGCTCGTACAGCGCTGATATTCGCTCTGTAAGTCAGTGGCGTCCAGGTGCAGGTGGGTCACAGCACGCACCCGGTGCTTCACGTGGTCGAAGACGAGGACCGTCTCGGTGAAACTGAAGACTGCCAGGGGCAGATCCAGCTCATTTTGTGGTGGGACGGGTAAGCGCTCGAAACGAGCTGCCGCGTCGTACGAGAGGTAGCCAACCGCACCACCATGAAATATCGGGAGCTGATCCTGCGTGTTGTGCAGAGGCGGAATCAGGCGATAGCGAGCCAGCTCCGCTTCGATCAAACGCAGGGGATCGTGACACGTCATTTCTACAACGTCATCAGGCGAGTTTCCCTTTGCACCCCCGTTTTGGGGCTGCATGTGCAGAATACGCACCGTCTCTTCGCGCTGGATCATGACCATGTAGGGGTCGATACCAATAAATGAGTAGCGCTTAACGTGCTCTCCACCCGAAACGCTTTCCAGCAGGAAGCTGTAGGGCTGCCTGGCTGTTTTGCAATAGGCTGAGACGGGTGTCTCCATATCTGCCAGGATGTCGCGGTAGAGTGGCAGCAGCGGGATGCGCGTGTCCTGCGTGTCTCGACCTGCTGCTGTGCTGCCCAACTCTCGCTGCTGCACCTGTTGAATCTCTGCAAATGTTGGATAATCCATATCTTTCCTTATTAGCCGAGGCCGATCGCTTCTTTGACACGGCGTAATGTAGCCTCTGCCAGTGGGCGTGCTTCATCTGCTCCCTGCTGTAGAATGCTTTCCAGGGCTGGCATATCGTTCATGAGTTCGCTGTAACGCTGCTGAATCGGGCGTAGGGTCTCGACCAGTTGCTCGGTCAGAGCCGCTTTGAAATCGCCGTAGCCTTTGCCAGCGAACTCGGCTTCGATCTCTTGCTGCGATTGCCCGGTCAGCGATTGGTAGATGGTCAGCAGGTTAGTGATGCCAGGACGCTCAGGGTCAAAGGTAACGAGGCGGAGCGAGTCGGTTGTGGCCCGTCCAATCTTCTGCTTGATGGTTTTAGGATCATCGAGCAGGTTGATACGCGAGCCTGGATTGGGATCACTCTTGCTCATCTTCCGGGTTGGATCATCGAGTGACATGACGCGAGCGCCAATCTCGCGAATCTGCCCCTCTGGTATTGTGAAGACCTCCTGCTTGTACAGACCATTAAAGCGCTGCGCGAGGTCGCGTGTGAACTCAATGTGCTGGCGCTGGTCGTCGCCGACCGGGACATAGTGCGTCTGATACAGCAGAATGTCGCAGGCCATCAAGACCGGGTAGCCATAGAGTCCAGTGCTGACCGTCTCTGGATTTTCGCCTGCCTTGGTCTTGAACTGCGTCATGCGATTCAGCCAGCCCATTGGCGTATAGCAGTTTAGAATCCAACTCGCCTCGGCATGTTGGTGAACGTGCGATTGCACAAAGAGCTTGCAGTAGCGTGTATCCAGCCCACAGGCGATATAGAGCGCTGCAAGCTTGCGCGTATTCGTATGCAGTTCTTTTGGATCGATTGGCAGCGTAATCGCGTGCAGATCTACAATACAGAAGATGTTATCGTACTCGGCCTGTGTCTTGACCCAATTTCGTAGTGCCCCCAGGTAGTTGCCCAGGTGAATATTGCCTGTTGGCTGAACACCGGAGAAGACACGTTTCTTCACATGCTGGCCTCCCGTTTGGTCGCCGCTCTGTGGGCGAGGTTCCTTACGTATCTCGATAGACATTGCTTTCCTCCAGCATAGAATGGTGAGAAAAATGACCATAAAAAAACGCCCCTCATCCTGCAAGGACGAGAAGCGGAAATATGCTTTCGTGGTACCACCTTGATTCGGATTACATAGACACATTCCTTAGCAGGAGAGTGAGTAATCCCTCGTTCCAGATACAGGTGTGATGCTCACGAGAATGTAGTAGATGAGGGGCACACCGATATCCTGTCCTCGATAACGGGGGACGTTCCGAAAGAGTGCTACTGCTTCTCGCGAGGAGAAGGTTCGCTCTTTAGCTTGCAGGCCCATTCCATAGCACCGTCGCGTATCGGGTTCCACCGGTTCCGACTCTCTGGTACTGAAAATGTCTATGTACTTTTCCTGTTCATAGCTTCGCTCTAAATTGTTACCCCTAGTATAGTGCGATTCGACCGGGCTGTCAAGAGACATATTTTTTGTTACAGAGCTTGTCTATCTTCGCTTCTTTATTTCTTTTTGCCCGTGAATGTGAGCCTGATCAAGGAAGCAGCGCGGCCATAGTACTACACACCTTGCGCGTAATAGCCTGTCCACTTTCGAGAGATGGTTGATCGTCTGTGTACACGGAGATGATATAGGTTTCCTTCTTAGTGGTAACGATGCCAGAGGTATTCATCACCCACTGATCGTTCTCATCAGTTACCCAGCCGTCTTTCATTGCAACACTTGCACCCTGAGGGGCGGTATCTCCTATGCCAGCCTGCTGATCGGCCTCAACATTTTGCATAAGGTCGAGAGCAAGTTGGCGGTGAGCATTATTGAGCGTCTTCCCATTGTGCAGAAGTGTGAGCAGATCAACCATTGCCTGCGGTGTCGTTGTGCTGTAGCCCCATGCATGTGGGTCTATGCTCATTCCTGTAATACCAACCTTCTGTAAGTAGCTATTTATGCCGTCCGCACCATTAATACTGTCAGAAAAGAGTGCGGAAGCTGCATCATTGTCAGAGTGCTCAATCATATTTGTCAGCAGATTCATCTCATCATCGTTTGGTTCACGTCCCTGGCTCTCAACCATATCAAGAAATGTCAGGAGGATAGGAACTTTTACTGAACTTGCCATTGTAAATTGGGTCATCTTGTTGTAGGTATAGGTACGCTGGCGTGTCACGTCATAGACCGCTACTCCGACAGAATTTCCCATACTTGTGAGGTACTGGGAGAGTTTGGGAGAGAGCGCATCAATGCCAGCCTCTCCTGCGACATTGCCAGGTGATGTGAATGTAACAGCAGAAGCAGGTATCCAGCCGTTGCTGGTGCTTTTTGGTACGCCCCACTGAATATGGTACCAGAGCATACCATTAATCCATCGTGTATCACCGAACAGTGTAAGAGGAAAGTGCTGCCCAAGGTGAGAGAGAAGCTGACCACGATCTGGAGTTTTAAGGACAGTGGTGTCTGCTTGAGTCCATACTTGCTGTTGCTTGTGAATTGCTACACCTGGTAGACCGGCGGTACGTAAATAGTCCACACCAGTAGACAACCTTCCAATGAATGGCTGTCCTGATGCATCACGGGTATCCTGGTCAAGCAATAGTGCATCATACGAAAACGCCTGGACTTGCATATGATGGATGTGACCTTTTACTGTCACTGTAAAAGGGATGGCTTCTGTGAGCGGAGTGCCGAAATCTTTCTCCCAGCCGGTAGGCGCAATGTCCGGGTTATTGAGCGCGCCCCACAAGGGTTGTGAAATAGAATGTCCTACGTTTTTCCCAGCGCGTGTACCACCTTTAATAAAAATCATCTGCTTTTGCACTGAGGCGACTGGTGTCTTTTGCGGGTTGCTCGGAATCTCTTGCATACTATCAGGATCACTAGCTTTGCGCAGGTCAACGTATGTAATACTGCTGTCTGTGCCAACGATTGGAATTTGGCTACCCAGTGTAAACAACGCTTGCAGCAAATGTAAGCGAATGACGCCACTCGCTGCGTCTTTTGTTCCATGGCTAACCAGAGTTGCGAAGGTATCATCTGTATCTGTACTTGTGGAAGAAGTTTGCTTTGTCGCTGGTAAAAGCAATGCTCCCGATCGGAAGAATTGTACCCAGCCGTGCTGTGTAGGAAACGCAACTGTTAATGGCTCCCCTAAAGTCTTCGTTGCTTCAGAACTCTGATAGTACTGCTCAAAGAGAGGTGAAACGCTCAGATTTCGTGTAGAGGCGTCAGAGAATGAAAATGAAGGAGCTGTAACCTGCTCATCGTCATTCCATTGTCCTGAACCATTGAGCGCAACCGTTCCACCTGCTCCAGTAAACGAAGAGCCTTGCCAATGCAGAAAGGTGAACCCAGCATAGAGCAGGGCAAGCACGAGAGCACTCAGCTCTGTAAGAAGGATTACTTTTTTCTTCCTCGGCGTAACATATAGTCGCCATCTTTGAACTTTATGATATGTTCTACTCATTTTTATCCAGAAAAAGATAAATTTGCCAATAATCAATGATAATAAGCTTGAAAGGGCAAAAGCTATATACCTCTGCTAAAGCCCGCTTTTAGTACTCAGATAAGAGTAGCACAGATTCCTGATTATTTCTATCGGCTTCCCCATATTATAGCAATAATTAGGTACGAATAGGTGAAAAAAGGAGGAAGTGGGGAGGGCGACAGATGTGTAAGGTTCACATCTGTCGCCCTTCCTAAGAAGGAGCAAAAGTGTAAGGATCTTCAGAGGAAGGGATTTTTCTGCAAGGCATTGCATAGCAAAGCTCGCCGGCATCTCTTACCTCTATCAGCATACTACATTAGGCTGGGTATAAAAGGGAAGAGAGAAATATATCATTTGGGTTATCATTTTTTTTACGTGGTTATCACTTTGCATCTAAAATATTGTTTGAAGCAAAAAACTCTTATCATTTTAAAAAAAAGCTGATAAAATAGTCCATTCGTATATTCTTATCATAGTTCTTTCCTCAGTGAGAGAATGTTGGTAATTTCTAGCCTGGATTACCTCTAGCTTTTGGGGATGAAAACTCTTCCTGGTAAAAGTGCGCTATAATATGTAGGAGATCGCTGTTTTTGTATGAAAACTCTTCTTGTCTATAAAAAGCCAGTGAGAGTACAGCGGTGGAAAGAGAGATATCTGTGCTCAGTACTGGCCTCTGAAGGGAGAAACTCTGTTATGGTTACTTCAACAAAGAGTTATGAGACACCAACCCTGAAGCATGTGCCTTTTATTCGCGACACACCACTTGTGGGTAGCATGTCTGCTTTCTTACACGAACGTCTCTCTTTTATCGAGGGCTTGGCTCAAAGAGGTGATGTAGTTGGTATCACGCGTACCTGCCCTTCGGTGCTGGCCCACGCGTCTGCATCGGCAACCATTTTGCGATGATGGAGGGGCACCTGCTCCTGGCCACGCTCGCGCAACGTGTGACCTTCTCGCTTGTACTTGGTCAGCATATCTATCCCGATCCTGAACATCATCTGACGCTGCGTGTCAATGGTCCAATTCAGGCTGTCGTCTCAAGACGCTAGAATTTAGAAAAGAAGATGTAAAACCCTCTTGTGGATACGTTACTCAAGTTCAATGAACCCGCGATTTGCTACAGGACGCAGGTTCATCTGGCGTGAGCAAAAGTAAGAGAAAGAGGAATATAAGGAAGTAAAAACTATTTCCTGTTCCTGGATTGCATCGCGGGGTCGCAGCTGCGTTATACAGAGCGTGCCCTTGACACTGTGCTGCAAAAGGGACTTGGAGGCACACATACGCCGTCATCTACTGAGTGAGACCGACTCTAGATAGGAAAGTTCTGCTGTTCGCTGCTAAACGCTTGTAGCATCCAGCGATCTCTGCTATGCTAAGGAAAATGTGGACGCGAGGATATTCAAACGGAAGTAGATGTACTGGAAGAACTAAAAGGAGCAGGGATGAATTTTTTGCTGGCGTGGGAAACAATCAAGCGCATGGCGAACGATATCATTACGGCCCTCCCAAATCTCGTTCTGGCGTTTCTGATCTTTATGCTCTTCAGTATTGTTGCGCGACGTATTCGCCTGATTGTCATTATGATGACCGAGAGGCGGCAGCGCGCAAAGAATCTGGGCTTGATTCTGGGACGATTGGCTCAGAGCGGTGTAGTAGTTGTTGGTGTTCTCGTCGTGCTCACCATTCTCTTCCCCTCATTTCGACCTGGTGATCTGATCCAATTGCTCGGAATCGGGAGTGTGGCAATCGGCTTCGCCTTTCACGATGTCTTTCAGAATTTTCTTGCGGGCATCCTGTTGCTTCTCACTGCCCCGTTTAAGATTGGAGATCAGATCGTCGTTGAGCAGTTTGAAGGGACCGTTGAGGACATTCAGACGCGTGCGACGACGATCAAGACGTACGATGGACGGCGCATCGTGATTCCAAACACTGATCTCTTCACCCATTCGGTCACCGTCAATACTGCTTTTGGCAAGCGGCGTATGGAATACGAGGTTGGAATTGGTTATTCTGAAGATATCGACGAGGTGAAACGTCTGCTGCTGGATGCGGTGTACACTGTTGATGATGTGTTGAAAGATCCACCTGCCGAAGCGCTGGTCGTTGGACTGGGGGATGTGAGTGTCAATATCCGGATCTATTGGTGGACGACGTTTCCATTCCATATGAGCGTTTTGCACTTACAGGATAAGGTGCTTACGGCGCTCAAGAATCGGCTTGTGGAAAGCGGTATTGAGATGCCTGCTCCTATCCAACAGATTGTGCTACAGAGAAGTGTATCTGAGCGTCATAAAGATGCTGCGTTAGCAAATGGAGCCGCTACTATAGCGAGCACGAGCGTGCCGGAGGATTAGGAGAGATAGCACACAAGTTGGCTACAGAAGGTGTTAAGATATGCATTTACAGACACATCACAATATTGCCTGGCTGCCGCAGCCAAACGAGGTACATCTCGTGCTGACGGACACATTGCCGCCGTTGCAATTGGTTACAGCGTCTATGGCGCTGGCATTCAAAGATGAGTGTGTTCTGCTGACAAATCTGGTGCAGCGCGGCTGGGATATTCCGGGTGGGCATATCGAGCCAGGAGAGCATCCCGAGGAGACGGTGCAGCGCGAGGTCTACGAGGAAGCCGGGGCACGTCTGGGAGAGCTGCATCTATTTGCCTACCAGCATATGGTAATTCGAGCCGCGAAACCCAAAGCGTATCGCTATCCGTATCCAGAGAGCTATCAGGTCTTCTACGTGAGCATTGTAGAGGCGCTGGATACATTTGCCTCAACTGATGAAGCGAGAGAACGAGCATTGTTCGCTCCAGACGAAGCAAACAAGCTGGGGTGGATACAACGGCACCAGGACCTCTACCAGACTGCTCTCGCACTTAGTCGCAAGTTGTCATAATCCTGGAGTCGCACTATGATAAAGGTAACTCTTTAGAGATTCCTGGAGGGACTGTTTTTGAGCTTAAAGCCGAAGAAAAAAAATATTCTCAGAGTGCTTCTGATGGGTTTGATCTTTGCCTTCACGTTTTCCTTATGAAAAGAGGGAGTGACTCACAGAATTAACAACTTCGACCCATTTTATGCCGTAATTTACAGGACATATATAGTGAAAACGTACAATCAACTGACACATACTGGAAAATTGCGCCGTTTGCGTAATCTGGCTCGTGTTGCTCTGGCGCAATATGGGATCGAGCAAGCAGAGTTAACATTTCTCAGCCACGTCGGCAACCCTGTTCTACGCGTCGATCTACCTGCCCCCTTATCATCAGGATCAGGGACGCGCTTCGTCCTGCGTATCCATGATCTAGAGAAGCGATCGCCCGCCATGCTGCGTTCGGAACTCCAGTGGTTGACCGCTCTACGCCGTGATCTCGACATAGTTGTACCGGAGCCGCTGCTCAATACCGCCGGCGATCTGCTAACTGAAGTCAAGAGCGATGATATCTCTGGCTCTCGCCTGATTGTTATGCTTCACTGGGTCGATGGTCGCTTCCGCAACTCTCGGCTTGGTCCACGCGATTTCGCTGCTGTAGGCACATTTATGGCTCGTTTGCACAAACACGCGCAAAGCTTCCAGCCTCCTTCCGGCTTCACACGTCCACGTCTCGATTGGAACTGGCTATTTGGTCCTACTGCCCCACTGAGTTCCGGGCGTGCCCAAGAATTCTTCTCCTCTCAGGAACTGGATATTATTGCACGCACAGCAGATTTTATCGGGCAGCAGATGAGAATGATGGGAGAGGGCGCGGAGGTTTTTGGCCTCATCCACTCCGACCTGCACCAGTTCAACTACCTTTTCCATCAGCGTGAGGTGCGTGCCATTGATTTTCAGGATTGTGGCTGGGGCTATTACCTCTTTGATATGGCTCCGACATTCAGCGAGGCTCTTAAACGCAAAAACCTTACACCGGAAGCCTGGGCTGTGCAGCGCGCAGCTTTTTTCGATGGCTATCAATGTGTATGTGCTCTACCCAGTGATTATGAGGAACAGCTCAAAACCTTTGAGATTGTACGCATGATAGATCTGGTCAACTGGGTCCTGAGTTGGTCACGTGTCGATCTCAAGAAGTGGGGGCCAGGCTACTTGCGCTATGTTGTGCGCACGCTGAGCGAACGTCTGTGAAACCTGCGTACATAGTCACAGTTGTCATAATGTTGGAATTAGCATTATGATAGGGATAACGCTTTTGAGATTCCTGGAGGGACTTGTTTTTGAGCTTAAAGCCAAAGAAAAACACTATTCTCAGAGTGCTCCTGATGGGCCTGATCTTTGCCTTTGTGGTGGGCGTTTTCATCTATCTTGGCGGCGGCATTGCCGCGATTACAGACTTCTCTCATGCTCCCACCTCAATTGTCATCCTCGCGCTTGCTCTGATCGGCATGATAGCAGGTAGCATTCTCGCACTCATCCAACTCAGTCGTGAAGATTAAAATGCGTGAAAATTTTCTTATAGTCATGGAAGAACCTAAAGTTTCGGATATGCTATACTGAAGATGGTATTAGCGATGTGGATGCTGTGGCCTGGAGGCAAGAAAGAGTAATAATGCGAGACGGAGCATTCGATATCACACGAGCACAGGAAACCGTTCAGGGCATTCGTTTCACGTATTGTCAGGTCATTCAGCGTCTGGATGGCTTTAGTTATCAGTTGGGTGAGGTTTCCCTATTCAAGCAACTCGAAAAGAAGACTTTCTCATCCCCTGCTTAAAAGACGGGGTTTCCGAAAGTCGGCGTTTTATGACGCCGTGAGACCGCGCAGCGTCAGCACGTTCTGTCGTTTGCGCGGTCAATTTCTTGTCGGGCTGCCGCCCAATACAGAAGAGGTAAAAGATTGTGAAGGAAAAGACTGAGCCTGCGATGGGGAAGATGCACTATCACAACTCTATCCTGGAAAAGATAGGAAATACGCCGTTGGTCCGGCTCAATCGCGTTGCGAGCGATGTGCCGGCGTTGGTCCTGGCGAAACTGGAGCTGTTCAATCCTGGTGGGAGCGTTAAAGATCGCATTGGACCGGCCCTGATTGAGCGCTGTGAGCAGGAGGGCTGGCTACGTCCCGGTGGCACTATTGTTGAGCCAACCAGTGGCAATACGGGGCATGGCCTGGCAATCGCAGCAGCAATCAAGGGGTATCACTGTATTTTTGTGATGACCGACAAGGTGAGCGAGGAGAAACGCAGCCTGTTGCGCGCCTATGGTGCCGAGGTTGTGATCTGTCCCAGTAGCGTGACGCACGACTCACCTGATTACTACAAAAACGTTGCATATCGCCTTGCGAAAGAGATTCCCGGTGCCTGTTGTCCTGATCAATACTCTAATTCTGCCAATCCCGCAGCGCACTACGTCTCGACAGGTCCAGAAATCTGGGAGGCAACCGCCGGGCGTATCACTGCATTTGTGGCTGGCATTGGAACAGGAGGCACGATCTCTGGTACTGCCCGTTATCTGAAGGAGAAAAACCCACGCATTCAAATTATCGGTGCCGATCCGCCGGGTTCAATCTACTCTGGCGACACACCTCGCCCCTACAAGATTGAAGGGATCGGCATGGATATATTCCCGAAGAACTATGATCCTACACTGGTAGACGAAGTGATCCGCATTGATGACCGCACCTCATTCTATTGGGCGCGCCGTTTGGCTCGTGAGGAGGGTATTCTGATAGGTGGTTCGGGTGGTACTGCCGTTGCCGCCGCACTGACCTATGCGCGCCGTCTCACGCCCGATGATGTCGTTGTCGTCGTGCTCCCCGATACTGGTCGTGGCTACCTGACCAAGCAATTCAATGACACATGGATGCGTGAGAATGATATGCTGATGCAGATCGAGAGCGAGCAACCGACACTACGCGACGTGCTCAACTATCGACGCAACTCCACACAGGGCACGCCCCTGGTCGTCAGCATCCATCCAACCGACTCTGTTGCCGATGCCCTCGAACTGCTTAAGCGCTACGGTATCAGTCAGACCCCGGTGATGGAGGATGGTCGCATGATTGGGAGCCTGACAGAAGATCTACTCCTGCGCCGTCTTGCTAGTGGAGAGCCACTCGACACCTGCGCCGTCGGCGATATTCAGGGACCACCCTTTCCTACATTAGAGGCCGTGGCTCTGACACGCGAGGCATATACCCTTTTCACTGACTGTCAGTCCGCTGTCGCGGTTATGAACAAAAACATGCTGGAGGGTATCGTTACCAAAAGCGACCTGCTCGACTTCTGGGCGCACTCGCATAATACGCAATAGCGAATGCTAATGGGAAGAATCGCTACCTGTGGGATTTATCGGTAAGGACAGAGTATACTCAGCATTGAGACACTCTGTCCATCTTTTTCATCAACAATCAACGAGTTCAGGACTCTGGTTGAGAATCTGACTTCGAGGGGAAATAAACGCTTGATACTCCAGGTCAAGCTGATCTTTAGGGAAGAGCGTGACCCGATGACAATTCTGGAATGCCAGTCTTACGTCAAAGTAGTTCTCCAGTGCTGCATGCATAGCGTCACTGGCAAGTACACGTAGCAATTGACCGCGGGCCTGTTCATTGGGAGGCGGGGTCTGATTGTCCACAAAGCTCGTTCCGCTTTGCTTGAGCTTGCTCGCAAGATCCTCAATGAGCTGCCAGGCATAAGGCAGCGAATGCTTGATACACGTAAGAAAGTCTTGTTGTGTAATGTCGTCCTGTTGGGCTTGCTCTAATAATGCAGGTGAAACGGTGAGAGACATGAAAATTCTCCTTCTGCTTAACTCGTAAAAGAGATTAAGTATCATTAACAAGAAAAGTATGCCATGAGAATATGAGAAAAGCAAGGAGTTTTTGGTTGAATATTGAGAATATGTCTCAATTAACAATAAATTGTTGTGCGTGATTGCTGACTATACTATGTCTGGAGAGCAGTTTGCTCGACTGGAAGGGCTTGTCATGCTCATGAAGCTGTATTAAAGGTAGTATGTGTGTTGTTTGTTTATGTCTACCACGTGAACAGAATACTTTGCACAAAATGGAAGAGATTGTTGGGATCGTACATTACCTCTTGACAGATATGTTCAATAGTCCCTTGACAAAAGCCGAGGTTTTCGTTTAGAATTTGTAACAACAGTTACATATTTTGCTTGACACGAAATTCGTTAGCGGGGGCATACAGATTTATGGAGCAGTATTCATCAGACAAGTCTAGATACCGATTCTCTATGCTAGCATGGGCCGAGAAAACGGTCTCGACTGTGATACAGCAGCGTAGTACTGGTTCTAGTAAGATTGATACAACAGTTACAAAATCTTTTTCACTTTTCTCCTCCTCTTCCTCCCGCTTTTTCTCCTGTTGTTGTTGCATGTGCCCCTGTTGTTA
>DAOUDD010000021.1:0-64922 GCA_034431765.1 Ktedonobacteraceae bacterium | reverse complement strand
TAAGCACATGCATGACCCAAATTTTGCAAAATTTGGGTCATGCATGTGCTTATGTTATCCATCTACACTATTATCCACCTACGCGTTTGACCTTGTAGCCCAGGTTGGTCAGTTGGGTCTGCACCTTCTCGCAGTGATCGCCCTGGATTTCGATCGCGCCATCTTTGATGGTGCCACCGGAGCCGCACAGCTTCTTGAGTCGCTGCGCGAGAGCTGTAACTTCAGCATCACTCCCTCCTACTCCGGTAATGAGTGTCACAGTTTTTCCACCACGTCCCTTGCGATCACGCTGAATGCGCACAAAGCCGTCACTTTTCTTTGTTGTTGATGCAGGTTGATCACAACGACAGTTCTTATAGGGCTGACCGCAGGTAGAACACGTGCTGATACGTCCACTGTCTGTTGAATAGACAACATGGTCTGGCATGATATACTCTCTTCTACTGTCTAGCTCAAAAATTCCAGTGCTGAACGAGTGAGTACTTCTACAGCAATGGGGAGCGCATCTTCGTCCACATTGAAGCGTGGATGATGATGAGGATATTCCGCCCCCTTCTCTTGATTGCGTGCGCCAACGATGAAGTAGCAACCAGGTACAGCTTGCAGGAAATAAGCCATATCGTCGCTGCCCGTTGTCATAATCTCTTCTCCACCATCAACGTGTTCCTCTCCCACGGCAGCAGCGGCAGCTTTGTGCACAAGTTCTGTCATGGTAGCGTCATTGACACAGGGAGGGCAACCGACTCGCACTTCAATATCGCATGAGCCGCCCATAGCTGTAGCGATGCCTGACGTTAACTCGGCGATACGTCTCTGCAGATACTCACGATGTTCGGGGGAGTAGGAGCGCATCGTGCCGTAGAGCATTGCCGTCTCAGGGATAATGTTGAAGGCTGTGCCCGCCTGCACGATGCCGATAGTGATAACCGCGGGGCTAAAGGGCGAGGTCTCGCGACTGATCAATGTTTGCAAAGCAGTTATGATATGGGCGGCGATAACGATGGGATCGACCGCAGTATCAGGCATAGCTGCATGTCCACCTTTACCGTGAACCGTCAGTGTAAATCTATCGGCGCTGGCAAACACGGCACCGGCGCGAACACCGACACGTCCAATAGGATAGTTGCTGATAAGGTGCAAGCCAATGACGCCGTCTGCCCCGTGTAGAGCACCCTGCTCCAGCATCGGCTTTGCACCCGCAACATTCTCCTCCGCAGGCTGGAAGATAAACTTCACGTTGCCATTCAGTTCATTGCGTCGCCTGCTTAAAATATCGGCTACCGTTAATAGGATAGAGGTATGTCCATCGTGTCCGCAGGCATGCATCTTGCCATCAGACTGAGAGCGATAGTTGATTTCGTTAAGTTCATGGATGGGAAGAGCGTCCATATCGGCGCGAATTGCGAGTGTGCGGCCCTGTTTCTCCCCCTCGCCTTGCAACGTGGCAACGACCCCTGTTTTTGCCACTCCCGTTTGTACATCCAGGCCAAGCGAACGTAAATGCTGTGCAACGATACTTGAGGTACGTACCTCTTCAAAGGCCAGTTCAGGATGCTCATGCAGATCGCGGCGCATCGCGACCAGGCCAGGAATACGTTCGTCAATCTCCGCTTTTAACGTGTCGGGCTGAAATACTGACATAGCTTCTCTCCTGCACAGATGTGTCTATTGCACGATCTCTAGAACATTCAAAACGAAGACAATAGCTGTACGTGATCGGCATTTGCTTAAGCTTGAGCTACGGCTGCCGGAGTCGGCTTTATCCCCTCGTTTGCATCTCTCTTCTCTGGTAGCGGCGTTGTTGATTGCCTGCGCAACTTCCCAGTAACGAAGAGGAAGAATGTAAACATTAAGAGCGACAGAACAATATAAATGATCAGAAATGCCTCAACACGGAAAGAGCCGATCTGGATAAACCCATTCTCCAGATAAGGTCCAACCGGATCGGGCAAGAAGACAAGGAGAAACGAACCATTCCAGATGGCGTGTTGCAGGATGGCATACACAATACAGGCAAGGCCAAGCTGTATATGTTTGCGCGCCGACGCTTTATGCGTCAAGTAGTACCAGCCAAGCGCGACCATACCAGCACCAAAGCCGTGCAAAAGGCCTGCTGTACTCCGCTCTAAAGCAGTAGAGATCCAGCGATTAAGACTTTGTGTTCCATTGCCACTCATATAGCTTACAGTCTCTACAATATCAAAACCAATGCCACAGGCCATACCCAGGATAAAGGCTTCTGCCGCATTGCGCATGCGTCCGATAAATATGACAACCGCAAGCGGCTTCACACTCTCCTCCACTATTGGGGCGATGACCGCTACAATAATGAAGGAGAGGAGAATAATGTTTCCATCGTGCTGTAAGGGAGCATTAGGATTATCCAGAATGGACTGAGATGTACGAAGTTCGGCAGATGCGACGAGTGTGAGAACGCCCTCTAGAATCAAAGCCAGGAGTATTGCAGAAGTTGCACCACTAAAAAGTGCCAGAGTCATACGTCGCCAGTTTGTATTCCATGGCGCTCCACGTGGATGAACACGGCGTACTGCAATTGCGTAAAACATGAGAGCAGGTAGTATACCTGCCAGCAACATAAATAGGAGAAGGAGTGGCCAGTTGTTTATCACTGCATCACTGGTACCGACGGCAAAGCCCAGAACAAGTAGAATCACATAGGGAACAAGAAAGACCCAGAACTGTGGCAGCGAGAAACGACGCGACGGTTTTTGTAAGAACCATGCACGAATACTATGATATAATCCGAATCCTCCGCCCAATAGACCTGCAAGCGCAAAGATGGAAAGGACGATTGCTGCTGCTGATCGAGCCTCAGGTGTCGTTCTTGTTGCATCTGTTGAGAACGAGGTTGTCAACGCGAGCAATAGTAGACAGATTGCACCTGTTACTCCGGCCAATATTGAGCAAATAAAGGCAGCAATAGCAATGCCAAGCCCATAGCCATCGCGCTTTGGACGTGGGGGTTGCCATACAGGGGCCGGTGGTGGATACCCGTACGCATATGGAGGATAGGCGTAAAAACCTGGCTGCATATACGAGTGGGCTTGCGGGGGAAGTTGTCCGTAGAAGCCATTTCCTTGCGGTACAGCAGGATTGCTATGATTTCCATAGGCAGGAAAGTACTGTCCTGGATGCTGAGGCGCGGGATTGTAGCCCTGAGCACGAGGGGGTATAGGAGGATAATATGGATGCCCGTAGCCCTGGTACCCCTGGTATCCTTGCATTGGTGGTGCAGGAGGATAAGAAGGCTGTCCGTACTGCCCATGTCCAAAAGGTGGTTGGTACTGTTGATATGCCTGTCCTCCCTGAGGCAATGGTCCTGGAAATGCTGATCCTCCCTGTCCATTGTGCCCAAATTGATTCAAGGATGGATTGGAAGCATGAGTGCTATATGTTTGTGAGCTATGCTCAGTATAACTTGGTTCCTGTGCTCGTTGTTGCTCCTGAGCGGCAGGTTGATAGCCTCCATATCTGCGACGTGTTGTCTCATCTTGCGCTAGAGGGGAAGAACTCCCAGATCTATCTTCATACTGTTTATTGGGATCTGGAGACCCCAGATATTCGGAACCCACAATCTTTCAATCCTTTTCTCGTTAGATCTTAGACGGAACCTGACGCTCCTACGTTCAGGACTCCGAAAAAGCGATTGGTAAGGAGGACAGGCGCGCGCTTTGATTTTTTGCAAAAGCACAACTGTGCAGGTATTTGTCATAGACGTATACGAATGAGTTCCGCTCGAAGTTTCTCGTTCTCCTGCATATATCTAGCTCAGGGAGACCTTATGACGAATACGCAGTAAAAATGCGTTGTCATTCCTTGCTATATCTTCTCTTTTATTTAGAATAAGTACTATCCTACAACCTTTGCTTCCACAGCTCCGGCACCGAGCAGCGCCTCTAATCTCATGTGCAATTCAGGGTTATACTGCATAGTGTTATCGCCTGGTGTTAATCGTACCTGCCATTCTCCATTTGCAACCAGGATTTCAAAATGGTCACGTCCAGGTTTCTCCTGAATGTAGCGATAGACATCCTGCACTTTCATAATATCATTGGATATGGAAACTTCATCGTTGCCACTCAAGTGCAGTGTGAGCCAGACCAGATATTGCTTATGATCCATCTCTGCCTCGATCGCTTTAAGTTCAGCAAGACTGTTACATAGCAGACCCGGCTCGTCACGCCTGACCTGAACTTCACCGCCCACGATCACAACCTTATCCTCGACCAGCAGCTCTTTGTATTCCTCGTATGAGCGCGGAAAAAGAGTAACGCTGAGACTACCAAACATATCTTCCAGTTGCAGCACACACATTGTATCACCTTTTTTGGTTGTAATACGCCGTGCTTCCTTGATGACACCGCAGACCGTCACTTTCTTTCGATCCAGCTCTTCGGTAATCGTGCCAATGTTATGACTGACCTTCTCTTCATAGAGATGGCTCAGGTAGGAGAGCGGATGCTTTGAGATGTAGACCCCGATCAGCTCTTTCTCCCATTCGAGCAACTGTTTGCGTGAGATTTCTTTTGCATTGGTACTCAACGAGAACTCAAGGGCGTTTCCTACCTCTTCCATCTCCCCGAAGAGGCTGATCATACCCCGTTCTTTCGCGGCACGCTCGCTTTTGCCAAATTGCATGGCACGTTCGATGGATTCCAGCAATTGATGTCGTTTTCCGCTACCAACAAGCGAATCCATCGCACCCACTTTCACCAGTGTTTCAATCGCCCCCTTGCCCACTGCTTTAGGATCAACACGTGTACAGAAGTCTGCGAGAGATTTGAAGGGGCCACTCTCGTTACGTGCACGCACAATCTCGCCAATTGGACCCTCGCCGATACCTTTGATAGCAAGTAGTCCGAAACGCACACCCTTGTTTTCCACCGTGAATCCGCGATCACTTCTGTTTACATCAGGACCCAGCACCTCGACATTCATGCGCTTACACTCGGCGATAGCATTGGCAATCTTCGTCGCGTCAGCCGCCTCAGTCGTCATCGTCGCCGCCATAAACTCGGCAGTATAGTTCGCCTTGAGATACGCAGTATAGAAGGCAACAACTGCATAACTAGCTGCGTGCGCTTTATTGAATCCGTATCCACCGAAGGGGAGGACCAGCGTAAATAGCTCTTCCGCGACCTCTTGTTTCACACCATTGCTGACGCAGCCCTTGATAAAATCGCCCTTGTAGGCCTCAACCTCGTCCATTTTCTTTTTACTGAGCGCTTTACGGAACTTGTTCACCTTACCCCAGGAGAAGCCAGCCAGGTTAACGCCGATGAAGAGCACCTGGTCCTGGTACACGATAATACCATAGGACTCCTCCAGCCACTCAGACAGACGTGGGTCCAGGTACTTCACTTTCTTCTTGCCGTGTTTAGCTGCGATAAAGTCGGGGATACTATCCATTGGGCCGGGACGATAGAGCGCGATCATCGCCATAACGTCCTCGACACGTGTTGGCTTGAGCTGTTTGATATATTCACGCATCTTGGGGCCTTCCAACTGGAAGATACCCGTTGTCTCACCGCTCGCCAGAAGCTCAAAGGCTTTGCGCCGTTTTTCATTCTGCGCCTCGTTGCCTGCAACCTCGTCAAGTGGGACCTTCTCTAGAATCACGTCCTCATTATGCGACTCTTTGATGTATTTGAGCGTATTATCGAGAATGGTCAGGTTGGAGAGGCCGAGAAAATCAAATTTGATCAGGCCCAGTTCTTCAAGATGCGACTGCTCATATTGTGTGATACGTCCCTTACTGGGGTCCTTGGGGTCGCGCAACTGCAAAGGCACAAAGTTTTCAAGCGCTTCGTTCGCAACGATTACTCCGGCTGCATGGACTCCCGTAGTACGCACCGAACCCTCCAGCTTCAGCGCTTGATCGATAATCTCTTTCGCCTGTGGATTGTCGCTGTAGAGCGCGTTGAGGTCTCGAACAGAGTCAAGCGAGCCTTGTAACGTTACCTTTGGACCAGTTGGGATGAGCCGGGTGATGCGATCACCGACGTCCTGCTGCCCCATCACACGCGCCACGTCTTTGACTGCCGCTTTTGCCGCCATAGTGTTGAACGTCACCATCTGAGCAACACTGTTACTGCCGTACTTGCGCATCACGTATTCGATCACATCTTCACGACGGTTGTCCGGGAAGTCCATATCGATATCCGGCATGTCTGCGCGCTCGGTATTAAAGAAGCGTTCAAACGGCAGTTGATAGCGCAACGGATCGACGTTGGTAATGCCTAACGAGTAAGCCAGGAGGCTTCCAGCAGCGGAACCACGAGCTGAACAACGAATGCCATTGGAGCGAGCATAGTTTACAAAATCCCATTCAATCAAGAAATATGCAACAAAGCCCTTCTGCGCGATCATGTTAAACTCGTAGTCGAGCTGGCGCTGAATCTGTTCTGTCATTCCACCGAAGCGCTCCTCGATACCCTGTAGGCAGAGGGCGTAGAGGTACTGATCTTGCGTGTCATACCCTGTGGGAATAGCGTAATTGGGGAGCTTTGCTTTATAAGCCAGTGGATCAACGCTGCACTGCTCCGCGATGCGCACACTGTTAGCTAATGCATCGGGCAGTTCGGGGAAGAGCCGCGCCATCTCCTGTGGGCTTTTAAGAAAATATTCCTGGCTATCAAAGCGCATACGTTTGGGAGTATCAAGCTGTTTACCTGTCTGCACACAGAGCAAAACGTCGTGTGAGCTGGAATCGTGCGCTTCAACGTAGTGCAGGTCGTTTGTTGCTACCATGGGGATCTGCAGCTCTTTATGCATGCGGTAGAGCAACTGGTTAAGTTGGCCCTGGGGCGAGGGTTTGCCATCGTCGAAGATGCCGTGATGCTCCTGTATCTCTAAATAGAAATTGTCCTTCCCAAAAACGTCCTGGTACCAGCGTGCCATCTTATATGCTTCATCCACTTGCTCCTTGAGGAGAGTTTTGGGGATCTCACCTGAGAGACAGGAGGAGGTAACGATCAAGCCTTCCGCGTATTGCTGCAACACCTTTTTATCAATACGTGGGCGCAGGTGCCACCCCTGTGTATTCGCAATTGTCGTCAGCTTCATCAGATTGTAGTAGCCAGTATTATTTTTTGCCAGGAGGAGCAGGTGGTGATAGTCATCACTGAAGCGCTTGGAATGATCATACATATCTTCAGTGAGATAGGCTTCGATGCCGATGATCGGATTGATGCCTCCCGCCTTACATGCCTTATAAAACTCGATAGCTCCATACATCGCGCCATGATCAGTTATCGCCAGGTGACTCATTCCCAGCGCCTTTGTCTGCTGCACAAGTTTCTTGATCCGGCTAAAGCCATCTAATAATGAGTATTCAGTATGAACATGTAAGTGCGCAAAATCAGCCACTGTAAGTTCCTCCATTGGTTAATAGTAGTGCTATAGAAAGAGTAAAGAAGTTTTATTGAAGCGTCAAATTGTATATAAGTGATGGTATTTCCGTGCTATCAGTAAGTATGACTGAATTTCTGCGAGATAACAATGGTTATTTTGAGCTATTTTTGAACAAGTGTACTTGCCTACCAAATTTCTGCCATGTGCAAGGGCATTTTGAATTGCCTTGACACACCTTATGAAGTTCTGTGGAGGGTGCTTATAGGAATTCTAATGTATCGTTGTCATTAAAATGGACATAACAGTTCTGATCTTTACCCACGCATAGGAAATCGGTAATAGTTTTTCCTGACTTCTCGTGCACTTACGGATATCCTCTGGTAATATTAACTTGAGTCTTTGTGACAAGAGGTGTCACATTCAGGGTTTTGTCTAAAGTGAGGGTTTATGGCTACACTGTCATCTACTGGTGTGCTCAGCGAATCTCTATTCGGAAGCTATCGGTTGGAACAGCTTATTGAGCAGCATGTATGGGGACCAGTGTTTCTCGCGCGAGATTCTGCGGGGATGCAATTCCTTGTGCGTGTGCTCAAGGACAAGGATAAACCCTCTGCCTCATCGCTTTCCTCTGCCACCGCACATTTAATTGCGGTGGGACGCTTTCAGCAGGAGGCAAATCACATAGCGGGTTTACACCATCCACACGTCCTACCCCTGCTCGACTATGGCATTGTGGATGGTCAGCCTTACCTGGTGTATCCAGCCGCATCATTGATCTCCTTGCGCGCATTGCTTTCGCGTCAGGGAACAACAGATCTGGGTACAGTTGGTCGTTACCTGGAGCAGATAGTGGATGCTCTTGCGTACGCGCATAAGCACTCGATTCTACACCGTAACCTCTCGACGCAGTGCATCTATCTGCAATCAAATAGGCAGCTTGTGGTGGCTGAGTTTGGTCTTGCTCGCATGGTTGCTCTAAGTCGGTTAGATGGACGTTCTGAGCAGGAACAAGCGCAAATGCCGCGCTCCTATCAATCTTATGAGGGAAGTAGCGAGTCTAGCGCACCTGAGCAGTTACTTGGCACATCGACAGGTGCAAGTGCTGATATCTATGCTCTTGGTGCTGTACTGTATCGTCTGTTGACCGGCCACGCTCCTTTTGAAGGCAAGACACGGGCAGAAGTTTCTCGCCAACACCTGTACGCCATCGTCCCGTCGCTCTCAGCCTGGCGTTCTGATCTACCAGCGGGGTTGAACGCGATTGTGAGCAAGGCAATGGCAAAGGAGCCAGAGCAACGCTATAGCAGCCCGGAAGCTTTATTGCAGGATTACTACCGGATTATCCAGTTAGAGAATAAGCAGGGTACAGTTTCTCCACGCCAGGAACGTCCATACACATTTCCATTTCAGACTTCAGAAATGCAAGTTTTGCAAGGAAAGAGCGGACCGCTTACTGAGAAGCTTCCAATAAGGCGTCCTTCGCGACGGCGCTTTTTCGCCTTTGCAGGAACGGGCGCTATTGTTGCTACTGCAGCCATTGTTGCAGGAGGCATACGTGTTCTGAGCGATGTGCAGAAAACAGGAAATGGTCTACAGCCCACTCCAGTTCGTATTCCATTAGGCAGCGTAAACGATCTACCAATCAATCGTGCTCGTACTTTCCCGATATCACAGAAGGTACATCCAGGAGTGCTGATTCACCTGCCAGATAATCGTTTTGTAGCTTTTGATTCGACATGTACTCACATGGGCTGTGATGTAGCATATGATCCGCAGCGTCATCTATTAGTATGTCCCTGCCATAATGCTATCTTTGACCCTGCGCGACAAGGGGCAGTGGTAAGTGGGCCAGCACCGAAACCACTGATGACAATTCCTATTCAGATTAATCCCGATGGAACTATTGTGGCAAGAGAGTAGTCAGGTGGAAGGGGAGTATGACCGAGTCACAAACGGTCAAAAAGATATATGGGAGAACGCATTACCTACCTTGTAATCGGAAATGGCATTGCGGGTATCAGTGCGGCAGAGACGTTGCGTGCCGAGAAGCCTGATGCTGTGATTGGTGTCATTGCAGATGATCCGTTGCCGGTCTATTACCGTCCAGCATTGAAAGATTACCTGGGGGGGAAGATACGCGAGGAGCGTTTGCTCGCACGTCCAAAAAGTTTTTACAAAGATCAAAATATCCTTTTTTTGCATGAACGGGCTGTAGACATTGAGCCACAGCAGCATATAGTGCACCTGCAAAGCGGGCAACGCTTTGCCTATCAACACCTGCTGCTAGCACACGGAGCGCGTGCAGCACAGTTGAGTTGTCCCGGTGTTCACTTACGTGGTGTAACCACGCTTCGTACGCTCGCTGATTATCAAGGGGTGTTAGAGCGCTTGAATAGCGTCAGGCGTGTGGTGGTAAGCGGTAGCGGCACTTTAGCATTAGAAACTGTGGAGACACTGCGCTCTCGTGGTTGCCAGGTAACACACCTGCTACGGCGACACACCCTCTGGTCTGAAGTGCTTGATCCGATCGCCTCAGACCTGGTTCTGCAAGAAGAGCGACGTGATGGCGTGGAACTTTTGCAGGAAGAGGAGATTGCCGAGATCACGGGGACTCAGGGCGAGGTTAGCGGCGTGCTCACGAACAAAGGACGTCGTATCTCGTGTCAAATGGTTCTGGCCGCAATTGGCATAGAACCCAATGTCACCTGGCTACAAAAGAGTGGTATTACCTGTTCACGAGGCATACTGGTTGATAACGCAATGCGCACAAGTGTTCCTGACATCTACGCTGCCGGTGATGTTGTCGAGACGCGCGACTCAATGACAAATCGGCTCCGTGTGGTTGGGCAATGGTATCCAGCAGTGCAGCAGGGACGAACTGCTGCATATAGTATGCTGAATATGTTGGGAAGTGAGCAGGCGTTTTCTGCCAGTACATTTTATAATGCAACTTTCTTGTATGGTCTCGACTTCGCCTCTGTTGGGCTGACCGCTGCGACAGCAGATACAGACTATCAGGAGGTGATTGCTGAGCCGAAGCCGCGTAATTATCGCAAGGTGTTACTTAAAGATAACATTCCGGTAGGCATGCTTTCTCTTGGTGATCGGCGACAGGCACTCGCATTTAAACGCGCCATTGATGCGCGCGTGAGTCTGGAGCCGATTGTTTCACGTCTTTTTGCAGAAGATTTCAGTCTACATAACTGGCTCGATCGTCAAGGTGTCCCACCTCTACAGATGGGTGTCAAACGAGTCGAGAAAGCTGGTAAACTAACACGCGCAGAAATTGCTACAACAGCTCACACGTTAGCTGCGCAAAGGGAAGAATCCCTGGAGAAGGAGGGTATGATGGTCAAGTCGCAACCGCTTGCTACTGAGGCGTTGCTAGTACAGATGATAACGCCTGGCCTGCGCCTTCGTCTTCCAGAAACGACGCTGAGCCAGAAAGATGTAACGGTTATTGGTCGGCAAGTCGGAGTGCAACTCCTCGCCGATGAACCTTCGGTCTCACGCCGCCACGCAGAGATTCGTTATGTGAACGGAGAATATTTGCTGCGTGATCTGAATAGTAGCAACGGGACTTTTGTCAATGAGGAACGAGTAGAACCAGCTACCCCTGTCTCCCTTAAGCCGCATGATCAACTTCGCTTCGGCGACTTTGTGAAGCTGCAGTTCCTTGTTCGCCAGTTTCCACCCACAACGACACCAACAGATATTCCACTCGAACGAACAGTTCCCCTCACTACAGATCCATATCTTCAAAATGTTCGTCGCAAAGAAATAAGTGCCGAGCAGACAATGCTTAATGGAGACGGAGCTTTATTACCACCCGGTGTCTCTCGACCTGTAACTGCCAGCACTATCACAAACTCATTGCCAAAGGCCCCTGCCCTCGTTATTCTTTACCAGCAAGAAACGCAAGAGCTGGTCAAGCCGCCCCAGGTGTACTTACTCCAGTCTGGACAGCGTACTACGCTTGGACGCGAAAAAGGGAATACGATTCTTCTGAAAGATCCCATTGTTTCACGCCGTCACGCTGAAATTATGGCTGGACCGGGCGGCCTCTTCCTTCGAGACCTGGGTAGTAGCAATGGAGTGCTTGTCAATAAGAAAAAGATTGGCGATGCACACTTGCTCTCTCACGGTGATCGTATCCAGATGGGTAACACAACACTCTTTTTCGTTGATCTGCAAACTGAAAATCAGCGTACAGATAATCTCCAACCACTGTCAGAGCAGACCAGATCATCATCTAACGAGAACGAATTAATAACGCAGACACGTACAACAGAGCTACCGACGAAGCAGGTTGTGCGTGTCCAATCAGGAGGTCAAAAGGTTGAGATGGTGCGCTGTCCACGCTGTGGAGTTGTAAATACACGGGTTGCCCGCTTCTGCGCGGCTTGTAGTGAACTTCTTGTTGATGCTATTCATTAGTTTGCGAGAGAGGGTTGTTTATGCCAGAGACACAAAATCTACAGCAACAGTTGCTCACCGATGTGGCTCATCGTGCAAATATACAACCGCTTTCCCCCGATCAGGTGCGCTTCGAGATCGACATGTGTATCGGGTGTGATCGCTGTATGCGCGCCTGCCCTGTCCCTTTATCCGCTCAAATTCCAATTGCTGAACTCAATCAAGCCACCATCTCTGATGGAATTTCTGCACAGGTTATGCGTTTTACCCAGGAATGTGTCATGTGCGGTTCTTGCGTACCGGTCTGTCCAGTTGACAATCATCGTGATCTCCTCATGCTTTCTTTGAAGCAGCGCCTTGGTGCTTCCTGGAATAGCTCAGTTGATACGCGTCGCGTGCTACAGGTATTGCCACAAGGATGGGATATTGAGCAACTGCTCGGTTGCTTACGGCGACAGGCGCTGTTCAGCGACTCACACCTTGTGTCCGATAACTACCTGCTGCATTTTGTGTTAAGCTCTAAGCTACAAGTACTTGACACTGGCACTGTGCTCTTTCGTGAAGGGGAGTTTGGACGCGCCATCTACTTCCTTCTGGGTGGGCGTGTGGAGCTTGCAACTACTGGAACTGACGGACAGAGCTTGCCACTTGCGATTCTACGCGCCGGTGAGTATACCGGTGAACAGGAGATGCTAACGGGGCAGGTACGTAGTGCGACGGCATGCGCTCAGACTCCTTGCTTTATTCTGGAGGTGCCCGAACAGGCTATGCAGCGCATGATGGAGCTTGTTCCTGCTATACAACAGTTCTTCGAGTGTTTAAATGTTGTTCGTTCTGTTGAAGCGATTCTCCAGCGTATGGCTCTTTTTCAGGGTATCTCTAGCTCAGACTTGCACCAGCTCGCCGAAATGGCACAGATTCGCCGCTATGACCGTGATGCGCTGCTCTTTAGTGAGGATAGTAAAGATCAGCCAGCTCGTGAAACCCTCCATCTGCTGCTTGACGGTTTTGTAAAGGTTGCGCGTCGTACAGTTGTAGGAACGGGACGGGCAAAAAGTAGTGAGCGCGTTATCGCCTATCGTCAGGGCGGCGACTACTTTATCGGAGGGTTAGACACGCTCGGCGATCTACGTGCCGTAACAACAACGGCCATTACTCGTGTTACAGTTGCAGAGATTCCACAGCGTCTATTAACAACGCTGTTTGGACGCTATCCAGAAGTCAAGCAGCGCTTTCAGGAACGCTTGCGTCTCTACCGCCAGGCAAACCTTGCAGCAAATAGTGCTGTCTTTGAGCCACGAGAATTGGTCAATCCAGAGGAAATCTACACACTCTCGGACGCACAGGCACGCGCGGGACTGCATGCCCTGGTGAGCGATGGCGTGGTGGAAGGGACTGAAGTTCTGGTCATTGATCTGGATAAGTGTATCCATTGTAATGAATGTGAAGAGGCATGTGAGCGGCGACATGGGCAGTCACGCATGAATCGCAAGGGGATGGTTGTTGGCAATATGAGTATTGCCACGGCCTGTCGTCAATGCCAGGACCCTGTCTGCATGCTCTGCAGTCGCGCTGGTATTGCACGCAAACCAAGTGGAGAAGTGTATATCACTGAAAGCTGTATCGGCTGTGGTATCTGCGCGGAACGCTGTCCTTATGACAACATCTCGATCATGGAACTGCCTGACGAGGAGACAGCTTCAGCGGCAAGCTGGCAGAAGTTTAGTCGCTTCTTCACAAAGGGGGCAGGAAAAGAACGGGGACGGAAAGAGCTGCCTGTACTACCCGAAGCTGCGTCTGTTCCCGCTCCGGGACCACTAAATACTCTCTCTGGACGTGATGCGTTGGGGGAGATGCGCAAAAAAATCGCCGTTAAGTGCGATCTGTGCGCAGGCTATAGTAATCAGGCATGTGTGCAGGCATGTCCAACAGGAGCAGCTTTTCGTGTCAATCCCGTGACGTTTTTCGGCTCAACTGACGCGATTCTAAGTAAGAGAACAAAGTAGTAGGACATTTATATCCAGCCAGAAACGCCACTCTCGTGGCTAGCTTCGCTCATCTGGCTGAAAGGCAGTATTATAGATAGCTCAAAAAAAGGTGTTGAAAGGCAGGATACAGGATGTCCGTGATAACGAAGTCAAATCGTTCGGGTCGTCTGTGGAAAGCACCGGTATCGCGCGCGCGCTGGTACTGGCTCTTCAGCAGTATCATCTTGTGCGGAGCAGTGATTGTTGGCTATATTTATGCTCATCACACACAGGAATTCCCCGGACCACTCAACGATCCGCTCCGTCTCTTCGGCATCTTTGCCTATATTCTAGTGCTTGGAACAGCCGCTTATTCGCTGCGTCGCCGCTTTGCTCGTGGGTTGCCAGGAAAAGTGCAGAGCTGGTTATGGATGCATACCTGGATTGGTATTGCAACGATCATCGTGGCGTTGTTACACGAAGACTTTATTCGTGTCACTCACGATTATTGTGCTAATCTCTCCTGTCTCAAGGATGCTTACTATGCAGCAGGAGCGTTGCTTGCCCTCTTCGTGCTTGTTCTGAGTGGCATCGCAGGACGTTTGCTTGATATGTGGCAGACGAGTGTAATTACACGTGAGGCAAATAATAACGGTGTAGGCATTACTCGTACGCTTGAGGAACACATTCTGGAACTGCAATACAACGTTGAGCGTCTAAGCGCTGGGAAAACGGAACCGTTCAAGCAGTTTTGTCTAAGTGCACTGGGTGATAAAACAGGAGCTACTCTACTGAATATTCCACCTGACAGGCTACCTGCCATTGCGCGGGGTGAACGTACTGATTTCGAGCAGGCATACACTATACTCAAGAAACGGGCTGATCTGCTCCAATCTCTTCATCGTCAACAACATGCAAAACAGCTTATGCGTATATGGCGTATCGCACATATAACATTGGCTACTGTATCGTTGCTTGTAATTACCTACCACGCTTTTATGGAGCTACTTACCAACGTCTGGCATCTTCTGCCTCCATCCTACTAGGACTTAAGGACGTTTGAAGGGATAAAATTATATGCGCTGTCCCGATTGTAACGCTCAGGTGGAGCGAGAAGATGTCTTTTGTGGCTACTGTGGTAAGCAGTTTGCGCTAGCAGACGCACTAGTGTCACATCCTGCCCATAACTCTCTTTTGAGCGAGCAGATAATGTTCAATAAGCAAACTCACACCAATTTAGACGAAAAGGGTACAGTGGCAATACTGTACCCTCCTGCCCAGATGCTCGCTGGTCCTGCTACAGAAACTCCGCCGTATGGAGCAGCTCTGAGCGAGGAGAAACATTCTGTTCCTCCTGGGAACTCACTTCATAAGCGTCTTCTCATAATAGACTATACACGTCGTCATATATTTCTAGCGCTTATGCTCGCTCTCCTGCTCATCGGCCTCCTGCTTGGTATGCTGACGGTGCTGCAGAACAAACATATCATGGAGAGATCATATACAGCTGAGATATATGCGCGCCTTATCCTCCAGCGGGGCCACCTTCCAGACCAGGCCGAGTCATATTTTCGGGATTCAGAATATGGTTCAGCTGCTCTTCGGAAAGGGCTGCGCGTTCACGTGCCACTTCGCGTACCGTACGCCCTGTCTTGTAGGCTTCCTTTGAGATAGCGGCGGCCGCATCGTAGCCAATCACAGGAGCCAGCGAGGTACAGATTGCCAATCCGCGCTCGACCATCTCAGGCCCGCGAGTAGTGGCAGTCAAGCCAGCAATACATTGACGACTAAAATTACGTGCCCCTGCTGCTAATAAGCTTATCGACTGTAAGAGATTATATGCGCTGACCGGCATCATCACATTGATCTCGAAGTTGCCTGATTGACCGGCTACAGTGATGGTCGTATGATTTCCCATCACCTGTGCGCAGATCATGCAGAGCGATTCCGCAATGACTGGATTCACCTTGCCAGGCATAATCGAACTTCCGGGCTGGACCGCTGGTAAGTCGATCTCCCCAATACCAGCACGTGGGCCAGATCCAAGCCAGCGAATATCATTTGCAATCTTCATCAAACTGACCGCGAGGGTATTGAGTGAGCCGCTTGCTTCTACGATAGCATCCAGCGCGCTCTGAGCTTGAAAGTGATTGCTCGTCTCGCGTACAGTTACCCCATTGGTCTCGGAGAGGCGTTGACAGACCTGCGCGGCGAAGTCTGGATGTGTATTAATACCAGTCCCGACGGCAGTTCCTCCAAGCGCCAGCTCTGACAATTCCTGTTGTGCATGACGCACCCGTTCAATACCGCGCTCAATCTGACCAACGTAGCCAAGGAACTCCTGACCCAGGCGGATTGGTGTAGCATCTTGCAAGTGTGTACGACCGGTCTTGACCACAGGCATAAACTGATCAGCTTTCTTCTGCAACTCCTGCTGGAGCTCCTGAAGGGCCGGAACGAGTTCTTGCTCAAGGCTCAAGAGCGCCGAGAAATGGATAGCGCTGGGAATAACGTCGTTAGACGATTGACCGAAATTGACATGATCATTTGGATGAACCTTGCGTGAACCTCGTGAACCGCCGAGTAGCTCACTGGCGCGGTTGGCTATGACCTCGTTTGCATTCATATTGGTCGAGGTGCCTGAACCGGTTTGAAAAATATCCAACACAAACTGCTCGTCGAGCTTGCCGTCGCTCACCTCTTGCGCAGCTTGCTCAATCGCGGAAGCAATCTGAGGGTCAAGCGTGCCTAGAGCTGCATTTGTTCTTGCTGCTGCCTGCTTTATCCTTCCAAGCGCACGAATAAACGCGCGTGGAAAACGTAGATCGCTGATCGGAAAATTCAATACGGCACGTTGTGTGCTTGCACCGTAGTAAGCAGAAATAGGAACCTGCATCTCCCCCATTGAATCGCGTTCAATGCGGGTCTCCGAGGTCTCCTGGCTCTGTTGGATCATTATATCCTCCTCTTCGAGACGTTTCTACCGTTATTATATCACTCGCAGAAGTGCAAACTCCGGCTTTTCATGCGCCGTTCCCTTGTGCGTCCCTATAGATGTCGCGTATAATTTTAGACACTCACCCGACTAGTAGTCTGTTCGGGTGTTTGAAGAGAGGCTATTGTATGCTAATAGATGCAGATATTCGGAAAATCCTTGTCAATGGAGAGCAGTGGGGGGGATGGCATGGCTATCATATTCCCGTGAGTGAGCAATATGTTGTCATCTGGACACCGCTTGGTACACCGATGCATTGGCAACCTGGCACGTGGATTTCTCACAAGCACGCGCTCACCTACTTCTGGCCCGACGCCTGGTTTACTCTTCATATTAGCTACAATAGTAGTGGAGATTTCGCCAGCGGCTATTGTGATGTCACGTTGCCAACACCGTCCTACACAAATACTTCACAAGAGCTAATCTACACTGACCTGTACATTGACGTGGTGATACGTGAAGACCACAGTGTCTACACCAAGGACCATGAAGTATTTGATCGTGCAGCCCGTCACTATCCTGTAGTAGAGCAGTCACGCCAGAAGTCATTTGAAACGCTCGACTGGCTAGAGGAACATGCACAGAGCTGGACCGGTCCATTTGCCAGTATTCCAAGGCACCTGCCGAGAACTGACTTTGAGACGCTTCGTGCAGAAGAGGCTGCCGCAATACTGCAAGGGAGCATTAAAAATCATCAGTAACATTTCCTCTACTTGCAGAACTATTCTATTATCTTAGTAAAGGATACTGGTAGTTATGGTACCAGAAGATCTTCAGCAACAGCTTGCGGTCTATAACATTTTTCAATACGATGAAGTTTTCTTACGACAGGAACTTGAAAAACATGTGCCCACCTATACACTTATTAAGCTAGCGGTATGGCCCGCACGCCGCTGGAAATGTGCTTACCGTTTATTACTGGGAGCCGCAATGTACGACGCACAGAGCGTTGCCGAAGCATATACTTTAGCGCTTCTGGCTGTGCTGAGTCAGTCCTCCTCATCACAGCCCGACCAGGACATATCCAGCTTGAGGGAATTGTAAATAGGGAAAGGAATCGTTACAGTTATGCTTCGCACAATGTGTAAAGGGAAGATCCATCGTGCAACCGTCACCGAGGCGAATCTCAATTATATTGGAAGTATTACAATTGACCAGGATCTGCTCGATGCAGCCAACATCTACCCGTATGAGAAAGTCCAGGTCGTGAATATCAACAATGGCTCACGTCTGGAGACCTACGCGATTGCTGGTGCACGTGGGTCCGGTGTTATCTGCCTCAATGGTGCTGCGGCCCGCTTAACCTCCGAAGGTGACAAAGTAATCATCATCAGTTATGCTCAATATACTGAAGAAGAGATTCGTGTACTGGTCCCGCAAATTGTGTTCGTTGACGAGGAGAATCGGCTCACCGAGAAGAGAGATGTCCCGCTGATCGAGATGTTGCCGGATGGAGTGCCAGAGTCCACTTCCCCTCCCGAAGTTGTTTACTCCTAACGACTCATTCGGTTTATTTACCTACCAGTTAGCAAATGTTGCTAAGGTGCCATCGTCGCTTCACAACAAGAGATTCGTCTCTCCACTTGCCCAAAAACATGCTATAGTATGGCTATGCGTATCACAGCTTTACAGCCACAGGTAAAAGATCCTGACCGCATCAACATCTTTGTAGATGGTCAATTTTTGATGGGAGTTCATGGCCTGTTCGTGCTTCAGATGGGCTTGCGGATCGGCCAGGAACTGCTTTCCGCTCAGGTAGAGCAGTTGCGCCAGGAAGAGGCGTTGCAGCAGGCGGTAGATCGAGCCTTAAACTTCCTCTCGTTCCGTCCACGCAGTCGTGAGGAGGTACGGCGCTACCTGCGCCGCAAGGAGACGCCACGTGAACTCATCGAGGTCGCACTGGAACGCCTGGATCGTATGGATCTTGTGAATGACCAGGCCTTTGCCAAGTTCTGGATCGAGTCGCGCGAACGCTTTACACCAAAGGGAGCTATTGCACTGCGCAATGAGCTGCGTCAAAAGGGTGTCAAGCGCGAGGTCGTCGATGAGCTGGTGGACGAAGAGCAGGACGAGCAACGTGCCCTGCGCGCAGGCCAGAAAAAAGCGCTACAACTCTTCCAGCAGCCAGAGATGGACTTCAAAACCTTCCGATTGCGTCTTGGCTCTTTTCTACAACGGCGCGGCTTCAACTACGAAGTTACAACTCGTACTGTTCGCGCATTGTGGCAGGAACTCACGACCGAAGCAGGCACAGATGATGAGGATGAGATGTAAGATGGGCACAGTGAAGAGCATGTTATTAAAGTATAACGTGCTCTTCACTGATGCAATAGTCGTTGAGGTTCTGTTTATGAAGGGTTTTGATCTTGCAACGGTTGCTCATCCTCTAGCAAAGCCTGTCGTGCTTGCTCCACTGTACGAGCAAGGTAGAGCTTATCTATGATAGTATCGAGTACTTGCGTGTTCTGGATCTGCTTAGAGCGCTGTTGCGCCAGGCCTGCAAGATCAGGAAACCGTATCTCCACAAAACGATTGAGTGTGTGCCGTAGTGCCTTCAATTGCCCATCTTCGATTCCCTCTTCACGACCCTGTTCGCGACCCTGTTCGAGTCCTTGTTGAATCCCTATTTTTCTGCCGGCTTCCATACCCTTTTGCATGCCCCGTTCGAGACCTTCTGCCAGGCCTTTTTCCATCATCTCTCTAAAAGCCCAGGATTCTTCCAGAATACTTTGCATACGCGTGAACCTTTCTCTGAGCCATTGCTGCTCAGATGCATCTTCAAAGACAAGTGCGGCAAATCCATAGGCTAGAGGCAAAAGATCATCTTTGCCAACACCTCGGAGTCCCTCGATCATCTCCTCCACTACTTCACGCCGGTGTCCATCTTTCATCAGTGGTAGTAGCGGAAGCAGCACACTCAGATTTTGTTGCTGCACGACTTCTCGTGGCAGCTCCCATAACTTCAAATTCCGAAAGAAGAAGGCATTGGTAATCTCTTCGTTCGGCATTCTTATCAAGTATGGTGATTCAACAACTGTGCCATTGTTAACCAGGTAGATGACAACTGAATATACAGGTAGATCTGTGAGAATACCTGTAGTCGTATTATATTCCCAGACACGTCTTCCCATCTCCCTGTCGCGCCCACTCTGGAATTCAACGTGCAGTACTACCTTCTGCCCACTCCATAAGACATTATACAGGAGATCAGCATGGATGGTGCGTATCTTTAGCTCTTTGTCTACCTCCCCTTGAAATGTCGCATCCGCTATTAGAAAAGAGACAAGTGTCTGTGGATCAGACCTCACCAACATCTTCATCAGGTCGTCCCAAGGTTTTGCCATAGCATCAACCCTCCCACGTGTTTTTATTATCTATCCAGATTATAGCAGATAGTACAACGCTATTCCAGTGACAATATATTCACCAATAGGAGAGTAAATATGAAAATTCTTTAAATAACAAAAGGTCAACTACCTTTCCTGGTAGTTGACCTTTGAGGATGGACAATAAGAGCAGTAGCTGCTTATGCGACACTCTCTGTTGTCACAGTGCTTGCATCAGGTATCATGACAAGTTTGCCGTTGCGTACGATGATCTCGACTGTGCTCCCTTCGTGGATTGTTCCGTCGAGAATGCCACGAGCGATACGGTTCTCAACTTCACGCTGGATGACACGTTTCAACGGGCGTGCTCCAAATTGTGGATCATAGCCCTCGTTGGCGAGCAGTTCCTTCGCTTCCTCGGCAAGGTTGAGCGTGATATGCCGCTCGGCGAGACGTGGGCGCAGGCGATTGATCTGGATCTCGACGATGTTTTTCACCTGTTCGCGACCAATCTGGTGGAAGATGATAACCTCGTCGATACGGTTGATAAACTCAGGCCGGAAGCCTTCTTCGCGCAGCCGTTGGCGGACGTTGCGCTGGATCTCGTCCTCTTCCAGACCGTCGTATTCGTGCAGCCAGCGATCACCTACGTTACTGGTCATGATGATCACCGTATTTTTGAAGTCTACAGTACGTCCCTGTCCATCGGTGAGACGACCATCGTCAAGCAATTGCAGCAGGATGTTGAAGACTTCTGGAGCCGCCTTCTCAATCTCATCAAGCAGGATGACGCTATACGGCTGACGGCGCACGATCTCGGTCAATTGACCACCTTCGTCATAACCGACATATCCCGGCGGTGCTCCGATGAGACGTGAGACGGAATGCTTCTCCATGTACTCTGACATGTCGATACGCACCATCGCTTGCTCGTTATCAAAGAGAAATTCTGCAAGTGCTCGCGCAAGCTCAGTTTTACCAACACCTGTGGGACCCAGGAACAGGAAACTTGCCAGTGGACGATTGGGATCTTGTAGACCGGCACGTGAACGGCGTACAGCATCTGAGACAATCTGCAACGCCATATCCTGTCCTACCACGCGCTCACGCAAGCGATCCTCCATTGTTAACAATTTCTGGACCTCGCCCTCCATCAAGCGGGAGGTTGGGATATGCGTCCATTTGGCGACGATCTGCGCAATGTCTTCAGCATCGACCTCTTCCTTGAGCATACGTGCGCTCTGCAGGTTCCCAAGCGCAGCTTCCTGCTCTTTGATACGTTGCTCAAGCACCTTGATTGTGCCATAGCTCAGGCGCGCCATCGCTTCGTAATCATAGGCACGCTCAGCCTTGTCATAGGCAACTTGAGCCTCCTCAAGTTGCTGTTTGAGTTCACGCATCTCTTCTACTGGTGCTCGCTCGCTTTCTAAGGTGAGACGAAGCGTGTGCAATTGCTCATTCAGATTCGCCAGTTCACGCTCAACTCGCTCGCGACGCTCACGGCTGGCGCTGTCAGTCTCTTTCTTGAGCGCCTCTTGCTCGACCTGGAGCTGCCGAATGCGCCGATCAAGTGCATCGATCTCACTGGGTGTACTATCAAGTTCGACGCGGCGATGGCTGGCTGCCTCGTCTACCAGGTCGATAGCTTTGTCAGGTAAGAAGCGATCAGTGATATAACGATTAGAGAGAACGGCTGCAGCAACCAGAGCGCTGTCCTGGATACGTACGCCGTGATGCACCTCATAGCGTGGCTTGAGACCACGGAGGATGCTGATCGTATCCTCTACAGTCGGCTGGTCAACCAGGACCGGTTGAAAACGGCGCTCCAGAGCAGCGTCTTTCTCAATGTGTTTGCGATACTCGTCAAGTGTCGTTGCACCAATGCAGTGCAACTCACCGCGGGCCAGCATCGGTTTGAGCATGTTCGAGGCATCCATTGCTCCTTCAGCTGCACCAGCGCCAACCAGTGTATGCAATTCATCAATAAAAAGGATAATACCACCTTCTGCGCTGGTGACTTCCTTGAGTACTGCTTTCAGCCGCTCCTCAAATTCGCCACGAAACTTTGCGCCTGCGACCAGCGCGCCCAGATCAAGCGTGACAACCTGTTTATTGGCAAGCGTCTTGGGGATGTCGCCACGCACGATACGCTGTGCCAACCCTTCGACAATCGCAGTTTTACCAACGCCAGGTTCACCGATCAGCACCGGGTTGTTCTTGGTACGACGGCTCAGCACCTGGATCACGCGGCGGATCTCTTCATCACGCCCGATGACCGGGTCGAGTTTCCCTTGCCGTGCCAGCTCGGTCAAATCACGGCCATATTTCTCTAATGATTGATATTTTCCTTCGGGATTCTGATCTGTAACGCGCTGTGAGCCACGAATAGCGGTTAGCGCTTTCAGAACAAGATCTCGACTCAAGCCAGCAGCCTTCAACGCACGCTGAGCAGCAGTATCTTCCTCAAAGAGTGCTAACAGCAGATGTTCAACGCTCAGGTACTCGTCTTTAAAGTTGCCCATCTCCTTCCACGCGTCTTCCAACACCTTACGCAGACGCGTTGAGATGCTTGGATCGCTGCCACCATAGACGCGTGGCATACGCTCTATCTCCTGCTCAATCATATTCTTGACCGTGAAGATATTTCCCCCGGCCTTTTGAATAATCTGTTGAACAACACCGCCTTCTTGAGAAAGTAAGGCGTCTAATAGATGCTCAGGTTCAATATAACCACTATTGAGCGCCTTCGCAATTTCTGAAGCCTCTTGAATAGCCTCTCGCGCTTTATCAGTGAAGCGTTCTATTTTCATAAGCAACCTCCTGAAATCCAAAGCTTATCTTTTTGACATTACTATAACATATTTGAATTCGTATGACAATAAGTTTTAGTGCCTCTCTGTCAAAGTTTATAACAGCAATCCTATCAAAATTATTTCATCTTCTTATCACTACAAAGTTGCGTGCGTGGAGCGGTTCAAGTAGCCCCTGTTATATGTTCATGACGCTAACTATCCTGATGGATGACCATTCTCTCGACAGTTTTCCGAGATATGGTATACTAACGTGGATGTACACGAAAAGCCTATTTATCGTAGCGCTCCTTCTGAAATATCTTCTCTGTGAACAACATGCAAGAGCACGAAAATCCAGTTTCTGTGACGGCAGAACTGCCATTCCTTCTGCATAGAAACCGTGACCTGGCGGTGCTCTATGATATCGCTGGCTATCTTAATCACCAGGTGGACGTACATGAAGCTTTGCAAGAGGTTCTTGCGCGTGTTACCGAACTATTGAATCTGCGCACTGGCTGGGTCTGGCTGCTTGATCAGCAAGGCAAGACATACCTGGCAGCAGCGCAAAATCTTCCACCCTACCTTGCTGACCATCCCGAACGTTTGACTGATTCTTGCCTATGTGTCGATACGTTTTTAAATGGGACGATGGAGCGTCCTGCCAATATAGACGTTTTGCGCTGTAGTCGGCTCAAAAATGCTGAGCGTGATAACGATCCCAGCGCACTTGGCTTGCGCTTTCATTCCAGCGTACCTATCTATGCTGGAGATACTCCACTGGGCGTTATGAATGTGGCGAGTGAAGATTGGCGCGAACTCCAACCTCAAGAACTGCACTTGTTGCACATCATTAGTGACCAGATCGGCCTGGCGATGCAGCGCGCCCAGTTATCCTCACAGCATACATATGCAGCAGCACGGCTAGCTACAATCGAAGAGCGCAATCGCCTGGCACGAGAAATACATGATACGTTGGCTCAGGGATTGGCTGCAATCACCCTACAACTGGAGACTGCGGATACACTTCTACAGATGCACCCGGATCGTGCACAAGAGGCAATTCAAAAAGCGCTACGTCTGGCACGCAGCAATTTAGAAGAGGCGCGGCGTTCCGTAATGGACCTGCGCTCTGCACCTCTACAAGAACAGACGCTGCCTGAGGCACTAGCAACATTAGCTCATGCAGAGATACATCCACCGGTACAGTATAACTATATCCCCAGACAGAACTTTCCAGCACTTCCAGCGCGTGTTGAGGCTAGTCTCTATCGTATTGTCCAGGAAGCGCTGACAAACGCGCGCAAGCATGCGAATGCCTCCTTTATCGAGATCCTTCTCGTTATAGAGGAGCAATTTGTCAGTCTCTTTGTGGAGGATAATGGAAAAGGCTTTGATCCTGAGTATGTTGCTGGCCAGATTGGCAGTGGCTCAGGCCATTTTGGTCTTGCAGGTATGAGCGAGCGCGTAAAATTACTTGGTGGAAGTATCTCTATTTGTAGTGAGCCAGGTAGCGGCACACGAATTGAAGTCTCTATACCCTACTAGAAGTCTCTCTCCTCTTTCCAGTTCTTCATGAGAAAGGTAAGTCAAGTATGATTCGTATTGTGCTTGCGGACGATCATCCTATTGTGCGTGAGGGATTGCGTGCATTACTAGAAACTCAGGCTGACTTTAGAGTAATTGCTGAATGTGCAAATGGTGAAGAGGCGCTACGTCTCGTTGCATATTGGCAGCCAGATATGCTTTTGCTAGACCTGGAGATGCCTGTTGTAGACGGGGTCGAAACTATTTCTCGATTACATCGGGGATTGGGAGTACAGCGGCCTCGTGTCATCGTATTTACTGCTTTTGATGACGATGAGCGCATTATTTCAGCTTTACAAGCAGGAGCTGACGGTTATCTCCTGAAAGATGCGCCCCGTGACGAAATCTTCAAAGGGATTCGCATCACAATGGAAGGTGGTTCACTACTTCAACCTGTAGTCGCCTCAAAGTTACTGCGTCATGTGGGACCAACCCCAAAGGATGCATCTCCTCGCAATTCCTCTGGTACAGCTTCTCCACCTCGTAACGAAGAATTAACCGAGCGTGAACTCGAAGTGCTGCATCTGCTAGCGCAAGGTATGCCTAATAAAGAGATTGCCAGCCGGCTAGTTATCAGTGAGCGTACTGCGAAGTTTCATGTAAGCTCTATCATGAGTAAGTTAGGTGCCACCAATCGAACCGAAGCTGTCTCCCTCGCTGCCCAATACGGCTTGATTATTCTTCGTGCTTGACAAACAGGGCTTCGCCAATCGTGGTAAAGAAAGTAAGAAAGAGTAGCAAACAGTAAGACATTTAGGCTACTTTCCTGATGACTTCCTGAGGAATAGAAATATCTTGATATACAATAGCACCTAGACACAGTTTGAAACAGCAACAATCGTTTCGTCTGGTTAAACCAATAAATTGGGCACATACCAGACAATAAAGCGAATGCCTTTAATACAAAAAGTGAGTTTTATCAGGGGCAAGGGTGATGATAAATTCTCGTAGCTGGGCCGGTTTTGTAACATTACTGCTTATTCTCGTTATCGCTGCAGCAGCTATTTTTGCGGTGGCCACTATTGGACCGGCTTTAGCTCATGATTCCAACGCATTACACGCACATGGAAAACTGTTGACGTTTAATGCTGTAACGAGTGACCTGGTCATGCAAAAAGATGACAAGCAGGTTATACATTTACAATGCGCGCAGCGTTGCTTATTGCAAAAGGGGCATATTAGTCGTCATATTAACGAGAAAGCCCCTACTGATGTATATTATATGCAATCAGCAAATGCTATGTTGATTGCACTAGATGTAGATTAGCAATAAAGATAGAAGTTTCACGATTAGATAGGGGATGGAGTGCACATGAGTAGTAGCAATCAAAACAGAGCAATGGTTCCAACGCAATCAGCTCAGATTGAGAGACAGGCGCAGGCGGATATCGTGATTATCGGCAACGGTATTGCGGGATTGACGGCTGCAGTTGAGTCCCGTCACTATGAGCCTGACAAGCGCATTGTCATTATTACTGATCAGCTTCATCCGACCATTAATACTCCTGCCCTCAAACAATTTGCCGTCGCGAAACTGGCGCGTGAGCAACTTCTTGCGTATCCTCCTGGTACCGAACGAAGCGAACGTATTCACGTTGTGAACGCACGTGTAGAGGAGATTCATGCACAGAGCAAGTATCTCAAGCTCGATGGGAATCGTGCCTTCGGTTACAACAAGTTGTTAATCGCGACTGGTAGCCATCCTATAGGTCTACCTGATGGCACACCCGGTCTCACCTTTGATGGTGTGCTGATGCTACATCGCTTGCAGGACTACCTGGATCTGCGCCGCCGTATTCCAGAGGTGCGTGAAGCGGTAGTGATCGGAGGCGGCGTGCATGCCAATGAAACCGTGATGGGCCTTCTCTACTGGGGCATTCGTGTGCATTGGCTGATTCGTGGTAAGACCTTTATGAACAAAATGTTGGATGAAACTGCTTCAGAGATGGTTTTGCAGAACGTGCGGCGCGCTGGAGCTATCATTCATCTTGAGACAGAGGTTACTGGCGTAATCGGTCGTATCGGCGGTGTTGCAGGTGTCATTACAAATACACGCGAGATGATTCCTTGCGAGATGGTATTGACCTGCACTGGTACCAAGCCTGTCACAACTCTGGCGAAGCATTGCAGCGTGCCAATGAAACATAAGAACGGCATCCTGGTCGATGATAAACAGCGAACAAGCGTCCGCGATATATACGCGGCAGGTGATACGGCTGCGCTACGTAATCCACAGACAGGTGGTTACGAGCCGCGTGCACAGTGGTACTCTGCTGTTATGCAGGGACGTATTGCTGGAGCGATGATGGTGGATCGTGAAGAACAGATAAACCGTTCGTTTGGTGTGCCGTGGCACGCAACGCACCTGGGTGAATTGTCGATGTTAAGTGTGGGCGAGCCGTTAAGCAATGATAGCCAGGTAATGACGTTAACAGATACGACTCAGGGCAATTACCGCCGCATCACGCTTCTGGATGATCGTCTTGTTGGCTATCTCTCTGTTGGTATGGCCCAGCCGGATAGCCTCGCGATCAAACGCATTATAGACGAGGGGCTTTCCGTGCGCAACGTCACCAAAGCACTGCTCAAAGGGAACTTCGATGCACGTGGATACTTCTCTCAACAGGGAGCGATCAAGACACGAACAATGTCCACGCGGCAATTGCCCCCACTTAGCGCCCCTGCACCTGCACGCAGTTTCCCTGAAACAGGGTCAGTTGCTCCTGTTATACGTGCTCCTGCCGCAACTCAGACGCCAGAAACGGTATTAGCCGCTACTCCAGCTAGCCCGGCAGTAGCAAGCGTGGAGCGAAACGATATCCAGCCAGTTGTGGAGCAGGTGCAAACAGTACAAACAGCGCAAACAGTCAGGCAAAATACGGTTCGCCCCTTGATCTATGAAGAGGAGTTAAGTCCTTTTACCGGTACACTCCCCGCTCTCTCTCAACCCGAACGTAGTACTGATGCACAGCAATCAGTGCCAGCTTTTGCCGGATATTCTTCAAACAGGGTGGAAGAGGAGATTAACCCCTTTACGGGAAACCTTCCTGTTATCGCACGTCAGGGAAATAGAACTGGTATGTGGCCAGAAGTACCATCAACCTCCATTTCTGCAAAAAGAGCGAACCGTAATCTGTGGGAATATACGGAGAGTTATTGAGGCATCTCTAATCTGCGAAATGATTTATATATTTAGAGATGCAACTTCATCGAGGGAGAGATGTAATGCTTAGATTGCTCAAGCCGAATCCGGTAATGGTACACAAAACACGTTCACAAGTACGTCAGGAAACTCATGCTTGCATTGGTTGCAATGAGTGTCTGCTGGCTTGTCCTGCCCTGGCAGAGCCGATTACCATTGACGTGCTGAATCGTGAGACGGTATCAGGCACGATTTCTCCCCCTGTCGCACGATTTGCACGCGCCTGTTATCAATGTGGTGCCTGTGTCTCACCCTGCCCTGTAGGATTGCATCGAGATGCGATGATGATGTGGCTCAAAGTTCGTCTGCTGGCTGCTGACGAGAGTATGCGGCAGGAAGGCGAGGAGCGGTAAGGCATGAGAGTACCTGGTAGAGAGAGATATAATCTGTTTTTCTTTGATCCCAGCCGTGCCTGGCGTAATGCTCTAATAGTGACCCTGTTATTGTTAGCAGGTGGTCTAGCAGTATTCCTGTTCTACAATCGTATCAGTACGGACATCGCGCCCGATAGTTTGTCCGGTTATAGCTATGCCATTGCAGGAACGGTCTGCATGGTGCTTGCAACCTTGCTCTACACATTTACACGTCACTCGCGCAAACGTGGTGTTGGACAGCTTAATGGTGCGTTGCATTGGCATGTGAGCCTGGGTATACTTGCGCTGTTTTTTCTCTTTCTGCACTGCGTTGGCAATTTTAACCTGCGCTCCGGCACATATGCACTCTATGGCATGCTTGCCCTGGTTGTTAGTGGTTTTATTGGTCGTGGTCTAGATCGCTTGATGCCGCGTTTAATCGCAAAATCGGCCAAGCGTGCACTGACTGAGCAGGGCGAGGATCGTATCGAGGTAATTGAGCAGACAATTCAGTCTATCGTCTCCTATAATAATCAAGATCTTCGGAGTCTTGCTCCACAACCTGCACAGGCAGGAGGTGCCAATCGTGCTCGTACAGCAGTTGGAAATGGACAACCAGCGTGGGCGCAGCAGAGCCTTTCACTTCCAACATCCTGGGATCTTGCCTATATCTCTCTTGAGGAAACACCCCAGGAACTTGAGCGGAATGAGAAGCACTATCGTTTCGTACCAGATCGCAAAAGCGCGCTCGCGCGACCAGGAGCATTGATGCCTGGACTGCAGGAGAACCTTGCAGAGCTTCAACAGGTGCAACATGTCTTACAGCGCGAACAATTCTACCGTTCTATCATTCGTTCCTGGCGCGTCTTCCATGTCGCACTCGTCTTGCTTACGTTTGCTCTGACGCTCTGGCATCTTGAATTTGCTGCTACACTTCTTATTCCTCTGATTGGTCGTTAAGGTGTAAGCGGGAAGAGGCAATCATGCCTTGTTCGTCAAGCACAACCAGATATTCCTCTTACTCGTATTATATATGTACGCTATCACAGGAGGAATACAAGCTATGCTACAACAAACAACGAGTACCTATATTCCGCGAAGGCTAGCGCATCCCAAACGCCTGGATGTCTTCTTTCATGCGATAAAAACAAGTAAGTTAGTTGGTGCGTTGATAACTGATAGACGTGTTCCTATTGTGCGAAAGTTACTTTTCTTCAGCGCGCTTTGTGCCTTTCTGATTGTGCTCCTCTTCCCAGATATTCTAAATGAAGCTGTGCTGAGCACTGTGCTGCCGTTTGTAGGGACATTTTTAGGCGTTCCCCTGGACGCGGGCTTCGACTGGGTTGCATTTGCCCTGGTTGGTGTCAGTCTGTTGCGGATCTTTCCAGCGGAAATCGTCTCTGAACACTACAACCACCTGTTCCATCGAGGAATGTAGCAGATTAAGATGAGAGAAGGGTGCCTGTATATGAAGAACAGGCACCCTTCTCTATTCGTCTGATGCAAAAAACTGCTCGATGCGGACCTCTGCTATGTTTGGAACGATTGTGGATGGAAGTGTTGCCTGGCTACTAAACACACCTTGAGACACGTAACTTTGTTCTTCTAGCAACAGAACTTCGACTGTTTGGGAGGCTGGATCAGCAATCCAATATTCAGGTATACCTGCACGCGCGTATGCCTCATACTTGCTATGCTGATCATAGATCGCTGTACCAGGTGAGGCTACCTCAACAAACAGATCTGGGGATTCTATGACGCGTGTTCGGGAAATCTTTGCAAAATGTGCTCGTAGCACGACCAATACATCAAGTTGCACAATTTTTGCATCTGGCTCAATGCGCATCTGCAACGGCCTCCCTTGGCTTTTGCTGATTTGATTGATTGGTAATTCCTTCAGGGGAACTCACACCAAACGTTTAAGGATGATGGTTCATTCCACCGTTATCTTACGTGAATTGTATTAGCGCTTGCGACGCTCCCTTACGTGTCATCAATCAGACTTATAAATTTTCGATCAGGACCGGCTCAATTGCATCGACGAGCGGAAATTTGAAGACTTTGGAGTAGAAGTATAGTTCGGCCTCCAGAGTACGTTTGATGTTTTCCGAACGACGGAAGCCGTGTTGCTCTCCCTCAAATGCTATATACGAGACAGGGATTTTTTTAGCTCTCAGAGCATCCACCATTAATTCTGCCTGGTTTGGTGGCACGATCTTGTCCTCAAGCCCCTGAAAGAAGATTACCGGGCACGAGAAACGGTCTATGTAGTTGATGGCCGAGCGCTGACGGTAGAGTTCGCGTTTTTCGGGAAAGGGACCGACCAGGCCATCAAGGTAGCGCGACTCAAATTTGTGGGTATCGCTCACGAATACTTCCAGGTCGCTCACACCAAAGTGGCTCGCTCCTGCTGCAAACGTGTCACGAAAGGCAAGCGCGCAGAGTGTTGTATACCCACCAGCACTCCCACCACGTATCGCCATGCGTTTGCTATCGACGAGGTCACGCTCGGCAAGATATTTCGCTCCATTGACACAATCATCAACATCTACGACCCCCCATTGTCCCTTCAGGCGCTCTCGATAGGCGCGACCATATCCTGAACTGCCGCCGTAATTGACGTCAAGCAATGCAAATCCTCGGCTGGTCCAGAATTGGGTAGACAGGCGTAGCGAGCTAGATGTTGCAGACGTCGGACCTCCATGGCTGATGACCAACAACGGAGGACGCTCATTCTCAGGCCCTTTGAAATCTTTGTTGTAGGGTGCGTAATAGTACCCATAAGCTGTTAATCCATGCTCCGTGGGAAACTCGATGGGTTGAGCTATGGAGATATAGGCCGGATCGATTTCTACACTGCTGGAGCGGCGTAACACCTCTACTTCTGCTGTATCCAGAGATATCTGAACTATCCGGGGAAGTTGTGTTGGTGAATCAGCGAAAAGAACGACACGTTGCGGAGTAACATGAAGACCGCTCATAGAGGTATAGGGCACATCAATGGGGGTAAGTGTTGTGCCATCTGTAGTGTTCAGGCTTGCCAGATGCGCACCTTGTTGATCAGCATACAGACAGATGATACGGTCTGATGAGGCAAAACCGTAGGTCGAGAGTCCGAAGATCCAGTGTGGCTGACCAAACTCAGCGTTTTTGTTGTGGACAGCTTCAACCTGTCCAGCTCGCCAGCGATACAGGTTCCACCAGTTGGTGCGATCAGAGATAAAGTAGAGAGTTCCGTCAGGCGACCAGGAGGGCTGGAAGATGGATTCGTCGGGGCCGCCTGCGATCCGTTCAGCACGGCAGATGAAACCGGAGTGGTCCAACTCACCGAGCCAGAGTTCGCAGCCATCCCACGGCATATTCGGGTGATTCCAGGTGAGCCAGCAGAGGCGTGATCCATCCGGGCTTAAGCGTGGAGCGGCGTAGAAGTCATTGCCTGCGCTCAGAATCTGAACCCCGTCACTGCCATCTCCGTCCAGGGGGATGCTAACAAGCATGTTGACCTCTTCGCGTTCGGTATTCGTGTGGTCCTCGCAGACGCAGAGCAGGCGATTGCGCTGTGCATCTGTCACGAAATCGGCGAAACGGAGATTGCCAGCAGGCGTTACAGGTTCTGGCGTTGCATGTGCTTCTGTTGAAGCTTTCAGGCGATACACGCGCTGATCATCAAAGTTAGAGAAATAGAGTGTGCCTTGATGAACAGTAAAATCTCCTCCACCATATTCATGCACGCGTGTTCGTGCATTAAATGGGGCTGGGATCATATCTTGTACTGTTCCGTCGGCGCGGCGACGTACAATCACAGAGCGTCCACCTTCTACCGGCCTCCCCTCAATCCAATACGTATCTTCACCCTCCAGCATAATCTGTCTGAAGCTAATTGTGCCGGAGACGATGAGATCAGATGTAATGGGTGATCTCCATGAGCCATATGGAGCTACTTGAGTCGCTTGTATATTAGCCATGGCATTCCTTTCCTCGGTAACTAAAATCTTACGCAAAAATCAATGCCGCCTGGTCGCAGTTAGTGCTGCGCACTCAGTTTTTTGGTAGGTAGTAAACATAAAGCACTACCTATTTTTTAATGGGTAACTGGATGATTTGATGTATACTGTTGTGTACAGAGAGCGTGGCTGTCTCTGGAAAGCAGCTAAAACGAGATTACAGTGAGAAAGAAAAGTATACATCTCCCCGATGCCATCTCAAGGAGCGCATAGTAATATATAACCCTTTCAAGGCGTGAGAGATTTCCTTAAGGCACCCCTGGTAGATGAAGCCATTCCATTATATCATTTTATGAAGTATGTCGAGTAACCTATGACACGAACAAGACGCTTACTGATTCTACTCATCGGCACTGGTTTATTGCTGGTTGTGACCTTCCTGGGTTCCAGCATTGAGTCTCTGCTACCACATCGTCCTACTGCTACAGTACAGACGGCTCAGACTGATGCTTATAAAATTATACTGGATGTTATGCCAAATCCTCCTCACATTGATGAGGCAGCTCTACTTACACTGCGTGTTACAACGCAAACGGCACAACCTCTGCCCGCTAATGCTGTGGTACGCCTGGAGAGTGAGATGCAGACAATGAATATGGGGACTGAGCAGGTTGAGGCGCAGCGACAGAGTGATGGAAGTTACCAGGCACGTGTGCACCTTAGTATGAGTGGTAGCTGGAGTGTACGCGTGCTTGTTCAGGTGCCAGGGCAACAGGTGCAGAGCACGACTTTTGCTATTACTGCGCAATAATTTCTCATCTCTCGCCGCGTTTTTTAGCACGCTCTGTGTGTTATACTAATGTATTGAGCAAAGCGTCTTAGTCATTGTAACTCATTTCTGCCTGTTGTTCTTTGGCGAAAAGTTGCTGAAGAATGACTGCTTAATCCGGTAGGTTATCTCTCCTACAGATACTATATCAAGGAACACTTTCATCATGGCTTTCCTATATTCTCGAAAGGGCTTGCTGGCCTCTCTCCCCTACTTCGTGTGTTGGATGCTGTTGCTCTTGCTGCTGACGCTGACGGGTTGTACTAGTGCGCCTGAGGCAAAGTCTCCGGCAAAAGCAACGGTGTCGCCAACTGCAAAGGCAAGCCCAACCTCTACTCCTACTCTTTCACCTGACCCCGGCCAAATTTTGTTGGCACAGATTGGCGGATCGTTGAACTCTGCCAGGACGTTCCATGCAATCTTCAACATGGATATCAGCGGTCAGGCCTTCTCAGGTACTATTAGCAACGAGGTTTGGAATGCGAATCCAGGCAAGAACCGTGTTGAGGTACGGCAGTCAACGGTATCGCAAGTTGTAGCGGGAACAGTGACAGTGAGCGATGGGCAGCGCCTGTGGCAGTACGATCCACAGAAGAATGTCGTTTATACCGGCCAGGTACCAACAAATGCGAATGGAGGGCAAAACTTTGCAGGTTTTAGTGGTGGACAGAGTAGAGTTTTGCTCACATTGATACAGGCGGTCTTCACACAAAGTAAAGGAACTCAGAAGGTTGATACGCAAATAAATGGACGGGATGTCTATGACGTGCACGTGATCTCAGCGGGAAATGATGGAAGCGGAGCCACTGGAAATGCAGGAATAACAGATCCTACAGCAGGTTCATCCAATTATACGGGAGAGGTTTATATTGATAAGGGGACAAAGCAACCTATAAAAATGGATCTGACATTGGATGGCTTTGGACATGTTGTCCTCGATCTGCCAACGTATGAGATTAATCCTGAACTGCCTGATAGCACCTTTGTTTTTGCAACGCCAGCAGGTGCGCAGGAACAACCGTTGCAACAGGCGACGACATCTTCTGCTAATAGCGGTACACTAACTCTAGCACAGGCAGAGAAAGTGGCAGGTTACCACTTGCTCAGTATTCCAGGTGATCAGGCCGATTACGCGTTGAACGGCGTGACGCAACTCGGTACCGAAGGCAACACTACTTTCGCACTGCACTATAGCAAAGGCAATCAGAGTTTCACTATCGTCGAGGGGAAGCCGCTGGCAAACCTACCAACTGTCCAGGACACAGGCGTGCAGGTGCATGGGAACGCCGGATCATTCCAGGCACGCAGAGGTAGCAGCACGCTTGCCTGGACAGAGAAGGGCGTTGGCATACATATTATAGGAAACCTCAACGGTGATCAGTCTCTTGCAATTGGGAATCTGCTTTCATAAAGCACTTCCTTTTTATGTAGGTAGGTTATATACTGATACAAGCTTTTATTCAGGCTGAAAAGGTACTCATGCGGCAGAGAAACGAATACTTTTGGCGAAATTTTGTGTATTCTATATAAGCGCGTGCAAATTTCTGTATTAGTAAAGGAGAAATTTTTGTGGCACCTTCTAATTCTCAAGAGGCACAGCAGAATACCTATGTTTTTAGTACAGAGACGATAGCAGAGATGAATCGGCTCAAGATGCAGAATCAGTTCATTACTGAGGCAATGGGAGGACAGAACGGCCACTTGCCAGAGTTTTCTGATCTTTCTCGTTTCCGCCGCATTCTCGATCTTGGATGTGGGCCTGGAGATTGGCTGCAGGATCTCGCTTATGCACATCCTGAGATTGAGTTTGTAGGCGTTGATATTAACCAGCAGATGATTGAGTATGCAAACGCACGTAAGACACAGAATATTGTATTTCAAGTGATGAATATCACAGAGCCACTCGATTTTCCGAGTAATAGCTTCGATCTGGTTAACTCGCGATTGATAAGCTTTGCAATTACAAAACCTGTATGGCCTCATCTGGCTCAAGAGGGTATGCGCATTCTGAAACCAGGTGGAATAATGCGGATGACTGAGTCGGAGAGTCCGATTACAAATAGTAGAGCTACTGAACGCTTTGCAGATCTATTGAGGCGTGCACTGCAAAAAGCGGATCAAATCTTTTCTCCTGATGGGCAGCATGTAGGCATCACGTATATGCTGGGTAGCTTTCTCCAGAAGGCGGGTTTTCAGAACATTCGCCATCGCTCCTTCTCGCTTGACTTCTCGGCGGGTACGAGTGCTCATGATGCAATGTACGAGAACACGAGGATGGCTTACTTATTGGCACAGCCTTTTATGCTGAGAATGGGGGCAGCGACGCAACAGGAGCTAACCGAGGTTTATAACGATACAATGCGCGAGATGCAGGAGCCTGACTTCCGTGCCCTCTGGCAGTTCATGGTCGTCTGGGGTGAGAAACCAACTGAGGAGCAATAGGGCTTTGTATTGTGACACATGTGGCGCATTCAATCGTGACCAGGCGCGTTTCTGTATGTCATGTGGCAGTGGTCTGCTGGCAAATCCCTCGCCTGTGCAAGCAGCCACAAGTCTATCGCTAACAGGCAGGCTTGAGCCGCAGGTACTACTGGGGCAACGCTATCGTATCCTGCATCTGCTGGGTCAGGGAGGTATGGGAGCTGTCTATAAGGCAATGGACATGCGTTTCGCGGGCGCATTACGCGCAGTCAAAGAGTTAAGCCAGCATAGCCTGAATCCTCAGGAAGCGCAGGCGGCTGCTACAGCATTTGAGCATGAGGCAATGATGCTGGCGCAATTGAATCATCCCAACCTTCCCCACATCTATGACCACTTCAACGAGAGCGGGCGTTGGTACCTGGTGATGGATTATATTGATGGGGAGACGCTCGAACAACGTTTGCTGCAAGCGCCCGAGAACAAGTTTTCCATTCCTGTTGCTCTCTCTATCGCCTTGCAGCTTTGCGCGGTACTGCACTATTTGCATACACGGCAGCCGCCGATTATCTTCCGCGACCTCAAGCCTGCCAATGTCATGCACACAGCTGACAATAATATCTATCTGATTGATTTTGGTATAGCGCGTTTTTTCAAACCCGGTCAGTCTCATGACACAGTCGCGCTAGGCTCGCCTGGATATGCCGCCCCTGAGCAATATGGACGTTCGCAGACGACGGCCAGTGCTGATATTTATAGTCTTGGTGTAACGCTGTACCAGATGCTTTCTGGCTACGATCCAACCTCAATGCCGTTTCAGCTACCGGCACTCCAACTTTCTCCACAGTCTGGGGCAGTGGATCTAGAGGCCCTGGTGCTGCAAATGACTGAGATTCCTGTGAGCAAAAGACCTCAAAGTGTATTAGAGATTCAGCAACGCTTGCAATGGATCGAGCAACAAGTTCAGGCTGCTCTGCCACAGCAAATTGCCCATTCCAATGTTCCGGTGATGCAGAGCACACCTCCACCACAGCCAGTACTTCAGGCTGCTCCCGCAACACAACTGTTGACAGATTCTGCTATTGTTGTAGATCAGAAGGGAGGTGGGGACTATCGCACTATCAACGAAGCTTTACGTGCAATGAAACGCGATACACGTATCATTGTGCGACCAGGTATCTATGATGAAGAACTTGTGCTCGATAAGCCAGTAGAGCTAGTGGGAGATGGATCGGTTGATCTGATTATCATTCAGAGTTTCAACGGTTCATGCATTGAGATGCGGACAGAGCACGCTCATGTGCGTGGGCTGATGCTGCGTGGCTTGACTGGGATTCGAGGCAAAGAATGCTTTGCGGTGGATATTCCCAAAGGGGAACTGCTACTGGAAAATTGCGATATAACCTCGGACTCGCTCGCATGCGTTGCTATTCACAATGCAGATGCCTGTCCAACGCTACGAAACTGTACTATCCATGATGGAAAACAAGCTGGAATTCTCGTCTACGAAGCTGGTCAGGGTGTGATTGAGCGCTGCACGTTTTTGCGTAACTCTTTTGCCAATCTAGCAATTACGCAAGGCGGCAATCCGCTTGTGCGAAGTTGTTCTATTGGTCAAGGAAGGGATAATGGCCTCTATGTGTACGGCTATGGCAAGGGTACGATCGAGGATTGCGATATTACAGCAAACGCAATGGCGGGCGTTGCTATTGAGCAGGGAGGCGATCCACTTTTACGAAGCTGTCAGGTACACAATGGGCTGCTAAGCGGCATCTACGTGAACAAAGAGGGACGTGGCAGAATCGAGGCATGCGAGATTTTTGCGAATGAAGGAGCAAATCTGGCAATTGTTATGGCAGGCGATCCTCTCGTACAGGATTGTAAGCTCTATAAGGGAAAACAGCACGGGGTTTTTGTCTCCGAACGAGGAAAAGGCGTGATCGAAGAGTGTGAAATCTTTGGCAATACCCTTTCGGGAGTTGCGATTGCAAAGGGAGGCAATCCTCTTGTTCGTAGTTGTACGCTGCGAGACAATGGGCAACACGCTATTTTTGCACGAGATCATGCACTGGGTAAAATCGAGAATTGTACTATACGTAAGAATAGACATGGTTCCTGGAGCATTAGCGAGGACAGCCAGGTGACGTTTAAAGGTACCAGGTAATGAACGCGAGCACTGATGAATCTATATAGTGTTAATAGATTCGTGCGGAGAAAATTTACGAGCGCTGCGACAAAACGTGCTCAACCAACTCTTTTAGAATATGAGCGTCCGGTACAGCCCAGGTGGGGATAGCGTACCACTTCTCGCTTGGGCCACGTCGGTGAATCAGCACCTCGCTCGCGCCGACGCCGATGCTGGCGATCTCGGACCATGGCAGCAACTCTGGAGCACCAGAGAGACGCAGCCCCTCTTTGCTTACCGCAAGCTTGCCAAAGAAAATCGAGAAACCCGCCTCATACGCTTGTAGTTGCGGGAAGCGCTTGCTCATCTGCTCATGAGCAGCGTATCCAACCAGCCCCTTGAGCACTCCAACATTAGGGATACCAGAGATACTCAGAGTAGTCCACTCCCAGCTATCATTCTTGCGGTAAATGCTCACAGTAGCTTTATCGGCTGTAACTCGCTCAAAGTCGGACCATGGTAGCAGCTTGTGTTCGCTCTTCAGACCAACGCCCGCTTGCATGACAGAGATATCGGCAAAGTCTACTGCCCCACCTGAGGAGTACACGGCGCTAACAATGGGTAGGAGATGACGAACTACTTCGCGTTCGAGAAAGCTTGCCAGTCGCTCTATATGTGGCAGATCGTTTTTGAGCACAAATGCAGCACCATCTTGCCGCTTCACGATATAGTTTGTAAGTAAGCGACCTTTTGCATCAATTCGTAACGTGCGTGAAAACTGGATAATTTGTTCCCAGGGAATAACGGATATTCGTTGTCGCACATACACCAAACCTTTGGGATAGAGATAGATGCGCACAGGTGGATAGAGAAACGGTGTCAGGCTAATCCACAATCCTGCAAACAGCCAGGCCATCCCCATAATCAGCACCAGAAGCGATTGATAAGGAGGCCACCAGCTAAAGATATCGTCATAGTACAGGTAGTAGGCTCCTGTAATCAGGCTGCCAAGAAGTAGGGCGCAGATACCAAGCAAAATATGCAAGCGTCCAGGTCCATTAGCTTCATACAAAATACGCGGCGTGCCCAGGCGCTGAGCCTCTGCATGGTTCAGGACACGTTTTGGTATCTGTTGTGCTGATGTCAGGCGCATAGCCAGGCTCCACTTATACCCATCGAAACTTCTCTATACTCTATAGTATATCTCAAAAGTGTACAGAGTATCACTCAAGACATAGCACGTTCTTTGGACATCATCCATGCGGATGTTGATATGGATACGTGAACAGTAAAAACCTGGCAAAACAGCCCTGGCATTCAGAGCAGTAAAAACTAATGAGCGTTTGTGGCAGCAACGAACTGCGTAGGGACAGAGCGCTGTTTGAAGCGGCGTACCAGCCAGAACAACGTGCCGATCACAATCAGCAACGAGAGGATTTTAAACTCGATGCCGAGAAACGGCAGCGCCTTAGCTGTGAAGACAGCGCCAATAGTACCTGCTATCGGCAATACACACGAGGGACAGCCAAAGGTCGCCAGGCCAAGAATTACCGTTGCACCTGTCGAGCAAGCGGAACCAGTGAACATCGCACTTCCGGCACGGTAATGATCAATTGTGACTGCAATCAGCACGGCCGAGAGAAATGCGTTCAGCACGTCGAGCGCAATGCGCGTCCAGACGTAGACTGCGCCAAAATTCTTTAGAAAGAATTGTAGCGGTTCTAGATGTGCTGAAAAGATTGTCAGGTGTGTCCCACCCTGGCGAAGATCAAAGAACATATACAGCGCGATAAATACAAGTGTCAGGAGAATTGTCAATATAAGATAAGGTATCTTTCTCAGCGTTGCCAGAATAAGTGTCATCCATTTTGCCTTTCTACCAGAAGCTAGCCCCTTATAAGAAGCAAGTAGTGTGTCACAACTGCTTTGTAGCACGGATATCTCTCTCCTATATTACAACGCGCCGGCGGAAATTTCTCATGAGCCTCTTTTCTAGACGCTGTATGCCCACGAGACACAACATGGTATAATGAAGGCTAATTGTGGGTGCGAGCTGGCGGCACATGTTCTCATTTTTTCCTGGCTTGAATTGGCGGAGAGAGGAAATTCTAGATGTTTGAGAGCTTATCGAAACGACTCGATGGCATTTTTAGTAATCTCGGTGGCAAAGGGAAGCTGACCGAGGAAGATATTAATACGGCGTTACGCGAGGTCCGTCTGGCACTGATCGAAGCGGATGTGAATCTTAAGGTGGCGCGGCAATTTGTGGATCGCGTCAAAGAGAAAGCGCTCGGCGCTGATGTGTTGGGCAATCTGACTCCGGCTCAGCAGGTGCTCTCCATCGTGAACGAAGAGCTGATTGAGGTGCTTGGTGGCAGTGATGGGAAGAATAAGCTCGATCTGAGCGGTACTCCTCCCACCATTATCATGCTGGTTGGTCTACAAGGTTCAGGTAAAACGACGACGGCGGCCAAGCTCGCTAACTATCTGCGTAAACAGGGTCAGCGCCCGCTGCTCGTTGCCGCTGACATGTATCGACCCGCCGCTGTCAATCAGCTCAAAACGCTGGGCAAGCAGTTGTCGATCCCGGTCTACTCAGAGCCCATGGGTTCTGATCCGGTTAATATCTGTGTTCATTCTATGGATTTTGCACGCGAACAGGCGTGTACAGTAATCATTCTTGACACGGCTGGCCGATTAAATATAGATGAAAGGATGATGAACGAGGTGATCACGATTCGCAACCGTGTTCAGCCTCGCGAGGTCCTGCTCATCGCCGATGCTATGACCGGCCAGGAGGCGGTGCGCGTCGCGGAAGATTTCAATAACGCGGTCTCGCTCACTGGTATGGTTTTGACGAAGATGGATGGCGATGCCCGTGGTGGTGCCGCACTCTCGATTCGTACGGTGACTGGCGTACCGGTGAAGTTTATGGCCGTCGGTGAAAAGACTGATGCATTAGAGCCGTTCTATCCAGATCGTCTCGCCTCTCGTATACTGGGAATGGGCGATGTCGTTTCGCTGATTGAGCGTGCTCAAGAAGCTATCGATGAGGAAGAGGCTCTCAAGGCGCAGGCGAAGCTGCAACAGGGCAAGTTCGATCTGGAGGACTTCCTGAACGCTATGCGCCAGTTGAAACGCATGGGACCGATGCGCCAGGTGCTTGAGATGATGCCGGGCTTCAACAAGCTAGCCTCCTCGCCTGAGATGGAAGAGGCGCTTGAGAGCGATCAGCTCAAATACGTCGAGGCGATGATTCTCTCGATGACGCGCGAGGAACGGCGCAACCCAACGCTGATTGATGGGAGCCGCAAGAAGCGCATCGCCCGTGGTAGTGGCACAACAGTACAGGAGATTAATCAACTGCTGAATCAGTTCGGCGAGATGCGTGACATGATCCGGCAGATGAGTTCTGGCAAGGGTCCGTGGGCGCAGCTTGCACGTCAATATGGTGGCGGTGCCAATATCCCCAATCTTCCATCTGGAATGTCCGGTAAGAAGGGCGGCAAGAAAACTGGCAAGGCTGTGCGCAAAGAGAAACGCAAACAGAAAGCAAAAAGCGGAAAGAGGTAATTTCATGGCAACGTCGCATCCGATGCAGAAGCGACGCCGGAGAAGAATAGCGCTGCTGCTATTGGCGCTACTTCTGCCCATCTCCGGTATCCTACTCTTCACTCAGATGTTTGGTAGTAGTGCACGGATGCGACAAAAGGCCGAAGAGGATCGAGTACATTTCACCCAGGCTGTACAGCAGGCCCAAAAACTTGGGATGCCCGATTCTCTGCTTCAGCCCCTTCTTGCGCAGCAACAGCAGTTGAGCAGTTCAAGCGCTCCATTCTCTCTTTTCAATCCTGGCGGAGCAGACGAGTACTATCGTGCCCTTGCTCTTAATTATCAAAAGCTAGCCGCGCAAGTACCAGTTCTCCTTAACTCAGCTACACAACAACAGAAGACGCAAGCGCAAAACGATCTGCACACCTTAGACACCACCCTTCATCAGCATAGTGCAAGAGATTCTGGGGCTGCCTTTTCCTCGGTTACTTCTCAGTCTGCCGATGCGCAAAAGCTCTTCGAGCAGGCGCATACTCTCGCCGATTACACATTTGTCAGTCGTAAAGCCACGACCGCCACGCGTACTCTTACAGAATTGCAGACAGTCTCTCAACAGTTAGCGACTCTGAAAGAGCAACTTCTCTTTGTACAGCAAAATAAATTAGACCAATCTTTACTAAACACATCCTATCAACAGGATGTCGATGAGACCATGCATGTAAAATCCCTGCAAGATGTGGAGCATCTGCGTCACGCTGTAGAGATCCAGCAGCAGCAAGCCGGGGTTGCGATTCAGCAGGCGCTACCCTATTTAATAGATAACAAAATTGACCAATTGAATCAGCAGGTTGGGCTTTTGCACAGATATGGTGCTGATGCACAGGTGCTTGCACAATATCAGGATAAGCTTAACGCCGATCAAGTGCTTGGAGCCGAGCGCAAAAAGCAGAGTCCTTCTATGACGGTTGCTGACTACCAGGCGTTTTCCAACCATATTGATGCTGAGATTGGGGTTCTTCAGAATGATAATCTGCGCTACCAGGCTCGCTACCTCTTGCAGCAATTCTCACAGGAAGCGCATGACTGGGGCAATGCTCATCGTTATGCCGACTCATATGATGGGCAGAATTATCCACTGAATGCAGGTTATCTTGAGCAGGGAATTGGCTCTGATCTAAGCGATGCTTTCAACAATGCGAGTACACCTGAGGAGTATCAAAATGTAGTTGATACCGTCAACAACGCTTTGTTCAATCTACATTTATTAGAATCAGATACACGTGATACTACTCCGTACGACCAGGTTCACACAACTGATATGCAGGCGCTTGATCATTATGCCCTGCAAAAAGGACAGGTAATCGTGGTTTCGTTGAGCGAGCAGGCGTTGCGCCTCTATCAGGATGGCAAATTAGTACGAGCCTTTCAGGTAACGACGGGCAGGCCCGAACGACCATCACTGCCTGGAGTATGGCCCGCTATGGAACGGCTCTCTCCAACCACGTTTCACTCTTCGGACCCTCCGGGATCGCCATATTGGTATCCTCCTACGCCAATTCACTACGCGATTCTGTATCATGACGGTGGATACTTCATTCACGACTCCTGGTGGCGTGCCGACTATGGTCCAGGTACTCAGTTTCCCCACGCTGATTCCAGTGGCAATGAAACTTATTCAGGTAACGGCAGTCATGGTTGTATTAACATGCAAGAGGAGCAGGCGGGCTGGCTATACAATAACACCTCTGGAAATACACCTATCGTGATTTATTAGCTCAGCCTCGTATCTCTTTTCGCCATGTAACCCGTACTATAGGCAGATATGGGTGTGACCTGCGATCAAACGAGAATAGGTAGGAGGGAGAAAAGTTTGCTCCCTGGATGCCCAACATTACTGGACTTCGTATAATATATAATTCACAATAAATTGTACGAAGTCTGACATCACACTTTCTACATATTCTGTAATCATGGTGAGAAAGATAGATAACATGAAACAACCGTTGGCACCTACAAAAACCTCCTCTTCACATGCCACGAGCGAATCTGGACACGCTGGAGCAAAACTCGGACCTTTTCTTTGCTGGGCTGTTGTTTTTGCTGATATTGGCACATCTATTTATTATGTACCCGGCATTCTCTTTGGTACAGTCAACAAGCTAGCAGGCTTCTTCGTTCTGTTAACCATGCTCGTCTTCATCTTGTTGACCTTTAAATATGTCGAGGTCACCTACCGCTTTCCGCAGGGGGGAGGGGTCGTCACAGTCGCGGCGAAAGCGCTCAACCGCTGGTTTGGAGCACTTGGGGGCATGTTTATTCTGGTAGACTATTTCCTGACCGCCGCCATTAGCTGCCTTTCCGGTATGCTCTATCTCAGTATCGTTATACCGGCGATTGGTCCACAGAATATGTTTTTAGGCTTCAACGTCACGCTCTGGATTACACTACTGTTGCTTGTTCTGCTGGGTATTTTGAACTGGTATGGTGTCAGTGAAAGTGCACGCGTCAGTATGATAGCTGCCGTTATCGCCTTTGTCAGTGATGTTGCTATCCTGATCTCTGTCTTCACACACATCTCGCTTGCGCAGTTCTTTGGCTTGCTACCACAGATGTTTTCGAGCCATACACTGACACCGGTTAGCTTCCTGGTCGGCTTTGCTGGCTCCTTTCTTGCCTTCTCAGGACTGGAAAGTATTTCTCAACTCTCACCTGTTATGCAGTTACCACGGCGCACAGTTGGAAAGATGGCGCTTTTCCTGGTTGTACTCACAGTTGGCATAACAAGTCCACTATTGACCGTACTTTCAACTCTGCTTCTGCCGCAAGCTGCTGGCGATAATGTGCTTTCCAGTCAGATCATCTCCCTGCTCGGTGGAAAGTGGGGTGGCCCTATTTTACAGACTGAGGTTGCGATAAGTGCCAGTGCACTACTTGTCTTTGCCAGCAACACTGCTATTATCGGCTCGTATCACGTGTTTCTAGCTCTATCACGGATGGAATTCTTTCCCTCCTGGATTCTACGCCGCAATCGTTTACGTGACACGCCGCACTACTCTATTGTCCTTGCAACACTGGTGCCTATCGTCGTGCTGCTATTAGTTCATGGGAACATCAACATACTGGGCGATATGTACGCCTTTGGCTTGCTCGGTGCCTTTACACTGACCTGTCTCAGTATGGATATCGTACGTTTCCGCGCTCGTCGCATGCGTTCAAAGTTAGCTCGAACTGTTTCTGATCCAGAGCAGCGTGAAGCGATGATTGCTGCGGAGGAGTTTGCTGAAGATAAACAGGAGGGGCTGCAACCCGCCTATGTTGATGGCAAGGTTCTGGGATCGCACGAACTCAAGGGAGAGACGGCACAGGTCGATAAGGCACAAGCAGCGCAACAACCACCAGCAGAACAGGCTGCCTCTGAAAAACCGGAGCCAGAGGGACGCTGGACACGTTCAACTGCTAATTTCTGGCTTGGCATTTTGACAACGGTACTTGTCGTGGTCGCCTGGAGCACTAATCTTATTGCCAAACCTCTTGCCACGGCGTTTGGCGGGAGCGTCTCCGTCATTGGTATGCTGATTGCCTACTGGAACTATGCTCAGCACAAAAAGCGTGGACGTACACCCGTTATTACCACAGGGGTCGAGCAAGACTTTCCTTCTGGCGTGCTGGCATTGCTCTCTACGAACAATGCTCACAATGAGGCGGTCATAGAAGCGGCTGTGCACAATACTGATAAGAAACCTGTCATCTTCCTCTTCCTGGGGAAAGGACAAAGCTCGCCAGATACAAAACCAGAGCTATTCCGCCTGATTGAGCCACACCTGAACGACGAGCAGGCGCGCTACGTCCTGGGTCGTGCCAATCACCTGGCTGAAGAGGCGGAAGTTCCGGGGCGCTTCGTCTATCGCTTGGAAGAACCCGGAGCCGTCGAGCGCATCTGGCATGCCGTCCATCCAGTCGAAACTATCCTCCTCCCAGAACAAAAGGCAGTGCTCAGCTCTATTACCCCGGCACACACTTATGAGGAAACTACATCTGAGGGGAAAGTGCTGCATATGGTTTCCTAGTGCAAAATCATTTGATCTTTTCGGAGTACTCAGATATACCGGATGAGCTTGGGAAGCGGGTCGATGCACGACCTCAGACTACCCATTGTTCGATCCGCCATGAGGATACTGCAAGAGAGCCTTTTCTATTTCGACAACAACGACGCACGCTTCTCGCGCAGAAAGTCTGCGATCTGTTCAGGGGAGTCTTTGCGCAAGGCTGCTTGCTTCAGTTCGCTGAGCACGCCACTCCACTGTTCTTTAGCGGGGAGATAGCGGACGTCAAGGCCAATCAGCTCCTCGAAGATGCGCCGTTCCAGCTCATGCCAGACCGAGCGGTCACGTCCATCGAGATCGTTGTCGTCTGGAACGTAATCCTGGTCATTAGTGTTGTTATCAATGCGCACATGCAGAGGCGAAAATGCTTTACGCAACATCTCTTCCATGTATGGCATATCCAACGCGCCAGAATCAAAGGCCAATGTACCGCTCAGTTGCACCTGCACCACTGGTGGTAGATTCGGAGAGAAATGACGTGCTCCCTCACGCTGGCAGTAATCTTGCAGGCGTTTATAAACGGCTTCAGGCTCCTCTAAGCCATCAACGCGCAGGTCGTAGCGTACAAAGGGTCGTCGCTTGCTTTTCAAATGTTCGGCATGATGTTGTCGTTCTTTTTTGAGCGGGGAGATGATACGCTCTGGCTGCTCTGTGTCGATCTCGACATAATAGTAGCCGCGATCATCCCATTGCGTCTCTTCTGCACCACATGTCTCGGTTGAGCCAGGATTATACATCCAGCCGTCGAACTCGTATGGTTTGTGCACGTGTCCAAGCGCGAGGTAGTCGATGTAGTCGCGCAAGGGTTGGAATTGCGCCATAGTGGGTAGCCCCTGGACACGAGCTACGATTCCATCCACCCCGGTATGCATTGTGAGCAAGCGATACTTCACGCCGCTTGCCTCCTCATCGGCACGTGAGGTTTCGAGTGCCTTTGCCATCCCTGCGAGCGTACGATTAGTCGCGGCACCCTGCCATGGCAGACCATAGACACGTAGCTGTCCATCAAGCAGGTCAACGTAGGCTCCCAGCATAGTATCCTGTTGCCAGGGTGTGAGAAGGGGCGCGCCTTCCTGCATGATCGGTGCAAGTAGCGTGATGTAGCCCTGGTAACAGAGAAATTGCAGCCAGGAAATGCCATCGCGGTAGTAGCTACGGTCATGGTTGCCTTCAATGGCAATAACAGGGATATTGTATTCCTTGAGCTTTCTCAGTCCCTCGATAGCATGAATCAACGTCTGTGCATCGATTGCGCGCTTGTTGAAGAGATCGCCCGCGATGACAACAAAGGTCACCTTACGCTCAATCGCGTCTTGCAGAATATCCCAGAAGGCGCGACTGAAATCGTTAAAGCGTTCCCGTACGCCATACTGTTCATAGCCCAGGTGGGTATCTGCCACATGAATAAAAGAAGCTCGCATATCTCCTCCCTCCAGTTCACGAGTAGAGCAAGAGTTTCTCTACGCGATTGGAGACAAGCGCCCCTACGCGTCGTTTGGCTCTGCTTGCCTGGGTTGTAATGCAGTCTGACAGAGCATTACGCATGATAGCCTGTCATCCAGGCACGTACGGCTGCTGCAACCATCACCAGGGCAGCAATGCTATAGAAGAGCATATGTTTGCGCTGATCCTTTTCCTGTGCCGTAAAACTTACCCACGTGAAGGGGATGCCGAGCGCGACAATACCACCGTAGACATAATGCAAGTAGTAGAGTCCCTGTCCACCTCCCGGTTTTAAGCCCATAATCACCATGGTCAACCCAAGAAGACCTTGCAGTAATCCAAATGCCAGTGAGACTAGCAGTGCAATGCGCCATGGACGTAGAACAGCTCGCTTTGTGAAGAAGAGCACCAGTCCAAAGATGCCCGCAACTGCTGCTGCCAGGATAACCAGGTACACATTATACGTATGCAATGTAAGAATGAAGCTTGCCAATGTAATCTCCCTCGCGTGTCATGCCTCCGCAACACGCCACTCTTTTGTACTCTATATGAGGGTTCTAGAAGACTCTTCTTCCGGTTCCACTCAGAAGCGGAAACGCTGAACTGTTGTTCAGTCCTACTATAACGCGAGTTTCCATACGTGGCAAGCCATACTACTAAACGGATTGTGCTGTTGTTGTTAGAGCTTGCTGCATAAATTCACGCAAACCAGGTGCAAGATCGGACCGTTTCAAGCCCAGCGCAAGTGAGGTCGTGAGTAGACCAAGCGGAGTGCCTGTGTCATAGCGTTCGCCATCGAAGCGGAAGCCATAACAACGTCCTTGTTGAGCCTGCACTAGCAATGCATCGGTTAGCTGAATCTCGCCACCGCGTCCCGGCGGTGTCCTCTCAACAATCTCGAAAATGTCAGGTGTCATTAAATAACGGCCAGCAACCGCCAGATCGGATGGCGCTTCATCGAGAGGCGGCTTCTCTATCAGATTAGAAACCTGCAAAATACCCTGACCCATATCCTTCACTTCCGCAATGCCATATGAGGGAATCTGCTCCTGTGGCACACTGAAGAGCGTCAGAACTGAAGTCTGGTGTTGCTCATAGATTTCTATCAGGCGCGGGAGACAGGGCTGTTCGGGGTAGATCTCATCACCTAACAGCACCAGGAATGGTTCGTTGCCAACCAGGTCACGAGCGCAAGCGATGGCATGACCCAGACCCAGCGGCTCTTCCTGCCGTACTGACGCATAGCGAGCCATCTGCTGTGGTTTACGGACAGCCTCCAGCTCTTTGCGCTTACCCTTCCGTTCCAGGGTGCGCTCCAGTTCTGGGAACGAATCAAAATGATCTTCCAGTGAATGTTTATGACGGCTACTCACAAAAATAATTTCTTCGATTCCAGCCGCGACTGCTTCCTCAACAATGTATTGCAATGTAGGCTTATCGACCACGGGCAGTAATTCTTTGGGTACCACTTTGCTGGCGGGTAATACACGTGTTCCCAGGCCAGCGACGGGTAACACAGCTTTCCGAATGCGCATAGATCCTCCTCTGTTGTCCAGAATAAGAGTTCATAGCCTGTTCCAGCACAATTCAGCGAGTTCTTTCTCGCTTCGCTCTGTACCTTTGTGATGGCACCTGTGCTTGTGTGCTCATCAATACGTATTTTAAGGTATACTTCTTCCTGAAATCAAACCAGCACGTGCTTACATAAAGCTTCTCAAATACCTTTGCTTCCTCTGCCTGGTATTAGCTTCCACTCGTTCTTATATGAAAGCTAGCAAAACCATGGTTTTCTCAATTATGAATCTGCCACGCGGTGGTCTTTGATTCATTTGCAAATCTTGCTACACCGTAGCGAATGCAGTAATGCTGAAATGCGCACAATAGGGCATGTAATCAAAATGAACTTTCAAAACGCGCTACATAGTAGCTATCACACTGAATCTAAGAACTAGTCATATAAACTTCCAAAACTCGTCACACCGTGACTGTCGCAGTATTTATGAAATGTGCACAACGAGGCACTTGTAGTGATGTCTACTTACCACAGCATGACCGTCGCATCGACTCTCAAACCCGCCATAGTGTGGATTTTTCTAACATGATTATCTCATATTGATCAATAGTAAGAAATGAGTATTTTATGTCAGAAAAGCTGCGGCGAACAGAATGGGTAAACGAGTACACTGTTACACACCTGTGAGCGGTTTGTCCATACCGGTGGAGATGGCGGCATATACCATGTGCTCACTGTTTTTGGCTTGTCCTATTTTGCCGCCAGAGTCAAGGAGGATCAGACCGCCTGTTTGAGTAGTGTGCGCACTAAGAAACGCGATTGCGCGCTCTGCCGCGTCTTGGGCTGCTGCTCCATGAGAGATAAACTCGGCTGCACGACGGGCAATAAGCAGCCGAGTAAAATCTTCTCCATAGCCTGTGCAGGAGATGGTGGCATACTCGTCAGCGTAGAAGCCACAGCCGATCAGGGGCGAGTCACCTACACGTCCGGGGTACTTGTTCATAATACCGCCGGTCGAGGTTGCCGCTGCTAGATGACTGTAGCTATCAAGCGCAACAGCACCTACTGTGCCGTGTTTCTTTTCGGACTCTTCGTCCTGACCTGCTGCCTGCACAAACTGCGCTCCCTGAGCCTTGCGCCAGTTCGTAAGTTGTCTTTCTGTCAACAGTTCTTCTCGTGCACACAATTGCATCTGCTGTTCGAGTGCAAAATGTTGCGCTCCCTGCCCAATAAGCAGCGTATGTGGACTGTCCAATACTTTGCGCGCCAGCACAATTGGATTTTTTATCCGCTCTACGCCAGCAACGGCCCCTATCTGTAATGTATGCCCTTCCATAATGCCTGCGTCCATCTCAATCGAGCCGTTGCGTGTCAGGCATGAACCTGTACCAGCGTTAAAGTCAGGGTTATTTTCCAGGGCTGTGACTGCTGCCTCAACCGCATCCAGGGCACTCCCCTGTTCCTGGAGAATCTGCCAACCGAGCAGAACAGCAGCCGAACAACCAGTTCTGGCGCGTTCATGACGTGCGCTCGCGATACTACCTGCTCCCCCGTGCACGATAATAGCGATAGACATGAGAGGTGTACGTCCTTACTAGGTGTTATGATCCAGCTAAAAACATGCGATAGAAAGAGGAAGTCTGTCTCTCAGCCAGTTCAGGATTAGAGACATTTTGCATTGGCGTGAAATCTGGCCGTGTGTCTAATAGGTGGAGAAACGCATCTAGAACACTGGGATCAAAGCTATTGCCCGCTCCCTCCTGCATGCGAGTACGTGCCTCCTGGAGTGTCATTGCAGCTTTATAAGGGCGTTGCGAGGTGAGTACATCATAGACATCGGTGATTGTTAGCATACGCGCGCTGAGGGGAATTTCTTCTCCTTTTAAACCCGATGGGTACCCCAACCCGTCCCAGTTCTCATGATGGTAGAGTACCGTCTCTACATAGAAAGGATGAACATCACAGCCTATCAGAATCCGCGCGCCAATGAGCGGGTGGCGCTCCATCTTGCGCCGTTCCTCAAGTGAAAGGGCCTCAGATTTATTTAAAATGTCGTTGCCAATCCACGTCTTACCAAGGTCATGAACAAGCCCTGCCAGCGCAAGGTCATGTGCCTCTTGTCGTGACCAACCAAGGTAGCGTGCTAGCCGTTGCACATAGACAGCTACACGACGAGAATGCTCGTACGTCACAATATCCCGCTCCTGGATACTGTTGGCGAACGACAGAAGAACTTTGCTTGTTTCTTTTTCCAGATGTGTGAAGTACGTTGCTGCCACCACATTACTCTCCCACTACACTTTGAGCTGCCCATTGAGCATCTCGAATCGCTACATTATATAGATGATTACGATAGGCGATTAGCTGAAGTACCGCCACCTTACCAATAGGCTACGTGTAGACGACAAAAGAATTCACATAGCTGTTCAACTCTCCCTGAAATTTCTGCGTTGATCCTACTAATCTTCATGAAATTTTAATCTTTTTTGTTTCTTATTGTCCATCCCTTTGTTCAAAGAGGTACTTTTGTGTAGTCTCGTCATAGGGTAAATATGTATAGTACCTATCAGGCCTATCAGAAGAACGCTGCTATTCTAGAAAATTTGTGGAAGAGTAGGAGGACATGTATGTGTTCTTATGTATGAGAACGAGACGTTTTCCCCCAATAGTCCCTCTTTTTGTCCCGATTATTTTTTAATTACTCTCTTTTGTGATAGACTCACCTGAGGAAGATGGTCTTTTATTACCAATACCTGTACGTTTGCTAAACGGAAGTGGTTTCGATGGAAGATGACAATGTGAAAACAGACCAGGAGCCAGATGCAGCTCCAGCCCTTTCTGAAAGAAAAGATGATGTAATTACAGTTGTGCTCACTGCTGATAATCATCTCGGTTATACGGGCTTTGGTCAAGATCCACGAAAGCGGGAAGAGCGACAGCAGCGTTTGCGCGATGCATTTCAGCAGGCCACAGATTTCGCGATCATGCAAGGGGTGGACATATTTGTGCAGGCAGGCGATCTCTTTGATACGATGACGCCAGATGAGCGAGATCGCAGCTTTGTGGCATCACGGCTGGCACAGTTGAAGCAGGCAGGGGTACGCACGTTTGCACTGGGCGGCGTTCATGATACTTCACATGGTGGCAATCTGCCAACGCCACAGCTCAGCTATGCACGCCTGGGAGCGCTTCATTATTTCCCGCCGGTCTCTCTACAAGATATCTCTGAGCTTGAACCGGTGCTGTTCGATTTGCATGGAATAAGAGTAGGGATCTGTGGACTCAGCGTCGTTGCAGGGCAAGAGGGCGATCCGCTGGCTGATCTGCGTGTCCAGAGCGAGATTGGTAGCGCCAAAATTTCACTGCTGCTCCTGCACGCTCCTATCGAAGGATTCAGTGGAGCTTCGTCGCTCTTTGAGGAACGGACACAAGTGAGCCAGAGCAGTATTGCTCAACAGGATACTTTCAAGTATATTCTGGCAGGGTATCACCATAATTTCAGTCGTAGTCATCTTGGGCAATGCGAGTTGATTGTGGCAGGAGCGACGCAACACGTTGATTTTAGCACACCGGATGCCGCACCTGGCTTTGTCTTTCTCGGTCTGGCTGCTGATGGAGTCCGCTGGTGCAATCACATTCGCGTTGATGCGCTCGCGTTGCATCGTCTAGTCCTGCATACGTCTGATCTCTGGTCTGAACAGTCAGCTTCCTCTCCTACAGAGGCAATTTTGGAGCGCTTACGTCCCCTGAGCACTCCTGAAACGATGATTCAGTTATGCCTGGAAGGAGAACTGACGCGCAGTGCCTATCATCAATTGGATCTGAATCGCATTCGTCGCTACGGCGAGGAACACTGCTTCGCCCTGGCAATTGATGACAGTGCCCTGTTCTTGCTTCCAGAGGAAGCACTTTCTAGCGAGACCGGTGAACGCTTCTCTCCTCGTGAAGAGTTAAGCATACTAGCGGATGAATGGATCAGTGCTGCAACTGATGAACGAGAGCAGAAGGCATTGCGTGCTACAAAAGAGGCTGTATTGCAGGCAATCGACGAGCAAAAAGAACCCCTTTTGCTCAACGGCATGTGAAGTAGGCGGTAGGTGACCAGAGCGCTCTGCGCTGGCGAATGGAGTGCGACCTATGATCATTTTAAAACATTTAACAATCGAACGGTTTAGACTCTTGCGTTCAATGAATCTGCACTTTCCGCAGCGTGGCAGTATTTTAATTCAGGGACCAAATGAAGCGGGAAAGTCAGCACTTATTGAAAGCCTTTACTTTGCTCTTTATGGAGAGCCACTGGTACCATCTCGTGGCAAACGTTCGCTGGATGACCTTATTCTCTATGGTTCATCCAGCGCTCAGGTTGTGCTGACTCTTTCAGTAGGAGCAACGGAACTGACAATCGAGCGTACGTTGGAGCGCGGGCAGAGTCAGCAGGTTTCGTTGCAGATTCGTCGCCTCGGCATGCCTGATGAAGCGCCTGTTACCGATCTGGAGGTTGCCAATGCGCGTATAGTTGCGGAAATGGGAGAGATGGATGGTGAAGCGCTGCGCAACACTTGCTTAATCGAGCAAAAGGGCTTGAACCGCCTGGAAACAATCTCTGGCGCGCAGCGTGAAGTCACGGTGCGAAAACTGCTGGGTCTGGAAAAGCTCCAACTATTGCAGGAACGCTTTCATATTGAGGAGCAAGATGAGCGGAAACTTCATGAGAGTTCCGAGCGGTTACGCCTGGCCGAGATTCAAGTTCGCATCCCTCAGCTAAGTGAACAGCTTGACTCGATCGAAGCCGCACTTGACGCCGTCAGCGTCCATGAAGCGCTTGCGGAGATAGAGCAGCAAGAAGCGGAAATTAGCGAGTTAGAACGGGTGCTGGAGCAGGGGCACTCGCGCTCCCTCGAACTTAAGAGCCAGCAGGGGCGCATCCAACAACTTAAAAAGGCTGAGGCCACGCTCGACTCCATCATCTCTTCCTATGACGATATCGCTGACGCCCAACGTAGATTACCCGAACTGGAAAACAGCATTGCTGACCTGGAGCGTCGTGAGCGCGAGGAATTGCCGCGGCTGGAAAAACGCGTCAACGAACTGGCGGAACTTACTCGCTCCTTCGGTACACTCCAGCGTATGTCCAACGATCTCCTCTCTGCCGTTGACTCGATTAAAGAGCTTGAGCAGGATCTTAAACAATACAACCATGTCAAGCAAGATCTACGCCTGCTCGATGAGCAGATCACGCATGCTCGCCTGCGACTCACGAAGGCGCAACAATCGTTACAGGAGATTGAGGAGAAACGCCGTACTTTGCGTCCTCAATTAGAGGCTCGTCTAGAGCGTCTGCGTGCTCTTGCTGAAAGTCTGCGCACACTACACCAGTTGGAGGAGCAGTACACACAGAAGCTTGCTAGCAGGTCTCAAGCTGAAGAGAATGGCTTGCAACTGCAAAAAGTGCGGCAAGATCTGCGTGACACCGAGCAGGAATTTGAGCTTGTTGAGCGTGAGGCCCAACAAACTCAGCAGCAAGCGGACACGCTAGAAGGTACCTGGCGTCAGTACAATGTACGCCGTCAGATCGAAGAATGGCAACGTTTAAAAGGTCTTGCTCAGGGGCTCGCCGATGCTGAACAGCATGTTCACGTTGCTCGTCAGCGCCAGGCACAATTGACGCAGAGCGTGATAGAGGCTCGTAATACAGCCACCCGATATCTTATGTATACCATCGGATGTGTTGTTGCAGTTGCACTTTGTATTGTGATTGCTCTGACCTCGCTCACTTCTGTCAGCGTTCTTGCCATTATCGCTATTATCGTAGCAATCGCAGCAGCAGGGCTGGCAGCCTATCTTTTCGCGAGCTATCGCAAGGCGCATGTGCAGGAGCTTGAGGCACGCCAGAAAGAGCAAGAGGCGATCAGCCGAGTAGGAATGATGGTGACGGCACGTGAGGCTGCGCAACGTATGTCGGGGGATCAGCAAGCTCTGGTGCAAGTTGAAAACGAAATACGTTCGCTGGGAGGAAGTGTGCCGCATTCTCTTGACGACGCGCAGCAGTTTCTGCAACGAACTCCCAAACAGGATGACCTTGGTGAGTTGCAGCAGCATATGAAAGAGCGGCTTGATGCTGCGAATGCGGCTCGTAACCAGGTGAACGTTACAATGGAGGCAGTAGCCTCTCTGCGCAACGAGCGGGCACGCCTTGAAGAATTGCGCAAGCAAGAGCGCTGGGACAATCTGGATGAGGATCTGCATTCAAATCAGGCTGCGATTGAACGTATGCAACAGGAGGTGACGCTGTTAGCCGGACAGGAAAATCTGCCGTCTCCAAGTATTAATGCACGACTCCAACAAAGTCCCATTACAACGAATCCTTCATATTCATCCGGTGCACTTCCTCCTGTTTCGGATGAAGATATCAGTGGTATTCCAGATTTAGAGACACTGGTGGATACTACGGTTAAGGCTACGGAACACGAAATAGCTGCGCTCGATGGGAAGCTTGACGTGATGAATGATCTTGCCTCTCAAACGAGGATTCACCAGGAAGCTCTCGATGTGTTGTTGCAGCGACAGCATACAATCGAAGAGCAAAATGCGCGTTTCCTGTCAGATAACCCTGAGGTACTGCTTGAGCGTGCACGGGAACAGCAGACAGCCTTGCGCAGTGCGCTGCAATCCCTGCAAGATTCACTACGGCAGCGTGTCAAGCCATTAGGTGTAGCTTTTGGACAGGCTGCAATTAACCAGGCCGAAACAACCGCTCGCAAGCAGTTAGAGGAGCTGCATATCACGCTGGGCAACAAGATTATGCTCCAGGAACAACATACTCGGCTTACCGAACTGCTCAAGGAACGTCAGGAGTCGCTCTCCGAATACTATAAACAATTAGCCAAGTTTAGCAACACGTTGGGAAGCTGGATTGTACCGCTCAATCCTTTTGCAGAGGCTCTAATCGCTTTGCGCAGTCGTTGCCAACGTGAATTAGAGGAGGCGAATGAGCAAGGTATCCAGCACGAGTTCGATGATCTGCGCAACCGCGAGCGAGCAGCCCAGGCGAAAATTGCCCTCTGTCAGCAGGATATTGCGGATGCTCAAGCTGCGATTGCCGAACAGCTTGACCAGCGCGGCCGTCCACAGCCAAAAAGCTATTTCCTGGCCGATCTTACCGCGATCTGGCCTCTACTTGCTAAATATACACTCACGGACCGTCAGCATCTTGTAGAGCAAAGATTCTCACTCGAAAAGGAACTCAATACGCTGGAGAAGCAAGAGCTAGAGATGAGCCAGGCTCTCCATCTAGAGAACCAATTGCTCAATCTCGAAGAGGCACACACGCAGATGGAGGCGCAGGAGCGTTCATACCAGACGAAGAAGTATGGCAATGAGATGCTCAAGGCCGTCAATGAGCGTCTCTTGCGCAAGATGTTGCCACGTACTGAATCATATATGCAACAGATTGTGCCGCTATTGACTGCTGGTCGTTATCGTGATGTACATTTGCAGGTAGAGCCGGAAGAGGGGACGATTGGAGGAGGATCCTATCAAATTCAGGTCTGGGATTCAGCCGCGAACGAGTATGTGCCTTCATCTACGCTCTCAGGTGGTGCAGCCGATCAGCTTGCGTTAGCTCTGAGGCTAGCATTCGCCATCGCGACACTGCCACGCGAGTTAGGAGCCGCACCAGGTTTTGTCTTATTGGATGAGCCACTGAGTTCATTTGATCGCGGCCGTGCACAAGCTCTGGTTGATGTGGTCACAGGCGAAGTGCTGGCTGAGCATTTTGAGCAGATTCTTCTGTTCTCTCATAGCAGTGCGTTTGATCCAGCTCTGTTCCCTTACCACATCTATATAGATAATGGTCTGGTTGTCGAAAGCAATCTACCAGTCGTTACCGTCCCATCTCCAGTATCAGCGGCATCCATTGAGCCGTTTGAAATCGGAGAGACGCCGCAACCAATTGCTGTTGGTGCCCCTATGGCTGGCGAGGAAGGGTAGAGGATCGTTCAAGTATGGCGAAAAAGCCAAAAATGCTTGATTTCTTCTACTAATTATGGTACGCTTATATTTGTTCGATTAAAAATACTACATCAGGAGCTTCAACTAGTGCAAAGAGCAACAATCATTTTTTCCACAATTTCTGCTGCAGTCTCCAGCAGTATGTTGCTCTTTGCTGGTTGCGTCCTGTAATCACTGCATCACACATTTCCCACCTTCTATTCACATGTGGCGAAAGAGAGTAGTTTGTACTTTTGCTTTGTCACGCCTTCATACTATGTGTGATTCTTCCCTCTAGAGATGTCCAGGCCGCACTCCAGCTTCTTCCTGACAGCTCTGCTGTTCTTTCACAAGAAGGAGTGCTTTATGCGTTTCCTGAACAAGAAGCTTGACGCATATATTGTATACCTGTGTTATTCAAGCCTTTTTGCATTTGCGCAATCACTCGTCTTTTTGATGAGTATGGTTTATCAGATTGAAGTAGTGAAGCTCAATCCGCTACAGCTTGTGCTGGTTGGTACTACCCTGGAGGTTACAGCTTTCCTCTGCCAGGTGCCGACTGGAGTGCTGGCGGATGTCTACAGCCGTCGTCTCGCCGTAATCGTAGGTGTACTGCTGATGGGTGTAGGTTTCCTCTTGTTTGGCCTCGTGTCTACATTTGGATCGGTCCTGGCTGCGCAGATCCTGTGGGGTGCAGGAGTAACGTTCACAACGGGAGCTGAGGAGGCATGGGTAGCTGAAGAGATTCGTGGTATTGATACCGGCAAGGTGTTTATTCGTGGCAGCCAGGTAGGACAACTCGCCGCCCTGGTGAGTATCCCTGTCGGCGTTATCCTGGCAACCTTGCAGATTAGTCTGCCTATTATCGTTGGGGCATGTCTGTTCCTCGTATTAGCGGCTTTTCTTTTCTGCTCTATGCCAGAACAACACTTCCAGCCGACACTGCGTAGCGAGCGCAGCACCTGGAGAGCGATGGGACAGATGATGGTCGATGGAGGTCGTGCGGTACGTAAAAGCTACGTTCTCCTGCTTATCCTTGCGATTACTGCTTTTGCAGCGATGGCGAGTGAAGGTTTTGATCGTCTATCAACCGATCACTTCATCAAGGATTATCATTTCCCTGACCTGTGGCATCTCTCCTCGCTTACCTGGTTCGGTATTATCAGCATCGGCTCGTCAATCCTGGGATTGATAGCAAGCGAGCTGATACGCCGCTGGGTAGATACGACAAAGCAGCGAGTCGTTGTGCTAACACTGTTTGTCTTTGAGATGTTGCTGATCGTTAGCGTTGCAACGTTTGCTCTGGCAGGGAACTTCTACCTGGCGCTGGCTGCTTTCTGGAGCGCGGGCATCTTTCGAGGAACGGCTCATCCGCTCTACAATACATGGATGACCCAGAGCAGCACTCCACGTATGCGCGCCACTATCATCTCGATGTTCGGGCAGATTGATGCTATCGGCCAGATTGCTGGAGGTCCCTTCGTTGGCTTTATCGGTACCGTAGTCTCGCTACGTGCAGCTCTGCTTGTAACAAGTGTGATTCTCTCGCCAACAATGCTGTTCTTTGCGCTTGCATTGCGTCTACGTCCACCTCTACCTCAGGCAGAGGCGGAAGAAGATACTGTTATAGCGTCGCCATCACATTGACTTTTCGCAAACAGTCTGGTATCTTTATAGGCAAGAGAAGAAAGCAAAGGCTGTGAAAGGGACAGATTGAGAAGTCCTGCCGACACACAGAGAGCGATGGAAGAAGCTGAAAGCATCGTTATCGGCCCTCCTCAATGACACCCTGAGCCAGGTAGTGAACTGAACAGGAAGAGTCATAGTAGCTACTTTTCGGAGCGTGCCCGTTACTGCACGGCGGTTTGAACCTGCCGCTCACGATTAAAATAGAGAAGAAGACAGGCAGAACCGACTGAGGCCCCTTATGGGACAAATGGTGGTGGTACCACGACTGGCAGAAATGTTAATGCCCTCGTCCTCCAAAAAAAGGATGAGGGCTTTTTGTTTGCGTTTTTGTAGGAGGTGAATAAGCTGACAGGATTGTCACAGAAAAAGTTTTAGTCAACTGAAACGACATACTGTTGTCCAGTTGATGACAAGACTTTTGAGCAAGCTAGTTTTGTATCTTCATTGTTTCAGGAGGAGCTTTTATGGAGCGTATCAAGGCAAGCGCAGCCGCGTTGCATGTTGGAGAACGCGTTCGTGTTGCAGGATGGTTGCATTCGCGACGGCACATGGGCGGCATTACCTTTCTTATCATTCGCGATGGCTGGGGATTGGTCCAGGCTGTGAGCGAGAGACCAGAAGAGATAGAGCCTCTCGTTGAGGCGCAGGCAGGCGTTGAGAGCGTTATAGCGCTTGAGGGAATGGTTGTGCAAGAGCCACAGGCTCCCGGAGGTGTAGAATTACATGAATTGTCTCTTGAAGTTATTACGCCTGTGCAGGAGTCACCAGTAGTCTCGATAAATAAGCGCACATTGACGGCCAGTACGAGTACATTACTCGATCATGCCGCGCTAACTCTACGTCATCCGCAACGGCGCGCTGTACTAAGAGTCGCAACAGGGATAATGGAAGGTTTTCGCAGCCTCTTGTTAGAGCGTGACTTCACCGAGATTCAGACACCAAAAATTGTTGCTGCGGCAACAGAGGGTGGAGCGAATGTGTTTGGGTTTGAGTACTTTGGTCGTCCGGCCTACCTTGCACAAAGTCCACAATTTTTCAAGCAGTTGCAAGTGGGTGTCTTTGAGCGTGTTTTCGAGATCGGCCCCGTCTTTCGCGCGGAACTACATGACTCGACGCGCCACCTCAACGAATATGTCAGCATGGACGTAGAGCTTGCCTTTATTGAAAATCATCATACCATTATGGTTCTCTTACGTGATATACTTGAAAGAATAATGGCGATCCTCAGCCGAAGCTATATTGCCGAATTAGAAGTATTACATAGAGAAGTACCTGTAGTCCCGAAAAATATTCCCTTTCTTCATTTTAAAGATGCCCAGGAACTCATTTTCAAACGTCATGGGATTGACGTGCGCGGCGAGCCTGACCTTTCACCACAGGACGAGCGCTGGCTAGGCGAGTGGGCGCAGCATGAGTTCGGCAGCGACTTTCTTTTCGTCACTGGCTATCCTACGCGCAAGCGTCCCTTCTATACGCATCCTGACCCTGTGCAGCAAGAATATACAAATTCGTTTGATTTGCTCTTCCGAGGTATCGAGTTGGTTACGGGAGGGCAACGCCTGCATCGCTACTCTGACTACGTTGAGGCATTGGAGAAAGTAGGCTTACCGGTGGAACCCTTTGCCTATTACCTGGAAGCCTTCAAATACGGTATGCCTCCACATGGTGGATTTGGCATGGGGCTGGAACGCCTGGTAATGCAGTTGCTAGGGCTGCAAAATGTCAAGTTGGCAACAGCATTTCCACGTGATATCCATCGCCTTGTTCCATAAATCTTTTCTGTTTCATCATCTTCGAGAGAAAGAGGACAGATATAAGCGAAAAGAATAATGCTCATTGCTCAAAAACGAGGAAGGTAGTTATAAAAGTAAATGCTTCTCGTTAGAGAAGTTAAGAACTCGCGACTGAGCGATAATCAATGAGACGATAGTCATGTTTTTCCCAGCGCTTTCTCGTTTCACACTACAATAGTGTGTGGAATACTGATAATCGTCAATTTCTAAAGGAGGAGAGCATGCCGAGTTTCCTCGAACGGTATCAGCAAGGAAGCTGTGAGCAAGTTTGGCGTGAGCTAGTCGAGTTAAGAAAGGGCGTGCGTGAGGAGCCGCTCTACAGTGATGCACTGGCTGTTGCACGAGAGACGATGCGACGAGTGCGCACGAATATCGAATTGCTCATTCCACGTTTGCGAACAGTTGGTTATCGCTTTGGTTATGCATGGGCCTCGGCTGTAAATGCTGAGGATGTGCAACAGGAGCCTCCATTGTTAGGTACCCCTTTACCGGATATTCAGAAGCGTATTGCGGCTTTGGAGAAAGTTGGCGCAATTCTACCTCTCTCATTACGAGCGTTTTATGAAATTGTTGGTGCCGTCAACTTCGTCGGTATCTGTACGCCAGGGATGGATCGGTTTGAGTATGGTGATGAGGCAATAGCCAGCGGGGATGATGAGGGCATGGTCGATGAAGAACTCGATCCACTCTATGTACAGGGCTTCGACGATACATTTACACCTGGGTCTTATCTGTCTCTACGTGAGGAGGATGACGGGCTCTACACCCTTATTATTACACAGGATGCGTCAAGCAAGTATTACATGGAGGGGGCAGGTGCGTCATTAATCGAAGTTCCATCCCCGTATGCGGATGCCCAATTACTTTCCGAAACAGGATATGGCATAACGTTCGTGGAGTACTTACGAAACGCGCTGCGAGGAGGGGGACTTCCTGGCGTAGAGAGGTGTTCGGGACTGGGTGAGAAGACGTTAGCATTTGTAACTGAACCTTTACTCCCATTTTAATAGTTTGACTGACAAGGAGCAGGAACAAACGGCGCGTAGGGAGCGCTTGCCGCCAATCCATTTCACTTAGCGTACATGTCTTCACCAAAGTGGATCGGCGGAGGAACTCCCCGCGCGCCCATCATTCCACACATATTCTTACGTATTTGTTTAGCTCACAGTCCTACAGTTGTGCTCGAATGTTTTTCGTCACCCTGTGAGCTTTGCTCGGATGGGCGCTGGAGCTGTTCTTGCAGTGGAGTCGTAATCTTATGTTGAAGAGAGGCGATTTCACGCTCAAAGATGCGACGCAGGATAGTTACACTGGACGCGTAAGTCGAGTCCATGCCGAAGTAGGAGAGGCTACCCGCTCCCAGATTCTTTCCACGCGTGTAGGGAGTATCTGAGGCGTAGTGCAGAATTCCTAGCTCGTAGGGCAGGCGCATAAAGTTGATGTTTTCGCCGACTGGATAACGTGTCAGGTACTGATCCTCGTAGACCGCGTTCAGGTATGGTCCGCTCTCCATCTCGACAACGGTGAAGTTGGCCTGATAGTAGAAGTCCAGGTATTGGCGGTTCTGCAGATATGTGCCCTTAGCGGAGACGGCTTTCTGATTGTCTAAAACAGAGCCATAAACCAGGTATGGGCGAACATCATGTACGTGAAATGCATTGTCGAGCCAATATGTATTCTGACTGTGCTCATCCATAACGACATTTGAGATCATGACATCGCCGATACTGCCATTGAGAGTAGCAGCTTTTCCCAGGATATAGAGGCCACGAACCTGTGAGAGATTCTCCAGAATTTCGCGCATCATACGGTAGGCGGCCAGGCCTAAGGGATAGTCGATATTGAGAATGATAGCATCGCTTCGTGATAGAAGATCAAGAGAAGACATGCTGCAGCGCGGATCAACTTCCTGTGGCAACAGTTTTGCCAGTTCAAAGATTTGGGCGTCAATTTCAATCCCATGATGGGCCCCCATGTGCCATATGCCACGCTGCTGCGCCTCCTGGACACGCTTGTGCGCCGCCTCTTTCCCTGCTGGGGTACGTGACCATTCCCTAACAGCGAAGTAGAGGAAGTTTTGCCAGTTGCCAGGAACGCTGCCCGCTTGCAGCTTGCGACACTCATCTGCTAGATAGGGATCGGCACCACTCAAAGCATACGCGACCAGCTCGTCTTCGTGTTGACGTGCAAAGCCTGAAAGCAGGTTCACTAGGCTGTGTGTATTGCTGGAGACAAAGTAGACAGGGCAATCTATCTTTTCCAGCGTATTCAGCAGATCGCTGATTGACTCCCACCATTTGCGCGTGGCCTTGACGAAACCAACATGCGAGCCGCCAAGCATACGCAAGTTGAAGTCCTTCTTCTGTTGACCGATCTGGTGCAGTTTACTCCAAAGATGATCTCCCCATATTACTTCGAGGCGTTGCCAGTCGTCGGCCGCAATATGGAGACGATGGCGCAGGACCTTGCTAATCTCAGCAAAGACTGGTGAAGAGCGATCAACCTGCGTCTCTAGTAACTGCATTGTGGTTGGATCATCATTGAGCTGGTAATACATCTTGTTCCACTCAATCTGAAATGCAACCAGGATAGGAACAATATCATCGGTATCGCTAAGACTTGCGACATATACCGCCAGTGTTTCCTTCCCATCGTAAAACCATTTACGGCGACGTGCAGAAGCGGTTACCGCCTGCCAGTTCGCTACGTGGAAGCCATATTGCTGGAAAACCTCCTCTGATTGTCCGAGCAGAACAAGATGACAGTGACCGATTGCACCGGGAAGACGCAAGACGCTATAGATGAACGCGGACATATCGGGATAAGGCTGGCGTGCATCAGGATGAAGGCTAGAGTCGATATTATAATGTGCCTGAATAAGTGCCTTGAGGTTAATCTCTCCTGAACTACGTAATAAAGTGTTATACGTGCGAATATATAATTCCACGTCTCTCTTTCCCGCCTCGTGATACTTCTCCCCGTGTTCAAAGTTGGGACCGATAGCGGTGTGACGTGCCTGTCTAGTATCGAGCAATTCATCCTGTACCTTCTCGACAGGCATCCTCTGTCCATCCTGACCGGAAGGAGCAGTGTTTGTGAACTGTGTCGTATAGAGATGCCCATCGTTCAATGGCTGATCAGAATGTTCTTGTTGTGACATCTTTATCCTATCCTCTTCCTGGAGGTCAATCTTACGCTACACCCTGAATATTTTCACTATTATAGCGCGCTCAAGCAAACGACCGGACATTTTTAGGGAGCTTTGCCTTCTCGTAGTGCTCTGCCAGGATTCATTCTGGTCCTCAGATCAGGCTGTCTGATACCAGACACTCTCCATGTAATAGTACTATAGCACTATTACTTTCGGGTAGTGATCTAGGTATAAATATTTATCGACTCGGTGTTAATTTCTATACCAAGTGCTTTCCGTTGTTTGCTACATTGAGACTCTGAAAGTGTGTAGCCAATGCTCGCAACTACTCCTGGAAATTGCTCTAATGTTTAAACATTCTGTTTTAAATTCTCAACAACCTACACAGTTTTTGATGTACTGATACCACCAAAGATGCTCTCTTTTGCGTACACTATTGTAGGAGGTATTACTAAAATGTTGAGTGTCCCCATGCTCGACATTTCCCCCTAGTACTACCTCCTTTTTTGTGTTCGATCATTCACGCCAGATTAGCGTATCGTCGTTGCCTGGTACACGATCAGCTTCAGATTCCTGATGAATGCCTCGCCAGGTGCAACGTACCTCTCCTGCTGCCAATAGCTGTCGTATAACTGTATCATATGTATACATGGGAAATCGCCCGAATTGTGGAAGAAGAAGCTGCTGACGAAGGTCGGGCCAGCGTCGCACACGCTGTGCACGCCCTTGCTGAAGGACACGTTGCAGAAGTTGTTGTCGCGCCTCTCGATCCTGGAGCTTTTGCTGATTACGAAACCACTCCTCGCTTAACACCCCCTGGTAGCTCTGTTCCTCAATGCGCTGACGGTGACAGGAGATTGCGTCATTCATCGCGTACAGGCTATCCTGCCGCCGTGTAGCAAACAACAGTGTGTAGGGGGCATCTTCAACGTGGGCCGGGCCAACTTGAAGCGGGAGGGTAACCTGCTGGAGAGGAAACTGAAAGTGTCGCTGTAAAGCCGCTATGAGCAGACTGATAAAGCTTGAAATAGCCGTTGCCTGTTTCTCCGTGTCGATTGACAGGGTTTTCCAGCGGTCAGTACGTAATAATGCGGTGAGTGCCTGTTGTGGAGAGCGTGGCTGTGTTGTTTGTGTGATTGCATTTTTGCTAGAAGTATCTTTTTGTGCGGCTCGTAAGTGAGACACGATCTGCTTATGTGGCAGCAGGAGACAGAGTTCAGTTGGAACGGTTCGTTGTAGAAGTGGAGCAAGATCCTCATAGGAAAAAAGCACGGAGCCGAGCGGATTGAGCAGGAAGATAGCGGGCGATGAGGCAATCTCTGTCAGTAGTGATGGAGCGATCTCAAGCCAGCTCGCCTGCAGAATAGCGCTCCCTTTGGAAAAATCTGCTGTATTGTCAGGAGATCCTGTACGGGTGCCATTGCGCCGACTGCTTCCTATCGCGAGAAGAAGAGCTTGTAGTGAAATTGGTTTGCTCTCCTGTGCAAGCATGTGAGCGAGTGAAAGAACAGGTTGCAAGGCCGGTGGAGGGGCAGGCGAAGAAGCTTTCTTGCGCCCTTTTTCCTTAGAAGCGCTTTGACCATTTTCTTGTCCGGGTGGTGGCGAAACTGGTGCTGTTCCTGAAGCATGCAGGGGGGATATGCCGAGTGCATCGATCCAGTAGCAGCGACGAAAGATACGCGTTGCTGCGAGTGCTCGGCAATAGGAGGAGATGTAGTCTTGAAGCAGCCAGTTGCGTAGAAGTGACAGCACGGCGCTATCAGCAGGGCGACGTGCCGTGCGCGCAAATACAATCTGCTCCTGCTGTATTGTGTCTACTGCTTGTTGAGAATGCTCTGAGTTGGGAAGATCGGCCCACAAGTTCATCTTGTGCCTATTTTACCACAATGCTGTATCCTCAAAGCGGATCGAACAAAGAGCGGTCTCGGGTCACTCACCGTCCAGTCTCCCAAACAGATTCAGTCTATCTGAGTCATTCGAAAAGGTCAAGTGATTTTACATTAGGAAATTTTATGGTCCGAATTTCCCAACAGATTATTGCAGCGCGCGTAGGATTATGATTATGTTGTGCTTTTTGGATGTGGTCCCATAAATTTGTCGCCGTTGTAGTGAATCATATGCTCAGGCATGTCTGCGATCCATACTTCCGTCTCCCAGGCAATCTGTAACACATGCCGTCTAAAATCTTGCGTATCAAGAAAAGCTGTTACGTATACAGGAGCAGCAGGACAATGTTGCAAGAACTTCTCTAACTCTTGCTTTCGTTTTGGAGTGACTGGCCCGTGCGAAGTTACAGCTTCAATAAGATAGAGCCAGTTTTTATCTTGCAGGTAGAGAATTACGTCTGGAAGCTTATCATGTTTA
>DAOUDD010000020.1:0-41022 GCA_034431765.1 Ktedonobacteraceae bacterium | reverse complement strand
GCATGCCGCCTCGCTGTATCTCAACCAGAAATGGAATGTATTCTCTAGCATAGCTGTAGACCTTGACAGGTGAGAAAAAATATGTTTTACTCTGTTTACTAACACGTGTTAGTAAATCGTGTTAGAAGGCTCTCGATTGGTTGGAGGAATGCAGCGTGGCCCGTCAACCAAGTAAGCGACCAGCGACCATGTCAGATATTGCTCGCCAGGTGGGTGTTTCCCGGACGACTGTTTCTTTCGTGCTCAATGCCCATCCTTCCGCAACCAGCATTCCCGTGGAAACGAAGGAGCGCATTCTAGAGACGGCAAGAAAACTTTCGTATCGTCCCAATCTCGCAGCAAAGACGCTGCGAACAAACCAGACGCATGCGATTGGTTTTATTGCGGACGAGATTGCCACAACACCCTTCGCGGTCAATATTATGAAAGGGGCACAAGAGGCAGCGTGGGCACATGGGAAGCTGCTCTTGATCATTAATACCGCTGCGGACAGCATTATGAAAGAGGCGGCGATTGAAGTGATGCTTGAGAGACAGGTGGAAGGGATTATTTATGCTGCGATGTACCATCGCGAAGTCACGCTTCCCGCAAACATTCGCGAAGGGCCTGTCGTTCTGGTCGATTGCTTCTGTGAGGATCGTTCTCTCCCCTCTGTTGTGCCTGATGAGGTTCAGGGAGGACGAACAGCGACAGAGACGTTGCTGAAGAGGGGACATCGTCGTATCGGCTTTATCAATGATGCTTTTCCTATTCCTGCTGCACTTGGACGATTGGAAGGGTACAAGCAAGCATTGAGAGCGTACGATGTTCCTTTTGATGAGGATCTTGTATGTTGTCACTACTATGAATCAAGGGGTGGGTATGCAGGTGGAATGGAACTGCTCCGGCTTCCTGAGCCACCAACTGCCATTTTCTGCTTCTCTGATTTCATAGCGATGGGTGTGTACGATGCAGTGCGCACATTAGGACGCTCAATTCCTGATGACGTGGCGGTCATGGGCTTTGACAATTACGAGCTGATAGCAGCGCAACTCTCGCCTCCACTCTCAACAATGCAGTTGCCACATTATGAGATGGGGAAATGGGCGATAGAGCACTTGCTCAAACAAACTGAAGAAGCCTTTCCACCGATTCAGCACACGATTGACTGTCCATATGTCGAGCGACAATCAGTCTAGCTATTTCACACCCTCTTCTTACCGTCGTCTTCTTACACGTTGGCACACATTCCATAGGTGAACTGCTCTTCATCTGGTTCTCGTAGTGACGGAACAGTAGTAACAAGTAGCTCTTCAGAACCGTGTACGTAACAGAACGTTTTCTCCTCACCATTAAAGAGAGAAAAGGGAGAGAAGAAGGACATATCCACGAGAGCATATGACCTGACCTTCTTTCTCAGAATGTGAACACAGCGTGCACGAGAGAGCAGATAGAAGCTGGGTGAATGGAATCTCCAGAAACAGAGTTCTTTGTTCTGGTTGTAACCGAAACACGTACTCTTCTCATGATGGAATTTCTTACGCAACGGACAGTGTAGTCTAAAGAATGCCTTAGACGGATAGAGAGAAGCAGAAAACTCTCGCTCTCCTATACGTTGAAGGCTTTGTGCAACGGCGACCGTGTACAGCGTGTGATACCACCTTCTGTACCACGAAGAAGGAGAAGGATATGTTCATCAAGCTCTTTTCGCAGTCCTCTACTCGAACCTCCTCCCTCACGATCAGCGCCCTTTCTCACGGCACATCTCAGCGTGTCGTTTCTGCACTTCCGTTTCTCCCCTCCTTGCCAGGCAAGGTGACATGCTTGTTCATCGTGCGTTTTTTGTCGTTACGATAGTATAGCTCAAAGAAGGAAGGTATTATGGGCGCTAATCAGGACATTCTTCTAGCAGAGTTTCAGGAAGGAAGAATAGACCGACGTGCGTTTGTGCGTCGTGCGCTAGCAGTAGGCATTTCGCTTTCCAGCATTGAAGCGTTCCTTGCATCGTGTGGCTCAGGAAGCGGTTCTGGTGGAAGTGGAGCTTCAATCAAGTGGTCGAACTGGGCCAACACGGGAGAGATCAAACGGTTCCAGGATTTCACCGCGAACTACAACAAGACCCATGGCACCAATGTAAAATACAGCTTTATTCCCACGGCAAACAACAACTACTTTTCCAAGATATTGACACAGATCAATGGAGGTGTCGCACCTGACTGCTTCTACGTCGGTGATGGCGATATCGGCAAACTCGTCGCGAACCAGACCGTCATCCAACTTGATCCTTTGTTGAATACCTCGAAGAGCAAAGTGAAAGCTGACGATTTCCTGCCTGGTCTGTGGGGAGCGGCGAAGACACAAAGCGGAAAGATTTATGGTTTGCCCGTTGACTGCAATCCATTACTGCTCTGGGTCAACCAGAAGGTGTTGGAGGATGCAGGGGTGAAGACGCTGCCAATTGAGCTGTACCAGCAGGGGAGATGGACGCGGGATGCGTTCCAGGAAATGATATCGAAGATCAAGGCAAACGGGAAATACGGATTTGTGCTAGATGCCTGGTCATTGCAGTATTATGCCTGGTGCACGACCAATGGCGGCAAGGTCTACGACAAGGACGGCTACGGGGATTTCATTGCGCACGAAGATCCCAAATCACTCGACGCGTTTACCTGGCTAGCGAACCAGACGAGAGATAAGACGATAGTCTACGCAGGAAGTCTGCCAAAAGGACAGGGATCTGACCTTGCATTCATTAGTGGACAGACAGGCTTTATCTCGGTTGGTCGCTGGGATCTGCCAGAGTTCAAGGCTGCGACCGGGCTGAAGTACGACTGTGTTCCCTTCCCCTCTCCAAGCGGGAAAGCAGCACCAGCGCCAGTGGCTCTCGCATACATGGTAATCAATAAGAAGACAGCGCTCCAGGACCAGGCCCTTGATTTTCTCACCAGCTACGTCTCCCCGGAAGGACAGAAGTTCAGGCTTCAGGGCGGTGGAAATGCTGTCCCATCAGTGAAGTCGTCCCAGACAGAGACAGTTGTCACTGAGGGAAACGACCCGGCACATGCGAGTTACCTGCTTGAGGCACGTAACATCGGCTATGGTTTGTTCCCGGCAGAAGGCAACGCGCCAGGCTTAACTGACGATATCAAGACAGCACTCGACCCGGTCTGGTTGCAGGGAAAAGATGTCAAAACGACGCTTGCAGAGATAGCGGCGATGGCAAAACCACGCATTCAAAAGGGATTGGAAGGTGCCAAGTAACCTTTTCTCAATGTGTTCCTGAGATGATGACTTCATCTCGGCGGGTGCGCAAGCTTTTCCTACGTGCACCTGCCGAGAACAAATGAAGAAAAGGAGAGGTAGAGCTATGGAATATCAGGTACAAGCGTTGGATGCACCTGGAGCTGTTGCTACCACGGCGACGGGAAAACCACACGGCAGGGAAAAGAAGGACATTGTTTGGGGATACATCTTCATCCTGCCACAGCTCCTTGGACTCCTGGCGTTTTCACTGGTGCCGCTGATTGCTGTCTTCTATCTAAGCATGTCAAGTTGGAACGGGCTTGGTGCAATTAGCTTTGTTGGGTTCCAAAATTTCATTGACCAGTTCCAGAGTGACGATTTGCGCATTGCGCTTCTGCACACCATCTATTACACAGTCCTTGCGGTACCTGGAGGGCTGATTCTTGCGATGTTGATCGCGCTTGGCCTCAATAACGTACGTGGCAAGAGCGTGTACCGAGTGCTCTACTTCATGCCCTACATCACAGGTGCGGTGGCCGTGGGCGTGATCTGGGCGTGGCTGCTCAATAGTGATTTCGGATTGATCAACTCACTCTTGCGCTCCTGGTTCCATGCCAAAGGCGTGGGCTGGTTGACGGATTCGCGCTTTGTCATCCCCTCGATTGCGCTGGTTGGTGTCTGGCAAGGGCTGGGATTCAACATGATTATCTTCCTGGCAGGCCTGCAAGGTATTCCAGTTTCGTACACCGAAGCGGCACGTATGGACGGAGCGAATAGCTTTCAGCGTTTCTGGCAGGTGACGCTACCAATGCTGACTCCGACCATCTTCTTCACAACGATCATCTCGATCATCAACTCGTTCCAGGTGTTTGACCTCACCTTCATCCTGACTGGCGGTGGACCTGGAAAAGATAGTTACACCATGGTGTATCACATCTATCACCTCGGCTTTGAGACAGCTCAATTTGGTCTTGCCAGCGCAGCGGCAGTGATTCTGTTCGCCATCCTTTTGCTACTCACCTTATTGCAGTTCCGCTTACAGAGACGATGGGTCAACTACGACGTGTAAGGTACGTTCTAAAGAAGGAGGAGAAAGTTTATGCTGCAAGGAACTATCGGGAAAGAGGCAGTACCTGCACGAGCGAGTACCATCAAGCGGAGCGGTACAGTACGCAAAAAGGTTGCAGAGCCAATTACCGCGATCGTGATCCATCTGTTCCTGATCATTGGTGCCATCGTTATGGCCGCACCATTTCTCTGGATGCTGGTGACCTCACTGGAAACAACACAGCAAGCATTCAGCGTGCCTCCATCGTGGATTCCAAACCCTTTCGTGTGGGATAACTATCCACAATCGCTGAATGCGCTGCCCTTCAACCTCGCATATATGAATAGCTTCATCGTCGCCGCCTCGGTGACGGCCTGTCAGCTCATCACCTGTTCAATGGCTGCGTATGCTTTTGCACGTATTCAATTTCCTGGACGCACCATCATCTTCTTTGCTTTTTTGGCAACGCTGATGATCCCCTTCCAGCTCACCATCATTCCCATCTTCCTGACCATGAAGCAGTTCGGCCTGCTAGACACACTGCTGTCACTGATTCTGCCGGCGGCGCTCTTTAGTGCCTTTGGCGTCTTCCTGATGCGTCAGTTTATTATGGGTATTCCACTGGAGTTGGAGGAGGCTGCGATTGTCGATGGTGCCAACCGCTGGACCATTTTCTGGCAAGTTGTCTTCCCACTGCTTAAAGCCCCGCTCTCGGCGCTGGGCATCTTTGCCTTTCTGAGCCAGTGGAACGACTTCTTCAGGCCACTGATTATGCTGAATACACCGGAGAACTTCACCGTGCCGCTGATGCTCAACCAGTTCCGCGGGCAGTACGCAACCGCCTGGACGCTGGTTATGGCCGGCTCAGTGATTGCGGTTGTGCCTGTGCTGATTGTCTATATCATCGCGCAGCGCCACATTATCCGAGGTATCGCAATGACCGGCTTGAAGGCGTAATGCAGGAGACGAGCACATCCAAAGACCGGGCCTGAGGTCTGATCTTTGGATGTGGTGACAGCAGCTTAGCGGATAGATTGTTCGCGGTAGGTATGTGGACGTTCCCGATCCGAACGGTAGCTTTCCTGATAGGCGTCACGAACGACCTTACAGATTTCAGCTGGATCATCGGAGACGTGGAGCAGGTTTTCATCAAGCGGCGAGATCTTGCCTTCGGACAACATCGTCTCGTGTATCCATGTCATAAGGCCACCCCAGTATTTGGAATCATAGAGAATGACCGGAAAGTGACTGACCTTCTGCGTCTGGATGAGCGTCAGAGCCTCGAACAGCTCGTCCATCGTGCCAAAACCGCCGGGAAAGATGATGAAGGCGTTTGAATATTTCACAAACATTGTTTTACGCACGAAGAAGTAGCAGAAGTCCAGCGAGATGTCCAGGTACGCGTTCGGTGACTGCTCGAAGGGGAGTTCGATATTGCAACCGATCGAGAGATTGCCACCCTCCTGCGCCCCCTTATTTGCCGCTTCCATAATACCAGGGCCGCCGCCGGTAATGATGCCGAAGCCAGCCTGTGCGAGCAGACGAGCGGTTTCAGTTGCCGCTGTATAGGAAGGGTCTTCGGGCTTTGTGCGAGCCGAGCCGAAGATTGCGACGGAGGGAGGGATATGTGCAAGGGCATCAAAGCCCTCCACAAACTCGCTCATAACACGGAAGACACGCCAGGGATCGGTGACAGTGAAGTCGAAGTTCATCGCCCGTTCAAAGGCATGGGCCTCCTGCTGGACTTGCTCTGTAGGAGGTGCCTCGTTTGGGCTGACAAGGGGTTGGGTAGGCCGATTGAGCAGGCGCTCATCCTCGGTTGAGGCACGCACTTTGCTGAGAGACGAACGGTAACGAGCGGTGGATCTTCTATCTTTACGGGAATGTCCATTCAATTTCGTAGATTTGTGAGTCATACAATGTCCGTTTTCTGCGCTTCTACAACAAGAACAATCAAGCCGTATGGCTCGATAAGTATAACACGAACGGCAAGGGGTAGCGAGGTGATGGGTAACGATATATGTAGCTATGTCTTCGCATATCATCACTTTTCTTGCATATCTTCCTCCACGCGCCGCTTCAAAATCGTTGTGCTCAGTGGCGCTAGTGTCAGCAGGAGTGAGTGCGGGCAGGATTGCCAGAACATGGGGCCGCTGGGCATGTCATGATCGTTGGTTTGCCCGCTGCCACCGTAGCGCTCTGCGTCACTGTTGAGGAGTTCGTAGTAGGTGCCAGGATCTGGGACGCCGACGCGATAGCCGTGACGGGGGACGGGGGTGAAGTTACAGATGAAGACGAGGGTATCTTCGGCGTGTTTGCCTCGGCGTTGGAAGGAGATGACACTGTTATCCGAATCGCAGCAGTCGATCCAGGCAAAGCCTTCGGGATCGGTGTCCAGGTCGTTGAGGGCTGGTTCGCGCTGGTAGAGACCGTTCAGATCGCGGACGAAGTCGAGCAGTTGGCGGTGATGGGGATCGCTGGGGGGCTGGAGGAGATGCCAGTCGAGGCTCTCTTTATAGTTCCACTCGCTCCATTGTCCGAACTCGCCTCCCATGAAAAGGAGTTTTTTACCAGGATGTCCCCACATGTAGCCGAAGAAGGCACGCAGATTGGCGAAGCGCTGCCAGAGGTCGCCTGGCATTTTTGTGAGCAGCGAACCCTTGAGGTGCACCACCTCATCGTGCGAGAGTGGGAGGACAAAGTTCTCGGAGTAAGCGTACATGAGTGAGAAGGTGATATTGTTGTGGTGATAGCGGCGATGGATGGGGTCAAGGTGCATATATTCGAGCATATCATGCATCCAGCCCATGTTCCATTTAAAGGAGAAGCCCAGCCCGCCCACATAGGTTGGGCGTGTGACAAGGGGCCACGCAGTTGATTCTTCAGCGATGGTCACGGTCCCCGGCACCTCGCCATAGACAGCCTCGTTGAGTTGCCGGAGAAAATCAACAGCCTCCAGATGCTCGCGACCACCGTAGGCATTGCTGAGCGTCTCGGCAGGCTCACGCATATAGTCTAGATACAGCATAGAGGCCACAGCATCGACACGCAGACCGTCGATGTGATATTCGCGCAGCCAGAAGAGCGCGCTGGCGATCAGGAAGTTGCGTACCTCACTGCGCCCATAGTCAAAGACATAGGAACCCCATTCTTTATGTTCGCCCTTGCGCGGGTCGGAGTACTCATAGAGGTGGGTGCCATCGTAATAGCTGAGGGCATGCCCATCTTTGGGGAAGTGTGAGGGGACCCAGTCCAGCAGGACGCCGATACCCTGCTGATGCAGGTAATCGACGAAATAGGCGAAGTCTTCTGGGGGGCCAAAGCGGCTGGTGGGAGCAAAATAGCCGGTAACCTGGTAGCCCCATGAGCCATCAAAAGGAAACTCAGTGATAGGAAGTAATTCGACATGGGTAAAGCCGGCCGCTTTGACGTAGGAGGCAAGGGCTGGAGCGAGTTCACGGTAGGTAAGGAAGCGATCCTCTTCGACTGCGCCTTCCTGGTGACGTTCCGGCACATGCCGCCAGGAGCCAAGATGGACCTCGTAGATGGAGAATGAGGAGCTGAGTGTCTGACGCTCAGCACGCTGCTGCATCCACTGCTCATCCTGCCAGGTGTAGCGAGGAATGTCAGTGACGATGTTTGCGTTGTTGGGACGGAGTTCGCAGCAGAAGCCGTAGGGGTCTATCTTATCTGCAGCGTAGCTGTTGTTGCGTGAATAGAGCGCGAATTTATAGAGCGAGCCACGGGGGATAGCCGGCACAAAGCCTTCCCAGACACCGAGTTCTGCGTGACGCAGAGTGAGAGGGTGTGCCGAACGATCCCAGTTGTTGAAGTCACCAATGACCGAGACAGTTCGTGCGGAAGGTGCCCAGACCGCGAAGTTGACACCTGTCACGCCATTGACCGTGCGGATGTGTGCGCCCATCTTCTCGTAGAGGTAGTAGTGTTTGCCCTGACCAAACAGATACAGGTCAAACTCGCTAAAGACTGATGGTATCTCTTGCTGTATGTGCATAAAGTGCCCTCCGACAGCTACAGGTGTGATAATGGTGTGGAACGCATCCGCGGGGGTATCATTTCTCTACTTCTAGCATATCATATGGAGACAAAAGATTGAATCGCACCATCATCTCTCCTCTTTTCCCCACAGGACAAGCCTTGATCTTTTATCAGGGATGGCATACAATTGCTGCTCAATGACGCATTCTAGCTACGCGTGAAGCGAATTCTTTCCAAGAAACGTGTAGTTGCTGAGAGTCAAGAAGAGAAAGGATCAGAGCACGATGACTGTTGATATACAAAAAATGAAGGGTATCCTGCAAGAGCGAGAGAAGGAGTTGCAGGGCCAGCTAGCGAGCCTGACCGAGGCGCATCCACAGCCAGTGAGTCCTGAAGAGGCGAGCGAAGGACCACAGGATTTTGAGGAGACGGCGGTTGATGTGATCGAGACGCAGCAGGAGCAATCAGTCGAGGTCAATGAGCAAGCGTTGCTGACAGAGGTGCAGGCGGCACTGAAGCGGATCGAGGATGGAACGTATGGAAAGTGTGTGGTGTGTGGGCAGCCGATTCCTGACAAACGGCTAGAGGCGATTCCCTGGGCGGCACGCTGTGTCAAGGACGAGGAGCAACTGGAGGCGCGCAATCTTGGACGCGAGGAACTCTATACGAGCGATACACCCCTCTAATGCTCTATTTTAGAGAAGAGCGCTGTCTGCTATGAGACAGCGCTCCTTTTGTTCCTGGTTTCTGGACAGGGAAGCGGGTTGAGGTCTATAATGCAGAGCAGGCTATGTGGCGTGTCAAGGAACGCCTGATTCTCTCAGGTCAGGGTGTATTCCGATGGAGCGAATTGTCGTTGGAGAAAAATTGTGCCAGTGAAGCGTGCGCGTCTGTATGATGTTTTTGCCCTGCTCACCGTGATACTTGTTGTGGCTCTGGATCAGTGGACGAAGAGCCTGGTAGTGACACATCTGAGCTTTGGCAGTGAAGTTCCTCTGCCTGTTGTTGGACAGTATCTTGTCTTGCAATATATTCGGAATACTGGAGCAGCTTTTAGTATGCTCAGTGGGGGAAATGTTTTGCTTCCGCTCTTGATAGGGGCGGCAATCCTTGTGGTCATTGTCTTATATGTGCGTATGCTTAATACTGGTTCCCTGGGGTATAAGCTGGTGTTTGGGTTGATTGTTGGGGGGGCGCTGGGCAATCTGCTGGATCGGCTGCTGCGTGGTGGTTCAGTTGTGGATTTTATCTCATTTCGTATTCCTGAGATCCATTATTACTTTGCAATCTTCAATATCTCCGATGCATGCATCTCTGTAGGCGTTGTGCTACTGTTTGTCATTGTCCTGTTTGGGAACACAGGTAAGTCTGCAACGAAAGCGAATGTTACCCATCAAGAAACGCCTCAGCCCTCTTCGAGCGATGTGCAGGATGGATGAAGGTAGAGCGGCGTAATCTGTGGGAACTGCGATACGTCGCGGTGAACGCGATTGCATGACAAATGAGGCAACGGGAGTGCCGGATGATCAATGAGTGCTCTAAAGATGCCGCCCCTTCCCTTGGCGCTCAAGCGCGAGAGCTTTTCTCAACAGCGTCATGCAATTGAGTCCCTCTTTCTCGGACAATGAATTGCTATGCATGGCCGAGGACAACATATATATAAGGAAGAGAAACGTATGATTGGGCAGAGCTGGACAATTGACGAGGAGCAGGTGGGGCAGCGGCTTGATCGCTACCTGGTCACGCATTTGGAGACGCTTTCACGTTCAAGTGTGCAGCAACTCATAAGCGAGGGCGCGGTGCTTGTGAATGGGAAGCCAGGGAAGGCTGGCTATGCGCTGAGGATACATGATGACGTACAGGTGTTGCATACAGTTCCTACGCCTGCGGTAAAAAACGTCTCTCCTCAAGCTCTTCCACTTAAAGTTGTCTATGAGGATGAGGATCTACTGGTGGTGAATAAAGAGGCTGGGATGGTTGTACATCCTGCACCAGGCCACACTAATGACACCCTCGTCAATGCACTGCTGGCACGCTATCCCCAGTTGCAAACAATAGGGAGTGAGGACCGTCCAGGTATCGTGCATCGGCTGGATAAAGATACCAGTGGACTGCTGCTGGTTGCGAAAAACCTGCACACACAGGCAGCACTGATTGAGCAGATGAAACGGCACGAGATTGAGAAGCGCTATCTTGCACTTGTTGAGGGTGTTGTTGCTCTGGATGCTGGCAGCATCGATGCACCTATTGGACGAGATGCGCGAAATCGGCAGCAGATGACCATTACTGCGACTGACAGCCGTGAGGCGCAAACACACTTTCGTGTGGAGGAGCGCTTTAGCCGCCATACACTGTTGCTCTTACAGTTAGAGACGGGTCGAACCCATCAGATTCGTGTGCATTTGAAAGCGATAGGGCATCCAGTTGTTGGAGACCCTGTCTATGGCTCAGGACATTTGCCACGTGGAGTGTCACTGCACCGGCAATTCTTGCATGCCTGTCAGCTTGCGTTCGCGCACCCGGCTACAGGAAAGCGAATCGAGCTAGAGGCTCCATTACCTGAAGACTTGCAAACGGCGCTCGCCCAGAAAAATGTCTTATAGACACCTGGATTTTTCCGAGCACCTGTGCTATACTATGCCCATCAAAAGAAACGTCGCGTGTCTATGTCCCGCCTGTTCGTTGTGTTTTTCCCCGCAAAATAGCATCTGAAAGACCTTTTCCTGCTTATTTCTACAGTTCTATGAGGATAGTGCCTTTATTGATCTGTGTCTCCTTAGTGTTTGCAGGAGAGGAGTACCTTCACTATGCCAGTGCTCGAATCAACAGATAGAATTGCTCCGAAGAGCGTCTTACGTCATCGCCCAATTGAAATCCCTCAAACGGAAGGCGAAGTTGCTGCGCCTGTTACAAAGCGTGCCTCACGACCAGGACATGCATCGGCTGATGTCGATGAACCGCAGATAGTCCAGTGGAAGCGGAAAACTGGGGATCAAGCGGCTCCAAAGCAGGTTGGTCGCAAAAGTTCAATAACAACAAGTGCAGCAAAGCGCCTGTCACCAATTTCTACCCACATGACCCGGAGAAAGGGGAGTAGTGCACCACGGCATCCATTATTCTACCTTGGACTAGGTATGCTAGGAACAGTTCTGCTTTGGATGCTGCTGAGTGCTTGCGTGAGTTGGGTTTCTACCACGTTGGATGATCTTCACTATGGGCGACCACGGACGTATCAGACAGATGCGCGCGTGGGACACAACGATCAGAACACGCCAAGTCATTTTATTGCGCTGAATCTTAATCGGCGTATCCAGGTAATTGAGATCCCAGGCGGAGATACATCGCATACGCGCATCTTTACTGGTCCACAACTCTATGGTACTGGCGATGATCTTGTTCCTGCGACGCTTTCATTTGTAGATGTCAATGGGGATGGTAAACTCGACATGGTGATAAAGGTGCAGGAGTCGCGGGTTGTCCTTCTCAACGATCAGGGAAGTTTTCGTCCAGTGCAGCCGACGGAGCGTGATGGGATAGAGCGTTTTCTGCAGCAGCATTCTGTCTGAATGCTTTTCCTTCTATCCTGTGTGCGAACAGCACATGGTCTGTTTGCACCATGATAGAAGGGGAAGCATGAAATAGGGAGCGTGCAGTTATATCCTGAAAAAGAACTCAGGAATGTCCGTTGCTGGAGCTGTTATGGTGATTGTTGAGATCACCGTTCGAGGCCCGGAGCAATTTCGTATTTCCTCGCACGCTATCGCTTGCAGCCTGAGAGAGGACAGCACCCACAGAGAAACCGACGCGCTTGCGTGCTGGAATCGTGATGGCGTCGCCTCCACGGATAGATTTGACGCGGCGAGCGGCGACCTCGCGGACATTCCAGGTACCAAAGCCCATCAGACGAACCTCGTAGCCTTTCATGATACCTTCACGGACAACCTCGGTAAATGCATCGATCACTTTGCTTGTCTCTTTGAGGTTCATGCCAGCTTTCGCCGCGACCTGATGGATCAATTCATCTTTTCCAATGACAAGATTTTCTTTATGTGACACAGGTGTTCTCATAGCTTGATTCACTCCTCATACATAATGCACGGAAGACACCGTCCTCTGTGAAAATTTCACGCAGCCCGTGTGCTCTGCAGGGGGAGATCGTCCTGTCGACAGTGACAGACGAGAGCATAGTCTTGTGGGCTAGCAGCGTGTTCCCTTCCAATTCCACTATACAGAGTGTCACCAAACGAAGGGATGCATCAGTGTGATTCTCGCAATCTCTAAATTGCAACTAATGGCCGTTAGTTGCAATTTAGAGGGAGCGGACATTAAGTTTTGCTGTCGCCAGGTGCAAAGTAACACTGGAAAAGGAGATATACTCAATGTATTGTGCCGTGACGCTCTCTAACGAACAGCGTGGAATTCTGCTCTCATGTGTGCGATATATAAAGAGCATGATAGAACAGAGTTAAGAGTGGAAATGTTGCGAAACGTTCGTCGGTGCCGAAAAGTCTCTTTGCGCGTTGCTACAGAGGCAGGAGACTTCACAACTGTTGATATGGAAAGATGTCTGCAATCAATTTTCGCAAAGCTCGCGGTGGGAACGGTTTACGCAGGAGGGGAACGTCGTCGGGGAGAATGTGGCGGAACTGCTCCAGAGTTGGTTCACTGACGGCGGTGATGACAATGATAGGGAGGATGTCAACAGGGAAGCTTTTGCGTATGCTCATGAAGACATCGGCTCCAGATTGTGTACCGGGGAGGAGGAGGTCAAGGATGATGAGGTCATAGGGTGGATAGCCGCTACGCTGTGCGATGGTGCGCGATGGAGCAGAGGAGAGAGCTTCGAGCAAGGAAGCTCCAGTGGCGTAGCGAAATACGCGGTGTCCATCCATAGAAAGGGTCGTTTCAAGGTAGTTCAGAATGGCTGGATTGTCGTCGAGAACCCCGATGTTCATACATTCCTCCTCATGTGAGGCAGATGCAAGTCTCTGGCCTCAGACCAGAGGTCTTTGACAAAACTATACCATAGCAGGTCGCAAATGTATAGATGGTAGCTTACACACAGAAAAGGACGGCATGCTGCTCCCTTTATTGAGCAGCATGCCGTCCTTTTCTGTGTCTATCCCCAGCGTTGCCGGATACGCGGAAGAATTTCTTTGGAGTAGAGTTGTAGGAAGCGGGACTGATCATCACCTGGTGCATGGAAGATCAGGTGTGTGAAGCCAAGCTCGATATAAGGGCGAAGCTGCTCAAGATGTTCTTCCGGGTCGTTGGAGACGAGCCAGCGCCGATGGGCCTGATCTGCAATCCCTGCCGCACGCTTCTCCATCTCGCGTGCATCATGAATTTGCACCTTATCTTCGGCTGGAAGTGCCAGCGCTGCCCAGATTTTGGTGTCTTCCAGAGCACGCGTACGATCAGTATCGAATGAGACTTTGACTTCTAATGTGCGCTCAATTGTTGCTGGATCTTTGCCTGCTGCTCGTGCCCCTTCCTCAACGGATGGGAGGAGCTGATCACGGTAGAGTTCACTGCCTTTGCCCGACGTGCAGATAAATCCATCACCTGCGCGACCGGCAAATTTTGCCGCAACAGGACCACCTGCGCCAATATAAATAGGCACAGGTTGATCTGGTTGATCATAGATGGTTGCATTGAGCGTACGGTAGTACTGACCTTCAAAAGTCATTAGTTCCTCTGACCAGAGTCGTCTGATGAGATCGACTGCCTCGCGCAGACGTGCCAGGCGTTCTTTAGCTGGCGGCCATTCCTCACCGGTCACTGCGACCTCATTCAATGATTCACCTGATCCCACTCCGAGGATGATGCGTCCAGGATAGAGTGTGCCGAGTGTGCCGAATGCTTGAGCAATGATAGCGGGTTGGTAACGGAAGGTCGGGGTCAGGACGCTCGTGCCCAGAATGACGCGCTTTGTACGCTCCCCGGCAGCGCCGAGCCAGGAAAGCGCGAAGGGGGCATGTCCATTGGTATGTCGCCAGGGCTGGAAGTGATCACTGATCCAGACACTATCAAAGCCACATGCTTCAGCCTCGACGGTAAAATCGAGCAGTTGTCGTGGTCCGAACTGCTCAGCGGAAGCTTTGTAGCCGAGTTTCAAAGGAGGTTGTGCCATACAGAGTATCTCCTATTTCTATAGGAACAGAACATTTCTTTATAGTGTATCACTTGGGGACAGAGATGACATCTTCTTCCGCGAAGGGAAGTTGTAGTGTGCAAGGATGACTACCTGTCCATGTGCTTCGTCTTAAATGAAGGAGAGCTGTTTTCTTCCGAGAAAAGAAATGGAGTAAGAAATAAGCATTTTTCTATGAAAACGAAGCGCTTTCATCCATCTCCAGCCACACTTTGTCTGATACTCCTTGTTCTGGGTGCGGTTCTGGTGCGCCTGACATTACTGAGTGCGAGCTGGCCTGTGACAACGAGTGATGAAGCGGTTATAGACTTGATGGCGAGGCACATCGCGTATCAGGGAGAGCATCCTATCTTCTACTATGGACAAGGCTACATGGGCACGATCCAGGCATACCTTGGGGCGGGTCTGATGCTACTGTTTGGGTCCTCTGTGTTCACCGTCCGGCTAGGGACACTGCTTCTCTTCGCATTATTTCTGGTAGGGATGTATTTCCTCGTCAAGCGCGTCTATACACAACGTTTTGCACTTTTCACTGTTGGACTTTTAAGTATAGGGACAGAGGCAGTCATTCAGACTCCCCTTCTGGCAATTGGAGGCTATGCAGAGACACTTCTGTTCAGTGTCCTTATTTTTCTGTTCGTTTTGTATCTAGCATCATTCTCCTCTTCAGAGAAATTTGTCTATAAGAAGAACAAACAGCGTCTTATCGTCTATGGTTTGTTAGGCTTTCTCTACGGAGTGAGCTTCTGGAGTGATCAGCTTATCATACCGGCGATAGCGGTATCTACGCTGCTGCTGTTGTGCTGGTGCCGGAGAGAAGTGTTAGGATTAGCGGGCGTAGTTCTTATTATTGGCCTTCTTCTCGGTGCACTGCCCTTGATTCTCTATAATGTTCACGCTCCCCCAGGCCGAGATACGTGGCATGATCTTCTGCTCACGACGACACGTTATGGAGAAGAGAACAGGCCAGTCTCTTTATGGCAGCAGTTTGTACAGGCTATTCTGGTTGGTCTTCCTACTATGACGGGTGCTGCACCGTTATGTAGCTTGCAAGAGCCGTATTATGCAGTCCGGGTGATCTCTGACCTCTTTCCCTGCCCTTATCCCTGGCTACATATTCTTATTCAGGGCGGCTGGTCTCTCGGTATGCTCGCTTTATGGGTACTTGCTGTTGCCTGTTCTGTTACGTTCTTGCGCCAGCGACGAGCTGTTCACAGTGTGGGAATCGAGTCACAAGGACTAGAAATATTGAAGCAATATATGCGCTTAATGTTGTTGAGCAGTGCACTGCTCTGGTTTCTGCTCTATGCAGCGAGTTTCTCTGCTGCAAAGTACCCAAGTTCTGGTTCACGCTATCTTGAGTGTTTACTCGTGACAACACCAGCGCTCCTCTGGCCGCTCTGGGCTGTGGCAGGCCGCTTCCTTGTTATGTGGAAGCGCGAAGATCGCTGGAAAGCGCTTGGGAGTGGTGTAGTCCTGCTTTACATACTTGCGACTGCGCTATGCGGCACATTCACCACTTTTCGGCAGATACCAATAGCACAATCTCAAGAGGCACAGTATACTGTTCTAGTAAATGAGTTGCAAAAGAGAGGTATCACACGCTTTTATACAGATTACTGGACATGTAATATTCTTATCTTTCGCAGTAATGAACATCTACTATGCGGCAGTATGAAAGAGCATCTCGGACTGGGCGTGAATCGTTATCCTGCCTACATCCTTGCAGTACAAGCAACACGTCATCCTGCATATGTTTTTCCCCTAAGTTCACCTCAGGCGCATGCAATGGCACATGGTGTTCGGAAAATTGACTCACATTATGTTCGTACTGTGCTTGGCCAGTATATTATTTACTATTACCACCGTTCTGCTACAAGCAGATGAACGGATGGAACAGAACGATGGAGAGTGTTTTTCGTGCTTGACGGATCTTCCTCATTCCTGACATACTGACCTGGAAGGTGTTTAAATGACTATACACTTCTATTTGTAAGGAGAGAGGCTATGGAGTACGGAGTAATTGTTCCCCAGGGATGGCGTATGGATCTGGTCGGGATTGGCGATCCGGTTGAAGCATATGAAACGATGACGCGCGTCGCTCAAGAAACTGAACTACTTGGGCTAGACTCGATCTGGCTGTATGACCACTTCCATACTGTTCCCGTGCCAACGCAAGAGGTAACGTTCGAGTGCTGGACGAGCACTGCGGCACTGGCACGCGATACAAAGCGGGTACGCATTGGACAGATCGTTACCTGTAATAGTTATCGCAATCCTGCATTGCTGGCAAAGATGGCGAGTACTGTCGATGTTCTGAGTCATGGACGCCTCATTTTTGGAATTGGCGCAGGTTGGTATGAGCACGAGTATCGTGCTTATGGCTATCCATACCCCGATGCGCCAGAGCGTCTACGCCATCTGCGTGAGGCACTGCAAGTCATCAGGGCGATGTGGACACAGGAAGAGGCACAGTTTGAGGGGAAGTATTATACCCTGGGAGGTGCAATCAATCAGCCAAAAGGGGTGCAGAAACCACATATCCCTATTCTGATCGGAGGCAGCGGTGAGAAAGTCACGCTCAAGCTTGTCGCACAATACGGAGATGCCTGTAACCTGGGCATCGGGATTGAGAACGTTCAGCACAAACTCGCGGTTCTTAAACAGCATTGTGAGAATGTGGGGAGAGACTATGATACCATCAAACGGACTGTGATTGTGGATCACTGTGTGCTTGGCGAGACTGACGCGGAAGCTGTTGCCAAACTGGGAGACGTTCATCCAGACCATCTTGCACACCTGCGCAGAGATGGTCTGGTCGGCACTCCTGATGCAATTCGTAAGCGGCTGGCTGAGTATGAGCAGATCGGCGTTCAGGAGATGATCATCCATTTCGTTGACGCAACAAACCTGGATACGCTGCGTCTATTCGCACGCGAGTGTGTGGGGAAGCGGTAGTCAAAGATATGTGTAGCTATCATGCTTGAAAGTAAACGTGTTTCATGTCTACATTTCATACTGCTTTCTGTCACCTGCTTCACCTTGATGTTCCTATCGTTCAAGCTTCTATTGGTAGCAACAACTCCCGCTCTTGTAGCGGGAGTCTCGAATGCTGGAGGACTGGGAATGCTTGCTGGAACATGGCTCTCTCCTGACACGCCTCGACAATTCATCTTGATCTTAGAGAGAAAAAGCATATCATGACACGACAAAATATCTCGTCGGGTTCGCACTGGGAACCTATCGTCGGCTATTCACGCGCCGTTCGCGTTGGTCAGTTCGTTTTCGTTGCGGGTACGACAGCGAGCGATGCTGATGGTAAAGCGTTATTTCCGGGGAACCCGTATGCGCAGGCGAAAGAAGCGCTGCGGCGAATTGAGTTGGCCTTGCGAGAGGTTGGTGCAACGTTACAGAACGTAACGCTCACACGTATCTACGTTGTAAATATTTCGCACTGGGAGGCGGTTGGACGTGCTCATGGAGAGTTCTTCACAGAGATTCGGCCCGTTACTTCCATGGTCGAGGTTCGTCGGTTGATTGATCCCGATATGCTCGTCGAAATCGAAGTAATGGCTGTGCATGAAGAGGCGTAAGAGATGTTTCTTTCAGGGTTTTCAATGGCGGTAGGACACAAGAGTTCTGTACACTCTAAATATGTCTGTGCCTCAGTAATCGCCTTATCACTAGCATCAGGATTTTTACATGCATTCGTGTTTCTTCCATGTTATTTGTGATCAGGTATCTCTGTCGTCTTTGTTATATGCTCTATGTGTTTCATCTGCATTCTTATCTCATCCTGATCATATTGTGCCGGACCCTGTTGGAGAACATGCTGTGCTATTTTCTGTGAGATAGAGTAGAGTAACGGAAACCGTTCCCTTTGCAGTAGTGAATATGTATGGGAAGCGATACTTATTATCGAGTCTAGAAGAGTAGAAACAACGCGGACATTATCTGCAGCGTATGTCCCTATCTCAGAGAAGACGCTTATATATTCTTTGAAGGTATGGTAGCGTGTTATCAGGATAGTGTCTTCAGCGAAGTGGTAAACGCTTTTTGGATCCGGCGTACTAGTAATACGTTCGAGAAGTGCACGAAGATAGCCTATGCAGAGAATAGCAGTAGAAGGATCATTGATCGCTGGTGAGAGTGCACGCAAACAGATATCCGCTAATTGACGAATTCCAAAGGCTGCATCCTGCGCCAAATCGCGCTCGCGAGCCAGCGCGAATAATTCCCGAAGTGCAACAATCTCCTCATGGACTCTAGCACTAGGAGGCCAGAGTTCGATGATAGCTGTACCCTGTGTGACAAAATCGCCGGGGCACACCTTCACGTGCATGCGCACATGGTGCTTTTTAACGATTTGGATTAAATGGTGCAGATCGATTGTCTGGATATAGCCAGCATCTGGTGCAAAGATACGGATCGGCTCTCTCTCTTTTGACCAGACCTGCATAAGTTCCGTTGAGTTATCTTCACTTTCCGCTTTCTGAGGAGGTAAGTATGGGTGTTCAATGGAAGCGAATGTCTGGTGGGCCAGACGAGATGCTATGTGCGAGACCTGTATAGCTGAGACAGTATGGCTAATGAAAATACCAAGGAGAAGCACGGTCAAGAAAATCATCATAATAGCGATTTCTATTCCCTGGCGCGGTAAGAAGCCACTCTCTCCACCCTCAGATGGATCTCGTAGAGATATGAGGATAATAGTGCAATAGATAAAAATGCCAAGCAAGCCACCAAAGGTCGTGTGTGTAATGCGATCACTCAGTAGTGCTCGTAGAGCACGTGGCGTAAATTGGCTGGAGACCAGTTGGAGCGTTACAAGCGTGATTGGTAAAATAATGCCAGTAACAGTAATTAAGGCACTAACGACAATGGAAAGAAGTGTTCGCGCTTCAGAGGCATTTCCGCCAAAGGTCAGGATTTCAGTGGCAGTGTGTCCTGTACTATCAAGCCATAGTACGAGCAGTGCTAGAAGTGGTCCAACAAGAGCAATCAAGCCCGGAATGAACCAGAAACCGTCCAGTAAGTCTTGCCAGCGAGCACGAAGTCTATTCCGAATACGGCTGAGCATAGTTTTCTCACCCTCATGTATGTTTTCGCATTGTACGTTCTATTCGGCAAGTATAGCTTACATTGCAATCATAGTCTATGTGGCCTATAGATGTCGTTCCGATGCTCCTGGCATGCACTATTGCATTTTTTGCAAGAGCATGCCAGGAAGATACTATTGGAGCGCATCGAGTTCAAGCATAATCATATGATCCTCCGGTACAGCGTTCCCATATAGTGTGTGCAAGGGCATGGGGTTCAGTGTTGATGCCATAGCGTATAAAGTAGGAACAGACACGCTCGATGTCACGTAGGAGGAGTGGGAAGACGCCTCCGTCCTGCCTTGGGTCCACAGCCTGGGCAAAGTCGATGATTTTCACCTGACCTTGCCAGTAGAGCATATTGTACTCAGAGAGATCTCCGTGAATGCGATTGTATGTCAGGAAACGTTCGATGTTGTTAAGTACGGCCTCGAAAAGAGGCTGAGCCTCCTCTCGTGTTAAACGTACGGCGCGTAGAAGTGGAGCCGGTGCTCCCAATGCACCGATGTACTCCATCAGGACTGCGTTGCCCATTTGAGCGAGAGGTTGAGGTACATCGGTTCCCATGCTCCAAAGAAGTTGTTGTGTCGCGTACTCGTACTCGATCCAGGAGGAGATCTGTGCTGCCCGTCCCTGTGAACTTTTTAATGCTGCCTGCTGGTGGCGACTGCGTCCGTTGTGGCGAATAACATTGCCTTCTACATCACGCTGTGTTCGTGCCAGACGGTACTGCGCATCGTTGTGCAAACTGCGGAACATACGCGGGCGATAGACCTTTGCTGCAACATACTCCAGACCAGTGGAGGGATGGGCTGCGCAGCAGTAGACGTTTGCCTCCTTGCCACTTTTCACCGCATGTAAGACATCGGTGATTAAGTCTTCCTGGCTCGATGAGATGGTCTTGTTTTCTCATTCTAGCAGTGACTCCTCTGTTCCTCCCTCTGGGACTTTTACGTTGCCCTGAAGTAAGCTTGCGCAGGAGTATCAAGAACAGAACTTTCCCTTCTACAGAAATCTAGCCCCAAAGGACTCATCGAGGTTCTCTGGCAAACGTCGTCTTCAGGGACCCCGATGAGGAATCTATTAGCCAGACAGATCAACTATATGTAGTACTGATTTCTGTTTACACCGAACAGTGTTTAACAAACGCTCATTTACTAATGGGTAGTGGCGCAATCGTACAGCACATTCGCGCCGCCGCGACTAAAGAAGCTGCCAGGAGTCTGTGTACCACTGGTCCCTGATGAAGGAGTTTGCCATTTAGTTGTAGGAACAATCGAGCAACGCTGCGAGACATAGGTTGTGAGCGTGCTCTGCTGACCACTAAAGCCTGCAAATCCGTTTCGTGCGGCATTTCTGAATTGTGATGGAAGCTGATCGAGAATCTGTGGTGGTATCTGTTGCAACGACCGAGGCGAATTAAGCAAAAAGAAACGTACTGTACCATCTGCAATCAGGGACGAAAGCTGATTGGTTGTCAGAATAGGATCACTACCAGAGAAACCACCCATTGCCATAACGGGTTTGTTTGTTGCCAGAATGATGCTATCTGCCGACATAGAGTTGGGGACTGCGACCAGGAACTTCGCATTGCCCTGATTGGCTTGTAAGTAGCTTATCAACTTTGTATTTGTGTTGTTCGCTTCATCTCGTCCACCAGCGTTACCCCCACCCAACCCAAAGCCTGCTGTGCTAAGCGGCCCTGCGGTTAGTTGATCCCCTTGGGTGCTGTAAAAGATGGGAATGGCCGCCCAGATCACAGGTGTAATCATCATTGCTAACACAGCGACAGCAAGCGCGGGTACGAGAACACGTGCATTTGAAATTCTCTCCCTCAAACGTGGTGCAACTTTCGCAAGAACGAGCGCAAGTACCGTAATGATCCCCAGGATAGCGAGAATTGGGATCAGGATTTGGCCCCATGCAGGATAGCTCGTAAGCACATAGACTTGTTCGGCTATTGTAACAGCTATCGCGAGTGGCAACAGCCAGCTTTTCCAGCCCCCACGACGATAGTCCTGCCACATCGTCACCAGACCGATGCCGAACAATGCCGCGATTGCAGGAGCCATCTGTGTCATGTAGTATTGGTGAAAGAAGCCTGCAACGCTAAAGAAGACAACTGTTGTAAGTAGCCATGTGCCCCACAGCAGCATCGATTTCTGCTGCAAGTCGCTCTGGAAACGAGGACGGCGCTGCCATGCAAGAGCAAGCAGACCAAGGAGTGCCATTGGGAGTATCCAGACAATTTGTCCCGCAAGTGGTGCGGTAAAGAGGCGCAATGGGCCAGCGTTTCCGATATCAAACAGGCCGTCAGCGCCACCAAAGCCACCACGTTGCCCCCGTCCTGGTGTATTACCTCCGTTAGGAGTGCCGCCATTACCAGAGCCATTTGTTCCACTACCATTACCCGAGTTGGGGAAACCGCCGCTACCAGAAGTGTTACCAGTACGGCCATTGCCAGAAGTATTTGTCGTCCCATTTGTACCTGAGTTCCGTGGACGAGTGGTCCCATTTGGGAAGCCACCTCCGCCGCCGGATCGTCCAAGGAGGCGTTCGATACCATTGTAGCCAAGAGCAAGGCTTACTTCAGAGTTATCCTGTGTTGAACCGACATAGGGACGCTGGGAGGCTGGGGTCAGATCCACGGTTACCGCCCAGGAGAGCGAGACGACGAGCAAGACGACGGTTGCCAGCGCAAGGTGTCCAACGCGTGTCCAAAGACGCCTGGGAGCAGCAAGGAGGTAGAGCAATCCGTAAGCAGGCACGACGAGATACGCCTCCAGCATCTTGATGTTGAAGCCTAGCCCTACGAGTGCAGCCGCCAATAGAAGCCAGCGCAATCGTCCAGTTTCAGCAGCACGTAGGACAGCCCATGCGCCAAGTAGAAGCACCAGAGCTAGCGTGCTGTCAATTGTCACGTTACGATTGGTCACGATGCTGATTGGACTGAGCGCCAGTCCAAGTGCTGCAAGCAATCCAGCAATGACCCCGAAGTGCCGTCGTACCAGATAGTACAGGAGAAGTACGGAGAGTACACCAGCGATAGCTTGCGGTAGCAACACGCTGAATGGGCTAAAGCCAAAAATCTTAGAACTGAGTACTTGCAGCCAGAAACCCACAGGAGGTTTGTCGATTGTCACAAAGCCACCAGGATCATAGGAGGCAAAAAAGAAATTATGCCAGTTGTCCATCATACTTCTAACAGCCGGAGGGTAAAATGTACCGAAACCATTCTTACCAAGCTGAAAAAAATTCATGAAAAGAGAGACGAGCATTATACCACCCAAGGCCAACCGTTGCCATAAGGGAGATCCTTGTGGAACCCTACGTTCTATAAGACGCTCAGGTTCGCTCTGAATAATTTTTTCCTCTGTATCCGCCACGGATCATGTCTCCTCATTATGTTAGTTACTCACTATGCTCTTTATCGGAGTATATCGCACAGGGTACCATTTGTAATTCCACTTTGTCCTAGTGTATCGAAGAGAAGTCAAGAAGTTACATTGAAAAGGTAAAGTATTTGTAAGGAGAGCAAAGAAGAATTTTATCGCAGCTCTTCTATATCTCATACTTATTTTACATTTCTCTGTCCTTTTCCAGATATGTTTCCGCTAGACTAGGGGCAGAAGCAGAAGAATTGCCTCTACTTAAAGAAAGATATATAAAGAACAAAGCCTTGAGAAACATAGTTCGGAGGATGTCCTTGATGTTCGATGTAACGAAAAAACGCGCTCCGTTATTACAAACGCCTTCAGAGAAACGCTTCATAGAGGAACAATTTGTGCAAGCTCGTTATCGGGAGGAAGAGCTGACGAGCGCATATGGTAGCCATACACTTGCGTTTTTTGGATTTGCGCTAGAAAACTTACACTTCCTGACTCCTGATGGTAAGGGTCTTGTAAACTATCGTTTAACGCGCAATGTTGCCGTCGTGCTAGGGGATCCGGTGTGTGCTTCAGAAGACATCGAACATGTGATAAAGAGTTTCTTGAATTTCTGTACACAAAATAAGTGGCAAGTAGCGTTCTATCAGGTCTACCCACAGTATCGGAATGCCTATCGTAGACTGAATTTACGAGCCTTTAAGATGGGTGAGGAGGCCATGCTCAACCCGCAGATCTTTACGCTGCAAGGATCGGCACTCGCAAACATACGAACAAGTTGTCGGCGCGCAGAACGTGAAGGGGTGACGATCCAGTGGTATGAAGGTGTTCCCCCAATCGAAGTTCTTCATCAGTTAGAGCAACTAAATACTACATGGTTAAGAAATGTAGCCGGTGCCGACGAAACAGGTTTCAGTGTTGGACGGTTCGACGAAATTGTTGCATTTGCCGAACGTGCTGATATGATTGCAGTGCATTCAGGATCTGCTGCATCACCTTCACAAGATGCAATACCACGCTTCCTGACTGCCGTTGCTTATACAAGTACAGGCACAGCTTGCTCCTTTATGACCTTCACACCTGTCTATTGCTCCTCGGCAGAGCCAGTACAAAGGAGAGAATGGGGGTGGACACTCGACATGATGAGGCGAACTTCGGAAACACCGCCGGGCGTAGTCGAGTTGCTGCTTGTACGTGCGCTTGAACGATTCCGCTCACAGGGCGCAACAGTTCTTAGTCTTGGCCTTGTGGCATGGTCAGATACACAGAACGAAATATTACCACTACAGCGCAAAATTGCCGATTTTGTAGCTCACCGTCTGCATTTATTGGAGACACACGATACACTTTTCAAGTTTAAGCAAAAGTTTCACCCACGCTGGGAAAGTCGCTATATCGTTGCGCGCCTATCACTCTCGCTACCACAGGTTGCGCTTGGGGTACTACGTGTAAGAAACTACTCGCGGAGAGTGAAGAAACCTACAGAATAAGAGGATATCGTGTTGGTTACATCTGAAACCGAGGAGCCACAGAAACAGAGCAATGAAGGAGAGCTAGTACAAAGAGCCTCCTCGCATAAAAAGCGCGTGTGGAGAAGCACATTTATTCAATTCGCACAATATTGTATAGTAGGTGGACTGAATACGCTCGTCGATGTAGGAATGCTCAACATTCTGTTGTGGCGTTTCCCCACACACAATGGAGAGTTACTAGCAACATACAACGCGATCGCCTATAGTAGTGGTGCTATCAGTAGTTTTCTTCTAAATAAGTACTGGACATTCCGCCATACTCATAAGCCAACTGTAGGGGAACTTGTACGCTATGTCATGACCATCGTTATTGAAGTGCTCTATAGTAGTGCACTGATATGGGTAGCAGGTCGAGCCTTGCAACCATTTATCGCCAATATCACGATATGGGGCAATGCAGCAAAACTTGTCGCCGTCGTCTGTGGTGCTATGCTTTCGTATCCACTTATGAGATTCTGGACCTTTGCTCATGGATCGAAGAGAGAAAAAAGAGCAGAACATCTGTAAGTGCTTAGCAGCTATCTTCCTTTTCCATATGTGACAGGCTCCATCCGAGAAATAGTGCGAATTGCTTCGTGATAGGTTTTTACAGTGATCTTAGGGGTACCTCTAGTAGAGGTACCCCTGTCATTTTCTGTGTCCTATCCCACTCATTGCTCGTCTGTAAATACTACAGAGGAAAGACTTTTCGCTCTATGTGCAACAGTATCATGAATCTACGCCTTCATTCATAGGAATGTATCAAGTGTATATATTACGCTCATTTGCATTCAGAAATGGGATGCTTATGCAGATGAAAAAGATTCCTGGGGATCTTTTTCATCTGCATAAGGGGCAGCATTACACACAATAGTATAGAAAACAATGGAGAGCAGCCTTTATGTCAACGACGATACAGGAACGAGAAAAACATTCTGTCCAAAGAGTGTTCCCTGCGACTGTTTGGAAAGCATTCCTCTCCCCAAACAACTTTCTCGCTTTCCTGCCAATACTCCTTATTACTGCATTCATATTCTATGCAGAGTCATGGGGATTCTCTGCACCTCTAAATGATCCGGCGAACTATCAGTGTTACGTGCTGAGCTTCTGGTTTGGGAGCAATGCCGCACATGCATTGCCGCCACCACACTGCCAATTCATGGCACACATTACGTTGCCACCCTATAAGATGTTTCCACTTGAGTACCCACCGCTCACAATGACCTTTTTCTCATTGGGCTTGCTGGCCCCTATTGCCTACTATCAGGCAGCATTTGCTGTGCTGATGGCGGTTGCCGCGCTCGTGCTATACTGGTTGCTGCTGAACTATGGACCGCGAGGGGCACATCTTGCCTTTGCGGGCTATCTCTTGCTCGGTGCAGGTGCAACAGCATTCGCACGCTTTGATCTCGTACCAGCAGGCTTAACGATTCTGAGCGTGATGGCTGCTGATAGAAAGAAGTGGACATTATCCTATGTTGCGCTTGCCTTTGCGGTACTTACCAAGTTCTATCCTATCCTTGTCTGGCCTGTTGTGTTTCTTGCAGAGCAACGTGCTGGCTCTTGCTTGTATCTTCCTGAGAAGTCACTGAAATTGAGGACTTTGCTGCATGAGTTCTGGCGTACAGTACATGGGCTACTTTCCTGGCGTTGGAAGAACAGCATCCTCTTTTTTGCAATACTGGTTGTCGTAACAGGTATCTTTGCTCTGGTGAACTTTGAGGGAACGATTATGAGTCCGCTCAAATGGTTTACGTTGCGGCCCATTCAGGTTGAGACAACAAGTAGTAGTTTGCTCTGGCTAGCATCTCTCTTTGGTTTGCCGCTTCATTTTACCGTTACCTATGAATCGTTGAATACGATCAGTTCGATTAATACTATCATTTCAGGTTTCGTCTCGGTAGCATTCGTGATCGGGTATCTAACACTGCTCTTGCTGACGTGGCGAGGGAAACTTGATGTCGTACAGGGAGCAGTTGCTGTATTCCTGGTCTGCCTCTCGACTGGAAAGGTTTTTAGCCCCCAATATATTATCTGGCTTATGCCATTGCTGGCCTATAATAGTGGTCTACGGCGTTTCTGGCTGATGAGCTTTGGGCTGATTGCCTTCTTCACGACTATTGTCTTCCCCATCCTCTACTTACAAATTCCTGTAGCTTACGAACCACCGTTACCTCAGGGATTTCTTCCAATGATCACGCTACGCAATGCACTGCTGGTCTTTGTCACACTGGCCTTTCTCTGTGACTGGTTCCAGATTCGCCAACGTGCACCTTTACATCAGATAGAGCTACGTAAAATGCTATACAATGGCAATTAGCAATTTTTTGTTTTAACGGCTCATCCAGTGATCTCCCTATCCACTGGGAGATCACTGGATGAGCGTGTAAAAGCAGAAGAAGTGCATTTTTAGCTCTGTATTTTGTACACAGTGTAACCCTCAAAGAGAAAACGTTGATATGTTTTTCGCTCTCTTCCCAGTATATACTCGATTTTCTTATCATACTTCATGATTGTAGGAAATAGATAAGCGCTGGTGAGGTCATGGCTTACTTTCGTATAATAGAGGGGGTATCTGTTGAGACCAGGTTGCATGTTGGGATTTACGACAGCGCAAAGAATCTTTTCCTGACTCTCGAATATGATGCGATCACACGTCCAGTAATCTGTGTAGATATGGGTGATTCTCTGCTTGAGCAAGCCTTCGATTAGCCGCTGCTCCTGCTGCTCTGCCCCTTGCGCTGCTGGAATCTCTGTAAGGGTGTGTCCGATTCCATAAGAGAAGATTCCAAATAGGGCCCAGAGGAGCAGGAAGCTTGCACCCCCAGCAACTCTCCATGTGTGCAGTATTCTCTTCTCCCTTTCCACAAAGGTTCGTCGCAAAAGACGTACTCCAACCCACAGTGGCCACAGCGTGAGTGGAGTGACAAGCCATAATCCGATAAGGTAACGAGAGGTAGCTGCTGGCCAACCAACAACTGAATAGCTGTGTATATACAAAATTAACGTAATAACTGCACTTGTGGCAAGCAGAAGTTGTACTGTTTGCAGTATCAAGGCTTTTCGTTTCTCATATGGGCACTCTCGCTGCCATTGATGTATAGGCACGAGCAAGTTCTGCAACGTAAGCACGCTGTAGCCGATGGAGAGGAGAATAAGGAAGAGATATATCAGAGACCAGCCTGTACCGACAAGCCGACAATATTCTGTAGGTGGATGGGATTGTTGGAAGCCAAACAAGGCCAGACTTGTGAGGTCATCTCGATCGTACTCGGAATAATGACAGAAGGGACTACCTGTGATTGTAGGTATGCTGATTGCTACGGTGTTGCTGAGTTCTTGCGTGAGCACTCTTGCTGTAATCGGCGGGTGCCCCTGCTGCGACTGTAATACCTGCCACGAGTTCTGCCCTAGTGCCGGGTGTAGATTGTAGCTGATAAGGGGAAATGCACCGATCAGGAAACAGAAGAGCAAGGGAAAAATCGCTCCTTTGAGCAAATCACGCCAGCAAAAGAGGAGGAGAAAGCTTGAGCAGAGTAGAAATGGAAGAATTAAAAGGTCGCTCCAGATTCCTAAACCTGCAATCAATCCCCAACTACTGTATCCGATCAAGCGCCAGAAACGATTCTCCAATGGTCCATATGTAGATGCAAGTGCCAATCTGGTTGCTACCAGAAAGAGAAAGACAGTAAAGAAAAGAGTTTCAGTGTATCCGCCAATCGCACTTAATTGCCTTGAGAGTACAGCGTTGGAACCCAGGCTCAGCAGCAGAACCGTGACCAGCGCGAAAGTTTTCGTGTAGAGGATGCGCGTGAGCAGATACATTCCGATGAGAAAGAGTATTACTAGAAGGATAATGCCCAGCCTGAGTGTAAACACCGATGCCCCTAGTATCGAGAAGAGAACAGCCCCTATATACGCCTCCAGCGATCCCATATAATGTTGTCCGTAGAAGAAAATTGGGGCATCGGAGCCATGCTGAATATGGAGCGCCATCAGTCCTATCGTCGCCTCGTCACTGTTAGGCAACGGCCAGGTCTGACTTGCCAGGAGTATACGTACGGCAAATGCGAAGATGAGGATTCCTATAACAGAGAGTTCGTGGGAGGTAATTTTTACACGTTTCACCAGTGTCACTCCAGCATCAATGATCTCATTCTTGTTTTCTGCATTATAATCAATGGTATCGACCGTTTGTTGTGCTTAGTACTTTCACCTTGAAGAGGTAAACTGTTATACTCTTTTGCTCGTAAGTGAAGCGTTTTGGGAACGAGGCACAAACCACTCTCGACCGAAGCAGAAAGCAATCGAGAATGGTTTGTCGGTAGCACGAGAGGGGGAGCGGGCTTTTTTTAGAGGGCTGGCGAGAGGAAGTATCACACAGGACGAAACATATCCTGGTCGTTGTGGAAGAGCATTTGAAGGCCCCCAGCTTGCACGAGCAGATCGGGATGATGGTCATGACGACTATCGAGAAATTGGATGGTGGCAAGAGCGAGATCAGCATTATCCCCAACAAGGTGTGGGCCGAGATAGATATGTAAACGGGAGGAATCCCCACCGGGCCATTCGACAACCTGCACTTGACCATGCAGATTGATGGCAATAAAGTGGCTCGGCGTAGAGCCGGACTCGTGCCCTACATAGGCATCGATTTGATAGGTACGTGGTCTTCCATAGTGCCAGTCATTCCAGGTTGTTATAAACCAACCTACCACCATCTGCTCCAGGAACACAGCAAGGAAGACAAGAAATACTCCTGCAATAAGCACCTTCCAGAGACGAGAGCGACCATGTTTCCTGAACGTTGCAGGTAACGGTCCTGTCGATGGAGTGGGGTAGGAAGGAAGCACGGGCGTTGCTTTTGGAGACGATTGTGGGTGTGAGCTTTGAACAGGCGGCCTTTGAACGCGGGAAGCACGTTGAACACCAGGATAAAGGAGAGCATCAGCGCGAGGAGGATGCTCATCTGTGTTTGAAGGTGCAGTGGGTGTGATGGGACGGTAACGGAGAGCGCTGCGGGGCTGAGTAGAAGGTGGGACATCTGTGACTGACATACGAGGCCTCCTTTAGCGGATCGACGTAGGGAACATTTCAAGTGAAACACAATATCCTACAGGTGATACACGACAAGGACAAAAAGCTTCAGGCATCGCTATAAGAAGCAGAAGCTCTTGCTTTACCTCTATCAGTATACACCAATCCGCAGCAATTTTGCCAACTCAAGATCAGCCTCACCGCAGAGCTTTCTATAATAGCTCTGTTACCGTTTTCCTTCTAACCGTGTGAAGTTCATCGCACCGCAGTTGATTCAATCGGGTCGTGTTACAGATTCTGGACGGGCAGCGCTGGGTGTACGCCTTGCCAGCGTTGATCCATCGATAGCGACCCAGAATGGATTGTCAGTTGATCATGGTGCGCTTATTGCAAGCGTCACATCTGGTGGAGCAGCAGAGAGAGCAGGCTTACGAGCTGGTGATGTCATCGTACAGATGGATGGGAAAGCCATCATTGATGTCTCCTCTCTCAGCGATATTCTCCTGAGCAAGAAGCCTGATGATACTGCTTCTGTACAGTTCTATCGAGGAAACCAACAACAGACGGCTCGTGTGACACTGGGAGAACTTCAGATAGGATAGCAACGTAAGCACTGTTCCCCCTTCGCTGCTGATCATAACTGAGGAGAAATTCAGAGCACCTGCTTTTCAGGTTGCAAGCTTGCTATTAACTGATCGAGCAGCAGCAACACTTCTTGAACAGGTGAACGGGTACTGGAGAAGACAGATAGGTGCTGGTACATCTTCTAGAGATATGCCAGCACCTATCTCTTGCAAAATTAGTCATCCTCATCGTCATCTGAGAGTGCGAATGTGTGATGCCCGGAGACGCAGTAATACTGAAGGTTGCCTTCTTCATCGGTCTCAGGTTGCGTTTCTTCAAGATCGGTTAGCAAAACGCCTTCTTCGTCATCATATGGGCAGGTGTGGTACTTCATACTCTCTAGTCGCATAATTTTCCCCTTTTCCTTCGTTGGCGCTCCCTCCCACTTTCGTAGTGTACTTTTTCAGGAGAAAGCAAATGTTCAAACCTAGTAAAGTAGTTGAGCGATTGAGAGACGTTCTCATCACTTCTTCCAATGACTTTATAGAGGGTTGCTTTCGATCCTCAATTTTTAGGACTGTAATGGATAGGAAGTACTAGGGGAAGATGTGAATGAGGAGGGATTTTGTGGGAAGTACAAAGAAGAGTTTGACAAAAAACTCCTCAAATTCTGCCGCCTCTTCGGGTGGAACTCTATGATCACGCTAGAAATTTTATGGCAACACAGACTTTTCCTGAACAGCGACATCCTTGAAATGAGAAGAGGGTGTGGAAGCGATGCAACTGCTTCCACACCCTCTTCTCATCGACTTGCTCATGCCGACCCTCTGTGTAAATGCAGAGAGTTCTTAACTCCTACACCAACATATCCGGCTGCATCTGAGAAGTCTCGTTGTCATCGGGCATTTTTGAGATACGCCAGTAGCGTGAGCCGTCGCGATCACGGCGCATAAAGCGGTACTCCTGGAGGGCGCGACGAATACCGGCGTAATCATTAAATGCAAGATGGTGCTGGAGAATCTCATTGACCTCCTTCTCACTATAGGTCTGGCCCACCTCAAAATTCTCGATCAGGTAATCGAGTAGTAGGACTTTGTCTCGCTCTTTTGCAGGAGGCCAGGCGCTCAGACGGCCCTGTGTATCGAGAAAGCGCTTGAGTTCGCGTGGATAATTTGCCAGAGCAGCATCAGTATCGCTTTCAAATGTTGCGCCTGCTTTAAACTGTTCCAGGGCACGAATAGTGCTATCAAAGGCGAAGAAACTAAACGTGTAGAGTTTGTTGGCTCCTTCACGCTGCTCAAACAGGTAACCGACATTCACAAGCTGTTTCAGGTGACGAGAGACACTAGATTGACTAATTGCAAGATGTTGCATGATATCCTGCGCAGATAGTTCGTTATAATGGACGAATAGCTCCAGAATACGCAGCCGTGTCTCATCAGCAAGCACATCAGCCAGGCGTTTCAAGTTCGCAATCATCTCGGCATGCCCAATGGGTGAGGTGCGCATAACAGCGGAGAAGTTTGGAGGAGCAAGGAAGAACAGGCGCAGCACACCATCATTATACCAACTTGTCACATGTCTACCTGGATGAGCAGAGGGCACGAGCACAATCCGTTGAATATCCAGCCCCTTCGCCTGAGCTTGAACGTGTGCAGGAATCTCACGTCCTGTGAAGAGACGAAATGTTTCGACTGTTGAAGCATCAGGAAAGAGGCGCTGCTTGTAGACATTGACCTGTGTCGTTAGTGTTTTCCCAATGCGCTTCCACTCGATCTGGAGGGTTGCCTTCCACATGAAACGGAGGTGCAGAATGATAACTTCTTGCAAGCTGGAAGGGTTGTTAAGAAGCGTGTGCACCTCGCGCACTAGCTCAACATCAGCAGCTTGCTCAGGAAAGACCTGCTTGATCCGAGCGATATACCCCTGAACAGTATGCAGCAGTTCATTCGCATCAGCGGCTGGAAGAACGCATGTCGCACGACAGAGACGTTCCAGCAGTCGATCTCGTAGAATAGTGGGATCTTGCTCTGAGAGATCTTGCAGGTACGACGGAAAGTCCGTTGTTTCCTGATACGCCTGTGTTGGTGGTAGGGCAAGTTTCAGCCCCTCACAGACTAAGACGTTCATGCGTTTCCGCTCAGGTGTCAGTGCTGCCGCCGTACGCATTACCCATGAATTGAGACCAGTCAAATCTCCGGCAACGTTTAAAAGGGACAGACTATGTAAAACATTAAACACAGGTTCTTCCTCGATATGAGCTGGAAGATACTTGAGGGGGGAGATGTTTGAGGAAAGGGCCATCGTCTGCTGCTCCTTTGAGAGTTGTTATGCACGTATGCGCATACGCGTAACTAATAGCAATGTAACATAAGATTGGTATAATGTCAAGGTATACTGCAAAAAATACTACCAGGCAGACAATCTTTCTTTTCTACTCATTACGTACGTCGCTTCTGACCGTCAGATCTCAGAAGGACACGTATGGGTTGTATATGCTATGCTGTACTGATGATACATAGATTTTGTCTTTCCGTAGAGCACGGATAGGAGATAGCTTACCAAGCTCATCTTTGCAAAGAAGCGGCACAAGCGATGAACATTTCGTGCATTTTCCATAAATGCATTACATAGAAAGATATAATTAGTCCACATTTTCCAGAAAGAGGTTGCTGCAAGATGACAACTATGAATGGAGTTATTTTTCTAGGGAACCGCCAGATCGAGATGCGGAAATACACTATTCCAGAACCTGGGCATGGTCAGGTTGTAGTGCGTATGAAAGCATCATCGCTTTGTGGTAGTGATCTACGTGCTATTTATCGACCTGCCACCTGGGGGACAGGACCCGAAGCGTATCAGGGCGTGATTGGTGGCCATGAGCCATGTGGTATCGTTGAGCGAGTTGGACCAGGTGTGCGCCGTTTTCACGAGGGAGATCGTGTGATTCTCTATCATATCGCCGGCTGTGGTGTCTGCTCTGCGTGCCGTAGTGGTTGGATGATTAGCTGCTCACAACCTGAACGAGCCGCTTACGGGTGGCAACGTGATGGAGGACATGCCGACTTCCTGCTTGCAGAAGAACGGACACTGGTTCCGTTGCCTGATGAGCTAACCTACCTGGACGGAGCAATGGTTGCTTGTGGTATTGGAACAGCCTATGCTGCCTGTTTGCGCGCTACTGTTTCTGGACGAGATGTCGTCCTCGTGACTGGTCTCGGTCCGGTTGGTCTGGGCATTGCCCTACTGTGTAAAGCAATGGGAGCGCGGGTGGTCGGAGTTGAGGTCATGCCGGAACGGCGTGAACTGGCAAGGCAACTTGGCATTGCAGACGTTATCAGTCCGACAGAGGGGAATGCGGTGGATATCCTGCGTGAGAAAACAGGTGGGCATGGCGTCGAGGTCGCCATTGACGGGTCGGGGAATAGCTCTGCGCGGCATATGTGCCTGGAACTTGCTCGCGAGTGGGGACGTGTTGTCTTCGTCGGCGAGGGTGGCACAGTCGAATTTGAGCCGAGTCCGCTACTGCTTCACAAACAGCTCGCTCTCTATGGCTCCTGGGTCTGTAGTGTGCCCCAGATGGAGGAACTTGTTGAGCAACTCGTGCGCTGGCAGCTCCATCCCGATAGCATGGTTACCCATCGCTTTCCCCTCACTCAAGCTAAAGAGGCATACGAGCTATTCGATACAGGAAAAACTGGCAAAGTTGCGATTGTGTGGGAGTGACGATACCTCTTGACAGGTAAGCAAGTGGGTCGAGCAGTACATCGCTGATCTCACCGATAGTGCTGCTCGTAAATTTGATCAGCAATAGCTTCGTAAATCGCTCAAATCTGTCAAAAAGACATACATATCACCTACATTTAGCACGGCCTTAAACTTTTATAGATAACGTTCGTAGAGGTCTTTAGGCATACTCGCAATGTTATCACTGCATACAGAACTGCAAAACATCAAGACTATTTTCTTTTTTGAGCGTACTAGACACAAAATCGACACAAAAATAGCACTGATGCGTCACTTTTTATACCATTTCGCTCTATGCTCTGTATGTAAAAAGCGAACAAGCTGAAAGTGGGAAAAGAGTTGCTGATCCGTTTCTCTCAGTACTCACTGTAACGTTTGCGTGTGCCCCATAGAAAAATCTGGTATAGTGCTTATTCAACACAATCATGTATCGAAAGGAATCAAGGGCATCTCATGTCATTTCTCTCACGGCTTAGCATTGCGAATCGCAGCGTCGTCGCCCTTGCGACAGTGGCGCTCATCTTGATAGGACTTTTTCTTGTTCCGCAGTTGAAACAGGAACTCCTCCCATCGCTCTACTTTCCGAGTATTTCAGTGGTAACGGCCTATCCAGGAGCTTCACCAGCGCAGGTGGAGCAGGATGTAACCAATCCACTTGAACAAAACATTCAGGGACTTCCAGGTATCGAGCAGGTCGTATCCCACTCCAGCCAGGGTCTCTCAATCATCCAGATCTCCTATAAATTCAATACCGATCTTGATAAGGCACAACAGAAGTTGTCAGAGCAGACAACGAAGACGCAATCCAGCTTACCGGCGAACGTAACACCGCAACTTCAAGCATTGCGCTTCGATGATGTACCGATCATTACGCTCTCGGCTGATTCTACACAGAATCAGCAGGATCTAGGAGCGAATTTAAAGAAAGTGGTGGTGCCTGAACTGCAAGGAATTCCCGGCGTCACGACAGTCACTGTGACAGGAGTGCGACAGCAGATCGTCTCGGTAGTGGTTGATCTGAAAAAGTTACAGGACAACGGTGTTCGTCTTGATCAGCTTCAGAGTACGCTGCAAGCCAACAATATCACCTTACCAGCAGGACAGGTGAACTCAAATGGGCAGGACCTTGCTGTTCGTGTTGGCAACACGCTTGCCTCACTGGACGATCTGAAAAACCTTGTCGTCGGTGCAAAAGGAGGCTCAAGTGCAGGCACGGGTCAGGCTGGCGGTGCTCAGCAGGGTCAGGGAGGTGGCGCTAGTGGCGCACCGCCAGGACAAGGACCTGGAGCTGGCGGTGCTCAGCAGGGTCAAGGTACATCTCCGGCGGCAGCACCGTCTGCCGCTGGCACTCCAACCACTGCTAATCCAGCAGCGCCTCCCACACTCGTACGCTTAAGCGATGTGGCAACGGTGCAGGAAGACCTCTCTGCATCAACGACGCTCACACGGGTTAACGGAAAGGAGAGTCTGGGCATCTCGATTACCAAGTCAAGCGACGGCAACACAGTCTCTATCTCTGATGCTGTGAAGCAGAAGAAGGATGATCTGGAGAAGAAGCTGGGCTATGGTGCCAAAATCAGCGTAGTTAACGATCAGGCACCCTACATTCGCACATCGATTGGAGATCTGATTCGTGAGGGAGCGCTTGGTGCAGGCTTCGCCATTCTGGTTATTCTGATCTTCTTACTCTCCATTCGTTCAACGCTGGTTACGGCGATCTCAATCCCGCTTTCTGTCTTGATTGCTCTCATTGGCATCTGGATACAGGGCTTCTCAATCAACGTCCTGACGCTCTCTGGTTTGACGATTGCTGTCGGGCGTGTGGTAGATGACTCTATCGTGGTCTTAGAGAACATCTATCGTCACCTGCGCAATGGTGAGCCGAAATTGACAGCCACGCTTTCCGGTGTAAAAGAAGTGGCAACAGCGGTTACAGCTTCCACGCTTACCACTGTTGCCGTCTTTCTGCCTCTTGCATTTATCGGTGGTATTGTCGGTGAGTATACCCATCCTCTGGCACTGACCGTCACGATTGCCCTGCTAGCTTCGCTGCTGGTTGCACTGACAATCATTCCAGTGCTTGCCTACTGGTTCTTGAAAGGGCCGAAGAATGTTGTCCCGCAACAAGAGATCGTTGAGAAACCTAATTTCCTAGAAAAAGGGTATACCCCGCTGATTCGTTGGGTGACGACTCATCGGGTTATCACTGTTGTGCTTGCGGTTCTCCTGCTGGTTGGAAGTTTTTTCCTCTTCCCATTCCTGCCTAGCGACGCTTTTGGCAATTCAGGTTCCAGCTCATTCTCCTTTACGCAGACATTGCCTGCGAATACAAATCTGCAACAGACAAGCAAGGAGGCACAGCAAATTGAAAACGAGCTGCGTACGGTTCCTGGTGTTGACACCTATGTAACTACTGTCGGTTCAAACAATCGCGGTTTTTCGACCTCGGCAGCAACGAACACAGCCTCCTTCACGGTGAATGTGAAGCCAAATGCGCATGTTGAGACCGTCCAGCAGGCGGTACAAGATCGTTTAAAGAAGCTTTCCAATATCGGGACGATCTCCTTCAATGTGCAGCAAAATCAGAGCGTCGATGTGTCGATCCAGGCAGCGGACCAGGAGACGCTACGTACAGCCACACAGCAGGTGTTTGATGAGGTGAAGGGGCTGCCCAATATCAGTGATGTCAAAAGCGATCTTACGGATGCGGTGCCACTGATCGACGTGAAGGTTGATCCAGCCAAAGCCTATCAACATGGCCTAACAGCTATCCAGGTTGGGCAATTTCTTCAAGCGACCTATACAGGCACTACAGCAACACATGTAACGTTCGATGGGACAAATCGACAGGATGTCACCCTGAAAGTTGCGACGGACGCAAGCACGGCGCAGCAGATGCAGGATATGCAACTGCTCGGCCCGCTTGGAATGGTACGGCTCGGCGATATCGCTGAGGTCAACCAGATCAATGGACCGACGCAGATCGTGCATAACAACGCCTCGCGTACGGCAACAATTACAGCAACGGTGACGGGTCAGAATGTGGGAGGTGTGACAGCGAACGTACAACGTCGCCTCGACCAGCTCAATAAGAAGCTACCGAGTGGCGCGAGTGCGAGCCTGGGTACAAATGCTAATACAGGGCAGAACGCGCTCAGCCAGCTCTACCTCGCCTTGCTGGTGGCGATTCCGCTCGTCTTCATTATCATGGTTGCTACCTTCCGCAGTATCATTCAGCCGTTGATGCTGTTGATCTCGATCCCCTTCGCGGCAGTTGGCTCGATTGTGCTGGCAGTTCTGACACGTACGGCGATCGGTGTATCCTCACTTTTCGGCTTCCTGATGCTGATCGGTATTGTCGTCACCAACGCAATCGTCTTGATTGACCGCGTGAATCACTACCGGGCAGAGGGTATGAGTGCACGGGACGCTGTCATCGCTGGTGGACAGCATCGTGTGCGACCCATTCTGATGACGGCGCTGGCAACAATCATGGCGCTTAGTCCTATGGCTCTGGGATTTGGCGGGAACGACAATCCTGTGGTCTCGAAGGGCCTGGCAATCGTCGTGATCGGAGGTCTCACAGCCTCCACGTTCCTGACGCTGCTCCTGCTGCCGACGCTCTATGTTCTAGTAGAGGGTGCCAAAGATCGCAGGAACAAGCAACCCGCCCCTATACCGGCACCACAGAAAGAGGAAGTAGCCCTGAGCTAGCCCTTACAGAGAAAGGACGTGAGAAGGAAGGGTGCGAGCTGAATAGGTATAGGCTCATACCCTTCCTTTTGTGACTATTCCAGGATACATCTCGTCAGAAGAGCCAGCCTGGTGACGCGCGCCTCTGATTCCAGTGAATAGGGTTGCAGTTTCTGTATCTTGAAAACGTTCATTACGTTAAACTCAGGATTGTTAAACTCAGCAATATATTAGGTAGCATGCTATACCGAATAAGTAACGTAGAAATGTGATGGATATAGATAGGATTCTTCTAGATTAAGAAGAGAAACTGTATCTTTATCCTTCATATAGAGCAGATCCATTTCATTGTGAAGGAGATTATTAATGCGGCGTATTCTTATTGATACAGATCCAGGGATTGACGACCTTCTCGCCCTTCTTCTAGCATTTGCCTCACCAGAGATCCAAGTAGAAGCTGTCACGACAGTGAGTGGCAATGTAGGGGTTGAGCAGACCTTTCAGAACGCGCTGGCGTTTTTACATGCAATTGGTCAGCAACGTATTCCTGTTGCTCAGGGGAGTGCGCACCCGCTCCACCGAACACCAATTGATGCGCAATACTATCATGGTTCCAATGGAATAGGCGAGATCACTCTTCCTGTTCCTCAGCAACAACTGATACAACAACCAGCAGTGGACCTTCTCGTTCAACAAGCCAAGAAACATCCTGGAATGCTCACGCTTGTTGCCATTGGGCCACTGACCAATCTAGCTCAAGCTGTGCAGACAGAGCCGGGGATTGTACAAAATGTGCAAGAAGTCGTGATCATGGGTGGTGCACTGCGAACAGATGGTAATGTGACGCCAAAGGGCGAATTTAACATTGTGGCTGATCCCCATGCGGCAGATATTGTTTTTCATGCAGGTTGGCCAATTCGGCTCGTTCCTCTTGATGTCACCAACCAGGCGCGCTTACGTAGAGAACATATCACACAGATACAGAAGACAAATACACGTGTAGCATCCTATATATATGACATGCTTGAGTACAACTTCGCACATCACCCTGACTCTCACTATCCTAATACATTTCCAATGCATGATCCTCTCTGCCTAGCTTCTGTCGTTCGACCTGATTTTCTTACATGGGAGGAAGTGTATGTCGGTGTTGAGCTGCGTGGAGAACATACTCTCGGAGCAACAGTAGCATATTTCCCAGAATATGCATCACGTGCGCCACAGCCTCCAAATGTGCAAGTGGCAGTTGGTGTTGATGCAGCAGCGTTTCTTACGTGGTACACTGATCGTATCTGTCATTACCTCAGAGCTAGTGCTGAGAGCGCGCTTATGTTCCCTAAATAGGAACCCTGACACCAATTTCAGAGATGGAAGAGCGTCTTCCATCTCTGATTTTATTAAGGAGGGATACGCATAGCACGATTCTAACTAACGAGAGGGAGGACTAAGATCCTAGCGATTTTGTGCAGTAAAGCAATTTGTTATATTTCTGGATCTGCCAGAGGAGATTTCGCAATAGTCCTGAGCTACACGGCTATTGCGAAATCGAAAGCGAGAGTCTGTCGGTCCCCGGAGGTTCCCAACAGGGCAGCAAGATGTCCACCGGCAGAGTGACCCCAGGCAGCTATCCGTTGTGTGTCGAGGTGGCACGCCTCGGCATGTTCATGCAACCAGCGCACGGCCATCTTGATATCCTCAATCTGAGCGGGAAAGGTGGCCTCGCTACTCAAACGATACCCAATACTGATGGTAAAAAAGCCCTGCTCTGCGAAGAAGCGGTTATGTTCGCCGTCCTTGCTTCCTGCCTCCCATCCTCCTCCATGAATTTGTACGACGACGGGCATGCGGTTTTCGGGCAGTGGTTCTGGTCGCATGATATCAAGCAACAAAGGCTTTCCGTCGTCCGTTGTGCCGTAACAGACATCAGGTGGGAAAGCTATCCTTCCTGCCAACAAGAGTGAGCAATCTGTCCGCAAATGAGCCACGCCAACTCTCGAAGAGGTGGTAGCCATTAAACTCGGCATAGTCCACCTCATACCCCTTGAGGAGCAACACATCACGCAAATGCCGATTGGCAGTGACCATGTGCATCCACCCCCACTCTTCCTTCAAGCCAGCCTCAAAAGAGAAACGCAGCGGAAGACGAGGACTGGCGATAAATTGTTGAATGATCCACTCTTGCCCAAAATCTTCCTCTGGGTGTTTATCCCAGAAAAACGAGCCGGACTGGGAGAGCACGTTGCCAAAGGTTTCAGGAGCACGTAACCCCACAAAAGCGGCAGCTAACCCACCCAAGCTACTGCCTACCACAATGGTTTGAGCAGGATCATGCGTCACATGATACTGTTTATGCATCCACGGCATCAGTTCCTGGGTGAGAAAATCCAAAAAAGGCTGGTGACAGGCCAGCTCGCGGTTGCGTCCTTCCCAAACGGAACGAAAAACAACCACGCTAAGGAATTTACCCTCTTGAGGTAGGGCTAGGATTACTGTAAAACTCGATCACAGAGCAATTTGTTCTCTTCGAGAAAAAAGGAGATCCACGACGGAGGGGGACTCCTGGGCCGTGGATCTCCAAGAACGCTTACTGGTTCTGTGTTTCCGGTTTGCGTGCCCGAACGAAAGCACTGATAAAGCGTCCATCAACAGCGTTTCGTTCTTCAGACGAAAGGGAAGCGACCGAAGCGCTCGCTCCACTTGAAGCAATCTCTGTGAGCGAATAGCGTCGTGTCACCTCGATATTGACATCGACAAACCCGGCTTGCTGCAACTCTGCTTCCCCGTGTTGTATCTGGACTTCTAGCTTGTCGAGGGCCTTGACGACACGTGCCTCATAACTTTCCTGTCGCTCGTACTCCACCAGATGTTGTAGATATATTCACCTATTTTATCAGAGAGGAGAGAAGTCATTTTTAGCATTGCTTGTTGCTCTTGCTCATATGTCATGCTAGTATAATAATCGTAATAGGCCTTCGCGAAAATATCGTTAAGCTATCGTTGACCTCTCGAAATCTTTCTCGTTTGATAACTCGCCCTTTTCCATTGTTACCTCGTTCAAACGATAGGATAACGATATTGACGAACCCTATGTGGAATTCTACACTAGAGTTGAGGTTCTTCCTATGAATCAGAAATTGCGGCTGGCACGAAAAAAGATGCACTGGTCAATGCAGAAAGCCAGTGAGCAGGTGCAGATGAGTGTCCTTCAGCAAATATGCCGGATCGTGCACAGCTCGAAGTAATAAATAATGAGAGCCGGATTGCTCTTATAGAAAATGATAGGGAGTGGTATGTGAGTTGCTTGGAGCGGGGAATGAAAGTTGCGAACGACTTGAAGAGCAAGAAACGTTTGAAAGAAATATCTACTATATTTCATAATGAGGTGCCAGTGGGCTGGCGCAAGGACACTGTTCTCCAGCAAGTTGCTGAGCGCTACAGTTTTAGCAAATTTTCCTGAATGCATCTGTAAGTAAGAGGAAGCTATGAGCAATGAAGCCGATGTGATTATTGTTGGAGCTGGGCTAGCGGGTTTAGTGGCAGCAGCCGAGCTGGTCGATGCAGG
>DAOUDD010000019.1:0-33921 GCA_034431765.1 Ktedonobacteraceae bacterium | reverse complement strand
AGGATGAACCCCCGCGCCGCTTCCGGAGCCGCGACGGGGGTTTTCTCTTGCCCAACTCACCTCTAAAGAGCTGAGATTTTTTATAACGTAGTGCTCCAAGTGACCGCGCACAGATAATCAGGACTGTGCTCCAAAGGATACAGCAAGGCTAATACAATTTGAAGGTAGAGTTATAAAGTCCTGCTAAACTACAAGCCTCTTGTCAACTTAGTAAAGAAGTTTTGATACCTTTTGAATGTCAATTTGCTCATACCAGAATTAAAACTTCTAAAAATCCTGAAGCACCTCAAACTCATTGATATTCTGATAGCCGCTTCTAAAAATATCGATGTTAAAAACCGTCTTTTCCAGAAAACTTTGCCCTTGACCAAGGCGACCATAAGAAAAAGAATTTATCTGTCATTCGAGTTGCAATCCGAACAACAGATAGATTCTCTTTTGTTCTAACCTCAACTATATCGTTACCTTACAGAAACAGAGGCCGGTTGAAATCCACTAGTACTATAGAAGGGAAAAAATACTGCTAGCTAACAGTGTGATGTGTAATATATAATAGTCTTTATTAAATCCTGGTTTACTTTAGGCCAATCCCTTTCCTTAGTTGCAATATCTATGGTGAATGGAGCAATGACTATACTCTCCGTTACTGATTTCTTAACAGTTATACTTATTCTGCTGTGGATTGGTTACTTTGGATTCCTGGCGTACCGGAAACGTGCCTATATGACGCGATCGGTGACGCTGAAGATGTTGGGGGGTGGGGGCTTATCACTCTATACTGGAATTAGTCACAGTATTAGCAATGCAATTAGTATAGATACTCTTCGCTTTGCTTTTAGTGCGATCTCTGTTCCAGTGTTTCACTATGCCTTGCTGCTCTTCTACCTCGCCATTGACCAATTGATTAATAGTCAAGCACCACATTCGACTTTCAAAAGAAGGCTGTTCTGGTGTACAACACTATTTGCGTTGATAGTCATAGTGCTTACTTATCTGGGGAGATGCGATCTCGACGCATTTCTTAGAAATGGTTCGTTTCCATCTAGTACCGTCTGCTATAATTCTTACTTGCTCGATACCTGGTTTCGCTCGTATCTTCTAGCACTGACAATCTTCTCGTATTGGAGAAGCTTTCGCTTACATCTTAACCTGGTTTATATCGTTCGGCGCTGTTTCGGCATAGCTAGCGTACTTATTTCCTTGTCCTACACCATTTCAATTGAAATAGCGCTGATGCTGACACTGATCTGGGGAGACTATTACCGTGCCTATCTGACGTACCCACGCGATGCTGCCTATCTATTAGCGATGTCCCTTTTAAGCGTGGGATTTCTCCTCCCCGAACCTATGCTGGTGCATGTGCTTAGACCAGTGAGTGCATATATACAGAAAAAGCGAGGAAAAGAGCAAGAACTTTTAGGGTATTTACACAAGAAGATGATTCAAATTGTGCCCGGCGTGCATTTACAGCTTCTTCCAGAAGTACAATCTCAGTTTAAGCAGTTGTGCGATATCCGCATTCCTATTGAGATCAGTGACGCACGCCAGATACTTTGGAGTAGGAGGCAATGTCAACAGCTTATTGCACCGGAGGATGAAGCGAAGCATCTGTTTTGTTTGTTACAGCAGCAAATTGTCATTCATGAACCCGGAAACTTCTTACCGCCGCATTTGCGCTACCGTAACGTGAAGAAACATAACCTTGTCGTAGCAAAACGGTTGCAAGTTTTGGAGATGGAGTACATCAGTACTATCATAAATTGAGCTTCTGCTTTGCTCTCCAGAGAGGAGTTCCAATGAGCGAAGGAAGAGGAAGGAGGATTGGAGCCAAAAATGTGAAAGATTGTCAAATCCGGCTGATTTCTTTCCTATATCTCTTCACAATTTTGAATTTATCTGGTATCATAATCAGTAATAAGATAAAAGTCATATCCCGAAAGCCTATCAGCCCCAAAAGGATTTATTGACCAGTTGCTGAGGAATTTCTCTGTGCCATCTTATAATGTGTCTATTTAGATGTCTACACGTTACAGTAACGAAAGCAGAAACCTTTCAAATGTGAAAACTGTTTCACACGAGCAACACACAAAATAAGGAGTGACTCTTTATGAAATCAGTAGCGGAGCTTATTGACAATCTCTTCCGTACCTATCGTCGTTCTGATGGCCGCGAATATACGTATAAAGACGTGTCCGTGGCACTGCAAGGTATTGTTGAACCATCCCATCTTTCAAAATTGCGCACAGGAAAGATAACGAATCCGGGCCGTGACACGTTACTTGCACTGTGCCGCTTCTTCCAGGTTTCTCCTACCTATTTCTTTCCAGAATTAGAACTCTTGCAGCAGACACCGCAAGAGAAGGAGAAAGCGAAGCAGGATGCGCTCCTGAGTGTTGCTTTACGCTCTACTGGTTTGCACCCCGAGGTTGAGAAGAAGCTCGAACAGCTTATCCGTGCCTTGCAGCAGACTGAAGAAGAGCAGAAAAAGTAAACTGCACAGTTTCTTCTTGATGGGGAAGATATCGAGGTTCTCATACTCGCGATATCTTCCCTTTTTTTAGGATGGGTAGAGTTCGCGAATCAAGAGAGGAACGGTCATTTGCTCCTTTGTGATACATTGCAGCAGCAAGGTCGCAAGCGTTTCAGCACCACGCTCCTGCGGTGAGTCATATGCTGCCGCATGATCCCTTCGTACTGCGTATGAAATGTCGTATCCTTGTTTGAATACCTCATAGGTAGGAGTGGAAGATCCTGCCGATTGCAGGGGAATATGTCCAAGCAGAAAATGAGCCATTTCATGAAGGCATACCGCACGCATCAGAATAGGATCAAGTCCGAGACGTGTCCGAATCAGATCGACATCCGCGAGGGCAATACCATACCCTGTCAAAGCGACAGGCATTAGCTCCTGCTCAATGCGTAGCTCTTTGCCTCGGTAGAGTTCGATGAAATCGATCAACGTCTGAAACGAAAATGCTTCTCCTAAAACTCCCGTGATGATAGTCATAGCAGAAAGCTCATCATGCAAATCCCCAGAGACCATATAGCCTTGTATTCCTTCCTCGCTAACATGTATCTCTTTTCTCTTCCCTCCTGAAGAGTCACAGGCTTCAGGTGAGGTTCAAAAAGCATACTTCCAGGACAATACTAACTGAAATTACGGTAAGCAATCATATAACTATGTATCTTAGATTACCCCATCAGACCCATCGGGGAAAAACGTTGTCATCGGGCCAGTAATGCTAATCCATGTTACACAATAAACAGAAAGCCGGGCCTTTTTAAGACGCAACACCTATTTCAATGGCAAGTGGCCTCTTCCTCTGCCATTGTCCCTACGTCCTTACAGGTAATGTTGTTAACCCGCTAACGTAAGCTTGTTAACAAGAATAGCTCCAAAGTCGAATTTATGTAACGATAAGTACACTACATCTACCCATCATTTACTTATCATCTCCTCCATGTTACGCTATACATCAGGGAAATGAGAAGAGTTTGCTTTAGTAATACCCATAAAGTGTTATGGAAATCATCTGTGCAGGGCGCTAATGAGATAGTATCTCGTTGACAGGATCTTTGAGTGTATGGTATGCTCTAGCGAGATACATCACATAGCATCCTAAGGATAATTAGATGCAGATTGTTACGCTCGAAGATGTTGCTATCCGACTCGGTGGAAGGCTTATTCAGGACGGTGTCAGTTTGACGATTGATGAGGGTGAGTTTATTGCTATCCTGGGTCCTAATGGTGCTGGCAAAAGTACGTTCCTGAGACTTCTATTAGGATTAATTCAACCTGATGCTGGTCGTGTCCATGTGCTGGGTCGTCCACCACGTCGTGGCAATAAAGCGATTGGCTATGCTCCTCAGCATCGTGTGCTGGAAGCGAATCTTGCTCTCAGAGCGCGCGATGTGGTTGGCTTTGGTCTGGATGGACATCGTTGGGGTCCTGGTTGGCCCAGTCGGAAGCGAAATGCGCTGATCGAGCAGGCGTTGGAAGAGGTCGATGCATTACAATTTGCGGATACTCCAGTTGGTCAACTCTCCGGCGGTGAGCAACAACGTCTGCTTATCGCACAGGCTCTCCTGACATCTCCGCGTCTCCTGCTGATGGACGAACCTCTTGCTAATCTCGACATCTCACGTGAGCAGGAGATTGTTACGCTTGTCTCTCGGCTCAATCGCACCCGCAATGTGGCAGTTCTGCTGGTAACACACGATATCAATCCACTGCTCCCTGTGGTAGATCGCGTTCTCTATATGGCGAATGGACATAGTACTATTGGGACACCGAAAGAAGTTATCACAAGTGCAGCGCTGAGCAAGTTATACAGTTCTCCGGTCGAAGTGGTGGAGGCTCTGGGGCGTTTATTCGTGGTTGGCGCAGAGACATAAGGGAAATTTGTTGTATGTTTGATGCGTTACAGTATGCTTTTATACAAAATGCCCTCGTTGCCGGCTCACTTGTCGCGGTTACGGCTGCGCTGCTTGGCTATTTTGTGATTGCACGTGGACTTACATTTGCAGGTCATGCACTTCCTAACATCGGCTTTGCAGGCGCGGCAGGCGCGGTACTGCTCGGAATTGATCCTGTCTTCGGACTTTTCGCTTTTACTATGGCAGCAAGCGTAGGTATCGGTTTTTTAGGACGAGATGTGCGCGAGCGAGATACAGCCATCGGCGTGCTGATGACGTTCGCGCTTGGCCTGGGCCTGCTCTTCCTCGCGCTCTACTCAGGCTATGCAGAACGCGTCTATGCTATCCTTTTTGGCAGCATTCTCGGAATCAGTCAGCAAGACGTTCTGATTACGGCACTCTGTACTATCCTGACACTCGCTCTCCTTCTTGTCATATTTCGCCCATTGCTTTTCAGTACGTTTGATCCTGATGTCGCCCAGGCACGCGGTGTCCCGGTTCAGTTTCTCGCGGTCTTCTTTTTACTTCTGGTTGCGATTACTATCTCTCTCTCTGTACAGGTTATTGGTGCACTGCTTGTCTTTGTCCTCCTGATAGGACCAGCAGCGACAGCGACCAGAATTACACAACGGCCTTTCCTGGCACTACTGCTCTCTGTTCTGCTTGGCGTGAGCTATACCTGGCTCGGTATCCTGCTCGCTTCCTCGGATGTGCACTCCTGGTTAGGCTTGGTGCTTCCGACAGTGCAGGGTTACTGGCCGGTCAGCTTCTTTATAGCCAGCATTGCTTTTCTTGTCTACCTACCCGTACGTTTGCTCTCTCCGCTTTGGATAGGAAGAGGGACACGACATGCACGTTCTTCCCTTCCTTTGACGACACCAGTAGCACAGAGAGAAACAGAGCAACAAGCGTTTGACCAAAGGGTTGTTAAGCATGTATAAGCTTCTATATTAAGGGACAGCTATGCTTTATCTGTTACAACGCGAATATGTGCAGAATGCTTTTCTCGGTGGCACACTGGTTGCCATCGTCACAGCACTGATCGGGTATTTCATGGTGCTACGCGCACAGGCATTTGCAGGTGAGGCGCTCACCGATATCGGTTTTGCGGGAGCGACGGCCGCAGTATTAGTAGGTATCAGCTCGTTCGCAGGCATGTTAGTACTGACATTGCTTTCTGCACTCGGTATAGGCGCGCTAGGCAAACGCATCCGTGGTCGGGACATCGAGATTGGGATGTTTCTTTCCTTTGCGCTAGGGCTCGGCGTACTGTTTCTCAGCATCTACACGCAGAGCAGTGCACAGCATGCGAGTGCAGGTGTCACTATTCTCTTCGGCTCGATCCTGAGCGTGACTCGGCAAGAACTCGTGCTAGCGCTGATTGCAGGGATTGCTATTCTGCTTGTGCTTGCTCTGATCTTTCGCCCACTGCTCTTCGCCTCTATCGATCCGGAGGTGGCACAGACACGCGGGGTACCGGTACGCTTACTTTCTATCCTCTTCCTTATCCTGCTGGGTGTTACTGCGGCAGAGTCGATCCTGGTCGTCGGCGTCTTACTCGTTTCAGCACTGCTAATCGCCCCGGCTGCAACTGCGCTCAATCTGACACATCGTCTGCGCAACACGCTCTTGCTCGCTGTTGGCCTGAGCCTTGCCTTTACCTGGGGAGGACTGATTCTGGCCTTGCTCGGACGTTACCCGGTCAGTTTCTATATCACCACCCTGGCAGCGCTCTCGTACTTGATCTCGGAAGTGTTCAAAAGCAAGTTTGTGTCACGGCGAAGACGCCAACGCATCCACACCAGGAAATGCAAATCGATGTCGTTGGCAGAGTCAGCTCAATTCGCAAAGCAGAGGTAGTGATGATGCAATTCACCTTTACACTTATGGATGAAGCTGATGCACAGAGCATTGGGAAATGGCATTACGAAGAGCAATATGCGGTCTACGATATCGCAGCAGATGCCGAGGATGATCCAGCAGAGATGCTAGACCGACGTAGCCCCTACTACGCAGTATGGGATGAGAAGGAAGAACTGATAGGTTTCTTCAGTTTCGGTACCTCGGCTCAACCCTGGGGAAATGACAAACCTGATCTTTACAGTGAGGATCGAATTATCGACGTTGGACTGGGTATGCGTCCAGATCTCACGGGCAAAGGACTTGGTCTGGCTTTCGTCAATGCAGGACTAGCTTTCGCCACAAAGCAATTTGCTCCTACTGCTTTTCGCATGTTTGTCCTCGCTTTCAACGAACGTGCGATACGTGTCTACGAGAAGGCTGGCCTTAAGCGTACACGAACATTTATGCAACAGAACATCCATGGAGAGCGTCTGTTTTTGGAGATGAAACGAGAGGTCTAATTATCTACCAGCCTTTGTCGTACTGTGATACTATCAGAACATGAGAAAGTTTCTTCTCCAACGAGGGTTCCTGTTTGCGCTTTGCATGTGTCTACTCGTAGGCTGCACAAACACACAAACATTAACCAACAAGCCTGCCTCTGATAGCTGTGCTTCGCCAGGAAAGACATCTCTCAGTCGTACTTCTTTGCCGCCTTCAACAGAGGGAGAATGGCCGATGTTCCGCGCCAACAACAGGCGTGATGGAGCGAGCACAACGGGATCGGGAGGGAAACTGACGCTTGCCTGGTCGTATTGTACAGGTGGGTCGGTCTTCTCCTCTCCCGTTGTACATGCGGGCGTTGTCTATGTCGCTTCTAACAATGGGACGTTAACAGCGTTGACAGTGCGCGATGGGAAGCATTTATGGCAAATGCGCACACAAAGCACGTTTTACAGTACACCGGTTATAGAGCAAGATACAGTTTTTGCAGGGACATTAAACGGGACCTTCTATGCGTTGGATAGCCAGAGCGGGTCGGTGCGCTGGCAGGCTACTATCAAGCCATCAGGAGTGAGGATCTGGTCATCACCCATCGTTGCACACGGCCTTGTTCTCTTTGGCACGGCTTCAGAGCTGAACGAGAAGCCCATGCTTCCCGGTCAGGTACTTGCACTGGATGCCGCAACTGGACAGGTGCGCTGGCAGCATTGGATAGAGCCTGATGGTGCTCCAGGTGGTGGAGTGTGGAGTTCTCCCGCGGTCGATGAAGAGACGGGGAGTGTGTACGTTGCGACGGGCGATCCCGATGATGGCGTACAGGCGTTGTCACTGCAGGATGGGCATCAGCTCTGGCACTGGCGCTCGGTTGAGCATGATATTGCTGATACTGACATTGGCTCAGGGCCGACACTCTACCATGATTCGCAAGGACTGCTCCGTGTTGCTGTTGGAGGAAAGGATGGTACAGTCTACAGCCTCAATGCTCAAACAGGTGCCCTCCTCTGGCATACATCGGTAGGAGACCAGATCTACAGTTCGCCAGCGTTCGCAGATGCGTCACTCTACGTGGTTGGTGTTCGAGGTCGCAATGCTATCAGTTGGGCACTTTCCGGGGATAATGGAACTCCACGCTGGCAACATACAATTTCCACAATCGTCTACGCCTCCCCTGCCATTGCGCCTGGCACGCTTTACATTCCCATCGGCAATGGCTTCGGAGTTGCAGATGGCGGTATTGAAATCGTAGACACTGCCAACGGTCAACTAAAGTACTATCTCGATCTCCACAGTACTACAAGCTCGTCACCCGCCTTACTACTCTCCTGGCTATTTATCGGGTCACATAATGGCAACTTATACGTATTTATCAGAGAGAAATAGCAATGCTATAGACGTATTTGCCGGAAGAAAAAGCGAAAAAGTCATGCTATGGCTTGCTCGCATCTCCTCTTCTGTTCATAGTTTATAGCATTATTATCTGCCCCTTTCGCGAATTGCAGAGTTGTCCAATTCTGTGGATCAGGATAACTTGCAAACCAATCAGCTCCCCACATCTGCAAGCCGTTGGCGTTATTAGCCGTGGCATTAATTTCTCTTAACAGTGTAGTTCGACCGACACCGTCCAATTTCACATCGATTCCCAGCACTTCTTTCCAATTTTGTTGTGCGACGGTAGCCTCGTTTCTAAAAGCCGCTCCTGCTTCGCTGTTAAATGTAAATGTTAGCGAGGGCACATCCGCAATGCTCTTCCAGCCCTCTTCCTGTAAACCTTCCTGTTTATTTCTAGCCTTTCCTCAAAAGAATTCAAAAAGCTTTTCACCATAACAAGCTTTTTCAGTAGAATAGCTTAACTGCTTCTACCAATATATACGTTTTCTATAGACGTATCATTACAAAATCATCATACGTTCTCTTGAGCAAGTATGGCATTTACAGCATATAGAGAAATCTACTGCCGTATTTGAGAAGACATAGAGCATGTCTTTTACAGTGCTGACAGTCAACTCGTTATGAATTCCTGCATATTCACATACTTTCTTGCTTCCATTTGTTATTTCTGGCCATACATTTGTACATACACATAACAGACAAACATTGTACACAATTGCTACATTAAGGAATCGAATATTCATAGTAATTAATTTATTTTTTCTTTATAAGGATACGATAATTTTATTTGAAAATAGGCATATGCTCTGATATACTTATAAATATTTATAAATACTGTGAAAGGTAAGTGACTACCGTGTACCAGCCACATATTGTCGTTGTTGGTGGAGGCATCGTGGGTCTCTCGACTGCTTACGCACTGCTAAAGCAAGGCCAGAAGCGGGTGACTGTGTTAGAGCAGGCAACTGTCGATCATGAGCGAGCGGCGTCTCATGGTCCGACCCGTTTGTTACGCTTTGAATATGGGAACGATCTGCTCTACTCGCAGATGGTGGGCTTGAGTTTACAGCACTGGAAGAAGTTGGAGAAGACGGCACAGCGTACGTTGTATGCTCCTACTGGCTTACTTGTACTTGGAGCGGCGCATGATCCGTACCCTCTCAGCAGCTATACTATGTTACGCGATCTAGGGTATATGCCAGAGAAGCTGACACGTCGCACCTGTCAACAGCGCTTCCCGCAATTTTATCTTCAGGATTACGATCAATTCATTTATAATCGAGAGGCGGGGATGTTACATGCGTCGCTCTGTCTGCTTACGCTCAAAGAATGCATTCAGGATATGGGGGGCATTATCCTTGAACAGCATCAGGTGCGTCAGATTCATTACAATACATCGACACAACCACTCCGGCTGTACTTGGCGGGAGGAGATGTACTGTCAGCAGATCGGCTTGTCCTGGCTGCAGGTCCCTGGATTCATCGCTTGCTTGGTGAGTTGCACCTGCCGATCCGCCTGACACGGCAGTATCTGCTTTATTTTGCACAGTTAGCAGACACACGATTTAGTCGCTGCACCTTTCCTGCGTTTATTGCTGGCGATTTGTATGGATTCCCTATGTATAACGCGTACAATGCCCAGGGATCTGGCTGGCTCAAAGCAGCCTCACATACGTTTGGACCCACTGTTGATCCTGATGCATTTCCAACAGTCGATGAACGCGTGATCAACCTGGTACGAGAACAACTGCAAGGGCTGCTACCTGACCTGGAGGATGCGGAACTTGCGCATGTTGACTCATGTATCTATGACGTTAGCCCTGATGAGCATTTTATTCTGGACCATCACCCGGAGGATGCTCGCATTGTCTTTGCAACTGGGTTAAGTGGGCACGGCTTCAAGTTTGGTCTTGTTCTGGGTGAACTACTCAGTAGCCTGGTGTGCGAGACACAAGCGCTCGTGCCGCTGGAGCGCTTCCGCTTATCTCGACTACCATGGCACGCTCATTCTGTGGCATAAGCTACATCTATGGGGCTATCAGCTATCCAGCCAGTTTTCCACACTCTCTCTGCGCCCACCTGTAGAGCACTTGCCATATTCAATGCCGGGGCGAGATGTAGTGGCCATAATAAATGCTCATTGTTACAATAATGTAGATGAACGAGAGCAACAGACCAGCGATTGAAAGGGCAATCGTCCATGCCGACAATGCACGCAACGGGGTTGTGTTACGCGCGTACATTCCTATCAACAGTCCGGCTAAGGCGATAGGAACACCGCAGATGGGGAAGAGAGCGGTGATAATGCTAATACAGCCGAGAATGAAGCCGGTGAGCACCATATTGCGTTGCGCCTCTGTCGCTCTTGGGGCAAACGCAGATCGGTGCAGGCGGCGCGACAGTGTGCGCCCTAGTGTACCGTACACCTGTCTCTGTAGCCAGCGTGTCGGTGATGGATTGCGCCCTTGCTTTCGGGCTTCTGTTGATGTCTGTGATGATGGCGGCATTTCCACCCCTCCCTTCTTCTCGAATAGGGCCTACAAGTGACATAACAGATAAGCCGCTATCAATGTAGACGACGGCATTTCCGCTGTATCTCCTCTCCTATCATAGCACAGGTGAGAGGAATTGACTATCTTTTTCCCTATAAACAGGGATTATAGCCCCTGTACACGTTTGACGGCCCAGATACGTTCAGCAAGGTGCGAGGAATAGGCGGGATGGGCCGGGTCAAGACTATTGATTGTAACACGATTCTCCACCTGTCCATCGGCATGAATGTACTCATAGCGATTCAACGCGAGCGCGACGTGGACGATACTGTCTCGCCCAAAGAAGAGCAGATCACCCATCTGCATAGCTTCCCGTTCTACTCGCAGCGCTAGAGCATCGTGCTGCTGATCGCCATCGCGTGGCAGAGAATAGCCGCCAACGCGGTAACAGAGTTGCATGAGGGCGCTACAATCAATACCACGCCAGCTTGTGCCCCCCCAGAGGTAGGGGACCCCCAGAAACGCTTTCGCGTAAGAGGTGATGGATGCAATCTCCTGCCGTGGAAAGAGCTGTGTATTGGCACGTACCTCAACGGCATCCCGCGCAACCCATCCAGAACGTTCGCCGGGGAGTGCTACATGCAGACGTTCTGGATGGCCCAGGTCAATGTAGGGAAGAACCGTTGAGAGGTAGAGCGTATCAAACGCCTGATCTCCGTGTTCGCTTCTATAGAGCGGTGTGTGTGGTGCAGTGACAACAACAGAGTAGGGAAGAGGTACTCCACACGTTCCAGCGTCGCCCTCACAGAAGCCACGAACAATCGGCTCCTCAAGTTCAGCGCTACGTACCCAGCCAGAGTAGTCGGGCAATGTAACTGCCGTCCAGTCGCCTGATGTTTCACCAGCTCGCAGTGGTGTATTGAGTAGCGCCTGCGTCACCAATTCGGAATCGCCGTCAGGGTCGCGATGCACATCAGCGAGTGCAACAGCGATGACAAAGTCAGGTGTAGAAATCTGTTCTAATTGCTCGTATGACATGTTCTAAAGTGCAAGTAAGTAAAATGAATATGTTTCTTTTCACAAGTGATCTCCTTTATTATACTGTCGGACAGTAGGACGTGCAAGGAGGGAAAGAGAAAGGGATCAGCGGGAATTGCATTCCCCCCAGAGAGTTTATGAGGCGGGCTCTGCTTTACCAGTGAACCAGGAATTCCCGCCAAGATGCCAGACGGAGACGTTCTGGATGCCGAAGCTCTCGATCAACGTTCTCTTGGCATTGAGCGTCTCTGAGTCGGCGTAGGTATAACTTGTATTCCCCACCGTGAACATCATCTCGCCCGATGCTGGATCTCGTTTCGCACTACTATAGCCGTTGTATTGCTGGCTCTGCTGATTTGTGTCGAGCGTAATTGTGTGCGTCCCTGTCTGCCCATGATAGCCATAGGAGGGAATACCAACGACGATTTTGCTGCGATCCGAAATTTTGCTCAGCACGTATTTTGTGACATCGCTTATCTGTGCGAATGGAGCAACGGGAGTGCCTGCACCAAGATCAAACTGCCAGTCATACTCCATAACGACGACGTAGTCAACCGGGAGGCTGTTGAAATCCTCGTAGCGCCATTGATAGAGAGATTTTGAGCTGTCAGTAAACGCAGGACCATCGATCATCAGCTTACGCCCATCGGCGTGTAGCGCATTGCCAAGCTGCGTTAAGAAGTCCTTGTAGGCCGCATATTGCTTTGGTGTCCACTGACCGAACGACTCAAAATCAATCTCTATGCCAGTGAAACCGAGCTGCTTCACCATCGCCTGCAGCGTCGTCACCGCACCAGTTATTTTCTTAGCATCAGCAAGCAGAGAATTGAAACCGGTAGCACCGCCAGCAACTGTGATGTACTGGTGCTTGGAGTACTGCTTGATCTCTGCCGCGTTTTCTGGCGAGTAAGCGTTACAGCCGTTTGTTTGCGTCGTCAGCAGAATGGGCACACCGGTTGTATCCAGCGTGAAGTACTGAGGCTTCAGCGTATCAATCACTCGTCCATCCTTGTACTCGTCAGGAGCATGGCAGGCTGGATCTCCTGGATAAATCCAGGCCATCACACGTGAGTTCCAGTTCGCGCCAGATTGAATGGTGGGACTCGGAGAAGGCTGTACAGGAACAATAGATGCGGGAGGAGGTGTCTGGGTGGGCGTCTTCTGCGGGATCGAGGCGAGTGCCGTACTCACCAGTTGGATCGCGCTGACATATACTGCCGGTTGCGGATTGTTGGCCTGACTCTGCAAGAGCAATGCCTTTACCGTTGTCTTCTGCGCACCAAGATCGGCAAGAGGAATTGTGTAGACAGTCCATTTGCCAGCAACAGGATCACCACCATAGCGAGCGAGCGATAAAGGACTTTTTAATGGCTTTTCATTTTGATCATACAGGGCAACAGTATAATGCTGATTTGACTGGCTTGCCTGTAACACAAACTGGAGAGCTGTGTACGGCATTGTAAGAACAGGACTGGTAGTGAACAGGTACAGCCCTGCGAATGGTCCTTTTGCACTAAACGAGATTGAATTTGATCCTGTGTACGTAGGATTTGTTGTAGCAATGTTCACTGTACTATCCTGACCAGAGCCATCTTTCCAATCATTAAGAAAATGGTCGTTATAAATGGTATACGTCTGTCCCTTCTGGGCCTGCTGCCCAATGTTGCTTGTAGTGCTGCTTTGTATAATGTAGAGCGAAGACGCTACAAGTGTCACAGCAGTAGCGAGAAGAACACCTTGTCGTTTAGAAATTGTCAGTTTTTTCACAGAAACACCCTTTCTCCTTCACATTTTAAAACTGAACTAAGATGTATAATAAATGGATAATTTTCACCTTCGTATGTTGAAACGTTGCACCAAAACAGGTAGATTGAGCTGTATAAGTGTATTGCCCCCTCAAGGTTATGCTTCTCTGTTAGTGTAGAAAGCATACTCCTTCCAATACGCGTTGCTCATTTGAGGTTAACTACGAGGATATCTTTGATAAAATCTGCTGTGATACATCTACAATGAAGACTGTTAGCGTGTAGGCGTTTTTCTGGAGAAGAAACCGCGTTCCCAACGTACCTCACTCCCTCTTTCTCTTGTTCTTTCTGCTTATGTAAAAAGTGGTAACGGGAAATGCTACTTTCCTGTTCCCAAATGGGCAGTAATTGTATACATAACGTATTGTATCAAGGCACTGTATACCTGACAATGGAAAATACATAAAAATACTGAGCTTTCTGTTGGCCTCATCCCACAAAAAGCTCAGCAATTTTAAAATGTTGCAAGCATCATGAGTGCGATCATAATGGGAAATTCCCACATCTCAGGCTTATTCGGCTTCATCCAGACGGGTGGGATTGTCTACCTGGTTGAGTCGATTCCAGAGCACATAGTTTGTCTCTTTTTTAGGGACATAATAATGCCCTTGCTCTGCAAGCATATCGGCACGAGCAACAAACTCTCCCTGCTCAAGATGGGCGAGGTCGATATACTTCGCTCCTTGCTCCAGGCGCTGCCCTTCAGGGATAATCAGGATTTCCTTCAACTCGTCATTTGTGAGGTCAGCAAGCGTTGCGTGGAGAGGTTTGATATCATGTGCGGTGGGTCCCACCTTTTCAGAGGGTCCACTCAAGCCATGGTTTTCACCTGCCTCGCTATGCGGACGCAGGTCGAGATCGAAGTTTTCGCTCACTGGTGCGGAACCATGCGGCTCTTTCTGATGATCGTGCTCATGCACGTGTGAATCCTTGCGCTGCTTGTGTGCATTAGAGTCACTGCCACTACGATGCTCTCTGTCCTCCTCACGAGCGCGTGAGTCGGCGTGATGAGTCAGGGCTTCGTTGTGGGTATGAGCTGGTCTGGCATGCTCTGTTGTCTTCTTTGGATTGTTATTACCCGTAGCTTCTTTTGCCTCGTGCTGTTGATCACGCTTCGGCATAACCTATTCCTTCCTACAAATATGCAGCTCCTTTAGCTCTGCTGCTGGTTTTGCTCAGACGCAACCTCGCTATGCTTTGTCTGGTTTTGTGCTGATTGGTCACCTGTGATGGAGATGCGTCATAGGGAGAGCCTATTTGCTACCCACTATAACACGAGCCAAAGGAAAAGATGGTGACAGAGGATAGCAGAGTTTTCCTTCGTTAGCCTATCTGTTTATTTTTGCCCATGAATGGGCAATCCCAGTGTGAGCGCTGTAGACACGAGGGTATAACAGGGAAGGTGAACACTCTGATTTCAGAGGATGTTTTCTTCTAAAAGAGGGAGGGTAAACCAGAAGGTAGAGCCTTTGCCCTGTACGCTCTCAACGCCCACGCTTCCTCCCTGGCGCTCGACTATCATGCGACTGATGTGCAGACCCAATCCAAGACCAACGCTGGATCCGCTCTTGACCTCAACGTCCGGTACCCGGTAGAAGCGTTCCCAGATGTACCGCTGCTGTTCACGCGACAAGCCAGGTCCTTCATCGCGCACCTCGACTCGCGCGTTGTCGCCGATTACATCTACAGCGACTGTGACAGGCTTATGCGGCTGAGAATATTTGAGGGCATTGGTGAGATAGTTGGTAATGACCTGGCGGAGACGATCAGCATCAGCAAAGACGAGAACTTCTTTGTCTGTACTTCCATCACAAAGCACAATCCGTTCGGGGGTGAGGTCACGCTGATCATCAACTACCTGGTGGACCAGGCGCACCAGGTCACACAGTTCTGGATGCAGTTCCAGCCTACCGGTCTGGATACGCGAGACATCCAATAAGTCATTGACGAGGCGATTCTGCATCCCGACCTGGCGCTCGGCACGGTTAAGCAGGTGTTGTACTGCTGTTGCGGCCTGAGCAAGGGCAACACCTTCATTCTGCGTCTGCGCACGCTCCAACTGTCGTCGAGCAAGTTGAATGCTGGCTTTGATTGTTGTTAAAGGGGTACGCAGTTCATGACCAGCGATCCCTAGAAACTCCTCCATCAGCCGGGTAGACTCGCGTGCGGCCAGTTCGTTGGCCTGTGCCTCAGCATGCTGAGCAAGCAGGCGCTCACGCTCAATAACCAGAGCAGTGAGGTCGGCCGCTGCTTTTGCCAGATCAAGTTCGCTCTCCGTAAACGTGTGTGCCTCAGATCCGTAATCAATGGCGAGCATACCGATAACCCGCGCGCTACTGCGTAAGGGAATTAGCGCAGAGGTACGTATACCGTAAGGATTAGGGCGAGAGCGTAGTGTTGGATGGTCAAAGTCGAGCACAACAATCTCATTTGTCAGCAGAGCCTGTTCAAACGGCGTATCACGCACTATTTCACTCAGTCGAGAGCCTGGTTGCTGTTCAAGGAGGGCACGCTCCTGCTCCGCTGAAATTCCAACCACGGCAACTGGTCGAGATGAATGATTGTGCTCGTCAAGAATGGTCAAGCTAGCACGTGTGCATCCCAACACTTGAGTGACCAGCTCGATGAGTTGTTGCGCGATGCTCGGCGCAACATGTTTATCGGCTCCAGCGAGTTTCTGTTCCTCTGGAAGCTGTACTAACGCTTCCGCCATCGTAAGCAAGGCCTGAAGGGATTCTCGCGTCCTCCGCTCAAGTACACTCAGTTCGCGTTCACTTGTGCGTAGCGCCTGCTGTTCCTCTTCAAGCGCGCGAACTAGCTCTTCAATATGCTTTCGTGCACGAACCTGCTCAGTTACTTCAACGCCATGGATCAGAATGCCATCAACTTCGCCGTTCGCTGAACGCGATGGCTGGTAGACGAAGTTAAAATAGCCTTCCTCCAGCGTCCCATTCCCCTGGCGATCTGTGCGTACAAACATTTCGTTTCCCACAAATGACTGTCCCGTCTGGTAAACATCATCGAGCAGTTGAATATACTTGCGTGCTCCAGCTTCGGGCACAACCTCGCGTATCGGTTTGCCTATGACGTTCTTGCGCCCAAGGGATTGGAGGAAGAGAGGATTTGCCAGATCAAACCGATGTTCAGGGCCGTGTAGCACAGCAATCGTTGCAGGTGCTTGCATAAAAAGGTCCTGTAAGCGTTGATGTGCGACCTCGGCTTCACTACGTGCACGCTCCAATTGGCTCACGAGCATGCTTATTATCATTCCCGCGATAGTACAGAACAAGATGCCCATTACATCTTCAAAGCGTGCCAGGCTAAAAGAGACGTGTAGAGGGAACAGAAAAAATACAAGCATCAACACGCCCACAAGTGTTGCTAGCAACGCAGGTCCCGTTCCCCAGACGTAGGCGATGATTAACACTAGCAGCACAACTGGCATGCCTAAGAAGCGAAACATTGGAAAGAGGTTCATCATCAGATAGACGACGAGAATTTCGAAGACAAGCGCTACAATGTAACCAACAATAGGTCGTTGCCACGGGTCTGGCAGTAGATGTGGCACATAACGGAAGTTTTGTAGCCAGCGCGCCATATAGCTACGTAGGTTTCTTTCCTGAGGTTCCATTGCTGAAAGCGGCAGCTTTCTTGTCACATTGCTCTGTCGCTGCGCCTCTTTCGGAGGGGTAACAGTGCTAGTTTGTTGCCTGTCTCGCGTCTCCTCAGTCTCCATAGACATCTTTCCTTACAATTGTTCTAGTTGCCAGTCTCTTGCAGCGGTAAACGTACCTGGAAACGAGTATCGCCAGGGAAGGGAAAGACGTATCTGCTCGTCAGATGCGCGTTTAAAGAGGGCTGACTAACGCAGAATCTCTTCTACTTCCATGCCACATTCCTTATCCCAGCTCAGTCAGATGAGTGTGAATCTCCGCTATCAGACGTTGGGGAGACGCCAACGTACACATCGTACCGTATTCCCTGGTGCAGGTCAACCTATCAATCTTGCGGAGGCAAAGTTTTCTTATTAGGAGCGCCTACAGTGGAAACCCATGCATGGGCTAAGGGGCAATACACCAGTGGTGTATCACACGCTCTAGCTTCTCCACACCAATGACGAAGTTAGCAACTGGCATGCTCTCGTTCGGCTGATGTGCCTCTTCCAGCAGTCCAGGACCACAGATATAGGATTTGATGCCGAGCCGCTGCAACTGTCCTCCATCAGTTGCAAAGGGAGCGCCACGATCTGCACGCCGCTCCATCACGCGGCAGAGTAGCTCACAAAACGCATTGTCTGTCGGTGAGCGTAAGGGAGGCGTCGTTACCACATTCTCGATCCACACGCCCCCGTCTGGCGCTATGGTGCGTATAGCAGGAACGACCTCGTGCTCCACACGCTCGCGCAGCCGCACTACCAACTCATCCACGCTATCCCCTGGTGCAACACGTATGCTCACGGTGAGCCGACAGGACTCGGCAATCATGTTAGGAGCCAGACCACCGGTGATGATCCCGCAATTGAGCACGGAGGTCGGGGTATCAGGAAAGAGTTGTCTGTTTTCTTGGGAAGGGCGCTCCTGCAACTCTGTATTCAGCGCCTTAACAAGAGCGATTACGTCAGCCATCTTTTCTATCGCATTGACGCCTTTATGAGGTGCACTACTATGTCCGCCTTTGCCAAGCACAGAGAGATCAAATGCGGCATAGCCCTTGTGCGCGGGAAAGATGTCGAAACCGGTCGGCTCTCCGATCAGTGCCACAGTGGGCAATGGATAGTCGGCAAAGAGCTGCGGGAGCACGTTGATGATGCGTCCGGCCCCCTGACCTGCCACTTCCTCATCACAGGTATAGATATACACTAATGGACGCTTGAGCGTGTGCAACGGCTGCTTTTTGGCGGCGAGAAGCGCCTGAACGAGAAAGACTTTCATATCGGAGACGCCGCGCCCAAAGAGACGCTCCCCCTCTATACTCAGGGTCAGTGGGTCCCTTGTCCAGCCGGGCTGTCCCTCAAAAGGCACAATATCGGTGTGACCGGAGAGAATAAGCCCACCAGGAACGGCTGGACCAGCCCACGCTAGCAGTGTGGATTTCTGCACCCCTTGCACGCTCTCCGTCAACACCTTCACAGTGAACCCTATATCCTCAAATATATTCGCAAGGTAGGCAACAGCTTCAACGTTGCTAAGAGCGCTGACCGTGTTGAAAGCCACCAGCCGCTGTGATATCTCCCATAGCTCACTCTGTTGTAATGGAACGTTCTGCATGCTTCTTCTCTCCTCCTCAAGATTACAGCACGCTCAGTATAGCATACATTCCACGGATGACCGCGTATAGCGTTGGACAACGTGTTATGGGTAGTGGCAATGAAGCCCATGAGGTGGGGCGATGGCAAATGTACGCTCCCCAATAGCAACGGCTGCTGCTTCCCTGCCATAAAATAAAGAGCAGGGGAAGCTTTATCTTTCCCCTGCTCTTTGCCTGACTGTAGAAGTAGAGACTACGGTCCAACAAGCGTACAGGCATGCAAGGCATTGTCCCACTCTCCCTGGACAATATAAGGATGGCCGTTCCAGATAACGTTACTACCATCCGCATTCTGCTGGCCGAAGTACTTTTCGCACTTGTCACCGATCTCCAGCCCGTTGTTGTCCATCCAACCACTTCCGGGGAAGGGATCAGTAGCGGCCTCAATCTGCTCGTGCGAGGTGACGAGGATGGTTGAATCGGCATCGAAGTCGTTGTTCGGGCTAACATTTCCGGGGAAGACGTGACGTTTCGTGAAGGTATCGGGCACGGTTGCATAAATGACGCCATTGCCTGAGTAATCAGTAAACGAACCGTGGTAGGCTGTCTCCGCGTTATTCGCAACATTCAACGCGGTAAAGACCACAAAGAGGTGATGTGTGGATGGAGTCCAGCCCTTGGTACTAATGGCTCGCAATACTTCCTGCTGGATATCGCTGTCAAGCAGGGTAGTGCTGGGGTACGCTGTCTTCGTATCAACCCAGGAACCACCAAGGACCGCGTTGGAAGGATACGCTCCCTGAGAATCTGTGTACTGGGTATTGTTGTGATAGAGAGGGCTGCTGCCAACATCTGAAAAATACTGCAGGATCAACTTGTTATAGTTGGTACTCACTTTAGAACCGCGCGGTTCCCAGAAAATCGCATATACCTGTGAGGTTCCATCCATCACCGAGCCGCCGTTGTAGTACAGGTCACTACTATCCTGTGGCTGTACATTCGCAACTTTATATAGATGGCGAGATGAGAGATTGCTTCCGTGCGCACTAACAAAGCAGATTGAAAATAGCACTGGCACTAGCGCAAGCACGCCACTGCAGAGAACTGTCCAGAATCTCCTCGTCATGAATGAACTCCTTTTCAAGCTTGAACACGAGTACTGATTATACTGTAGTCACAGTCAAAGCATAATCGAGAAAACTTCATTGCGGCTTTCTGCCGCTTTGCAGGGCTGCTCCTTTGCTGCACTTCGTAACAAGGCTGCTTTCCACAGAGGTCTAGTTTAGTGAGCTTGTTCTTATGTAAACTTTTTGCGTTCTTATATAACTTAAGAGCGGGTAACCATAATTCAGGGATGATTCCCAAAATATTCGCACCCCTCTCGCAAACTTTGTTGCTAGGCCCATCTTATAGGCTCTACTCTTGTCCAGAGGAGGTGATAGTTTGTGGATGAGCAGCAATCTCAACAACATCGACAACATTTTACCTTCAGTGAGAGTACCAAACAGATGTTTAGGAGTGTTGACAGCGCAATGCTATGCAGGGAGACAGCGACGACAGAGTCAGCTCGTCGAAGACTTGATCACTGAAGCCTTTATGAAGGAGCGTAGCATGAAGAACGTGACGACAGCAGAGAACAAAGCTTACTCTCTACACATCATTCTTTCGGCACGACCACCGATTTGATGTTGCGTGGATCGTTTTTTGTTGCCTGCAATGCTTGCTCGGTCTCTTCCAATGTGTAGTGGCTGGTGATGATGGCTTTGACGTTGACCGCACCGGAGGCAAGGAGAGCGAGAGCATCAGCATAGCTGTTAGCGTAACGAAAGGTACCCGTGAGCGTGATCTCACGATTCTGGATCACAGACATGGGAATGCTCACCTCTTCACTCGGACTCATGCCGACGGCAACAACTCTTCCCGCAGGTCGCACAGTACGAATCCCATCTTTGAGCGCCTGGGCATTCCCCGAACATTCGATCAAGGCGTCAGATTCGACCCCTGCTTCGGCAAATGGTGTCTCGGCAACATTGACTGTCCGAGCTGCCCCCAGCGTGCGCGCCATCTCAAGGCGCGAGGCTGAAACATCGGTGAGCGTGATACTGGTCGCGCCAAGTGCACGAGCCATCTGTAACGTTAAAAGGCCAACAGGTCCTGCACCAGTGATGAGAAGCGCATCCCCACCACGCAATTGCGCCTTACGACAGGCCCAGAGCGCAACGGAGAGCGGCTCCAGCAAAGCTCCCTCTTCATCTGAGAGGCTATCTGGCAAGGTGTAAGCAAAATCAGCGGGTACTGTGACATAGTTGATGAACGCACCATCGACGGGCGGGGTGCCGAAGAATTGCACAAAGGGGCAGAGATTATAGCGGCCAGTGCGACACTCACGACATTTGCCACAGGGGATTCCCGGCTCAAGCGCCACACGTTCACCCACACGGCTCTCCTTGACACCTTCGCCCACCGCGACAATCACGCCAGCGGATTCATGGCCCAGAATGAGCGGCTGATGCACAATAAACGAGCCGATCCGTCCATGCTCGTAGTAGTGTACGTCTGAGCCACACACACCAACAGCGCGAATCTGGACTAGCACCTCGTGTGGACCGGGTTGCGGCATCGCTCTCTCTTCGATACGAATATCATGTGGTGCGTATAAAACGGCTGCGTAATTGCTCACCTCGCTACTCCTCTCAGATGTTTCCAATAGCTTCTGCCTCAAGAGAACTCAGCGAGGATTATATCACGTTTTCCAGCTCCTTCATCCGTTCTCCCTTCCAGGAAGAGGGCAACACTACTACAGAGACATCTTCTGGTATGCTCTCTATAGCAATAGCTCTCTCGCTTCGTTGCGTCTTTACGGGCGTAAACTTTTTCTTCCTTCGGCCTATAAAAGCGATTAACCCCATCAGGAGAAAAGGAATTAGCCAGAGCGAAATGCCGCGTAGGTCTACCAACTTTATCGTACCAAAGAGGATCACATCACTTCCCTCTGGCATCGTTGAAAAACAAAAAGAATCACAAGTATCTTAGACGAACCAAACAAAGAAAAAATATCACCCTGCACAACTCTCTTACCATATCAGTGAATTTGGGACATTATTCTTAAAGGAATGTTACTTCGTGCACTATTTTTGCGTTTTACCGATTGAGACGCTATTGAAGATGTAGGTAGGAACAGGAGTTTCTATCTGCAAGATAATACCAGGAGGATCTCATGCTAGCTATTGATACTGCTCATCTTGAGAAGATGCAGAAATATTGGAATGCCGCAAACTACTTGACGATTGGGCAGATTTATTTACAGGACAATCCTCTGCTGAGAGAGCCGTTACGTCCCGAACATATTAAGCCGCGCCTGCTTGGACATTGGGGTACATCACCAGGGCTAAGCTTCATCTACGTCCACGCAAATCGCCTCATTCAAGAGCACGATCTGGACGCGATCTATCTGGCTGGTCCCGGACATGGTGGACCCGCGCTTCTCGCAAACATCTACCTTGAGGGCACCTACAGCGAGGTCTACCCCGAAATTACGCAGGATGTAGAGGGGATACGACGTTTCTTCCGCCAGTTTTCGACGCCGGGTGGCGTCCCCAGTCACGTCAGCGTCCCAACGCCCGGCTCGATTCATGAAGGCGGCGAATTAGGCTACGTTCTCTCGCATGCTTTTGGCGCGGTCTTCGATAACCCCGATCTGATCGCTATCGCTGTGGTAGGAGATGGCGAGGCAGAGACAGCTCCGCTCGAAGGTTCCTGGAAGAGCATCAAGTTCTTGAATCCAGTTCGCGATGGAGCGGTTCTGCCAATCCTGCACCTCAATGGTTACAAGATCTCGGGTCCAACCGTCTTTGGCCGCGACGATGATGAGTCTATTCGCCAGGTAATCTCAGGTCATGGCTATGACGTTCATTTCGTCGAGGGCGATGATCCAGCACGGGCGCACCAGGTATTCGCGCAAGTGCTGGAGAGCTGCTACACAAAGATTCGTGAGTATCAAGCGGATGCTCGTAAAAATGGCTTCTCCTCCACTCCGCGCTGGCCCGCGATCATTCTGCGTACCCCGAAAGGCTGGACCGGCCCGAAAGAGGTCGATGGTGTGCCGATTGAAGGCACATTTCGCGCCCATCAGGTGCCCGTTGACAATGTCAAAAATAATCCAGAGCACCTCAAAATACTCGAAAACTGGATGCGCAGCTACAAACCAGAGGAACTCTTTGACGAGCAGGGAAGATTTCTTGCAGAACTCGCAGCACTCGCTCCACATGGGGAGCGCAGAATGGGCGCGAACCCGCACGCGAATGGTGGAAAGCTGCTGAAGCCACTGGAACTGCCTGACTTCACCAACAAGGAATACGCCATCGACGTGCCGAAGCCCGCAGCCACCTATTATGGGAATACTCGTAAGCTGGGAACATTTCTGCGCGACGTTTTTAAGAAGAACAAAGAAACACAAAACTTCCGCTACTTCTGCCCCGACGAGACTAACTCGAACCGGCTCGGCGACATGTTCCAGGTAGAGAACCGCACCTTCACAGAAGAGATTCTCCCTATAGACGACCACCTCTCACCGGATGGTAGGATCATGGAGGTGTTGAGTGAGCATCTCTGCGAGGGCTGGCTCGAAGGCTATCTTCTCACGGGCAGACACGGCCTTTGGTCAACGTACGAAGCATTCGCGATGATTATCGACTCGATGATGGTACAGCATGCAAAGTGGCTCGAAGGCGCGAACAATCTACTCTGGCGTGCCGACATCGCCTCGCTCAACATCCTGCTGACCTCCACCTGCTGGCGCAACGATCACAATGGCTTCAGCCACCAGGGACCGGGACTGATCGACACCGCGCTCTCACGGAAGGGGTCGATCTCACGCATCTACCTGCCCCCTGACGTGAACTGCCTGCTCTCCGTCGCGGACCACTGCCTGCGCAGTCGCAATTACGTCAACCTGATCGTGATCGATAAGCAGCCACATCTGCAATTCCTCTCGATGGATGCAGCCATTGAACACTGCACTCGTGGCCTCTCGATCTGGGACTGGGCTGGTAACACCGGACAGATTGAGCCTGATGTTGTACTTGCATGCTCAGGCGACGTGATGACAATGGAGACAGTCGCCGCTGCCTGGTGGCTACGCCATCATATCCCCGAACTGAAAGTGCGTGTGGTCAACGTCGTGGACCTCACGAAACTCTATCCACCAGACGCACACCCACATGGCCTGGACCAGGCTAGCTTTGTTGAGCATTTCACAGAAGACAAACCTGTCGTCTTCGCCTTCCACGGCTACCGACGCGCTATCCACCAGCTTATTCATGGACGACCCAATGAGGCGCGCTTCCACGTTCGTGGCTTTAACGAGCAAGGCACAACCACTACGCCCTTTGACATGGTCGTGCTCAACGAGGTGAGCCGCTACCACCTCTGTATCCTGGCCCTCAAGAGCGTGGAGCGCATTCGCCATCTCGCGCAACCACTCATCCAGGAATGCAACGACATCCTGACCCATCACCATACCTACGTCCGCACCCATTTCGAGGATATGCCCGAAGTCCGTGACTGGGTCTGGACAGATTAGAAGAGTTTTCTCCTTGTTGTTGAGTTTCTGTGAACTTTCAGTTCGCAGAAACTCAACAACAAATTCTACTATCCCCCCTGCCCCGTCGCCAACCCGTAGAAAAGGAGCCCTGCTCCCACCACAAGTATCAGAATGGAGAGCAAGAGCCAGCCATTCAAAAAGAATCCCAGGCGTTGTTCCCCCATGATCTTGCGATTATTCCCCACAAGAATCAGAAACACTACCAGTATAGGCGCGAGAATGCCAGAAAGAATATTCGCCCAGAAGATCAGCTTAATCGGGTCAATGCCCAACAGAGCCATTACCAGACTTACAGCAAGAGCAACTGTCAGAATAAGGTAGAAGCCCTCGTTCTGCCATGGCTTTTTCGAGAGGCCTGCCGGCCAGCCGAACGTTCCGGTTACTGCGTAGGAAGTACTTGCCAGTAGCACAGGAATAGCAACCAGTCCAGCACCAATTATGCCTATTGCGAAGAGATATTTTGCAAACGGCCCAACAATCGGCACTAATGATTGAGCTGCATCCGCAGCAGTCGTGATATCTTTGTGGTGAACAAAAAGAGTGCCAGCAGTGGCAACAATAATAAAGTAGGCGATGAGGTTACCGCCAAGCGCACCGACACCGATGTCAAGTCCAGCAAAGCGAAGCTTCTGTTGTAGCGTCCCTGGTCGCTTCTCCTCCTTCTCACCCTGCACCTGCCAGAACATGGTATATGGAGAAAGGGTTGCCCCTAGAAGGGCAACAGCGCCACTGATACTACCAAAGCTGAAATCTAGATGCGGCACAAAGGTATTGACAAGCACGTTGCCCCAATCTGGGCGTACGAGGAATGCCGTAATGATATATGTGATAAAAGCCAGGCTCATGACAATAAAAATCTTTTTGAGCGACTCGAAGTTCCGAAACACCGTGAGATACCAGAGCACAATAGCCGCTGGCACAGCAAAGATGCGCCAATCAATAAGATTATTCGTAACCAGGCTTAACGCGGTTCCAATGGCGGCAAGATCAGCCGCAATTAATGCAACGTTACAGACAATCAGCACAAGAGAGACAGTCATTGCAGCCCAACGACCGTAATGATCTTTCAGAATCGTCGCAAACCCCTGCTGAGTAACGCGTCCCAGTTTCGCACAGGTGAAGAGCACCGCATAGTAAAGCGGCGTTGAAAGGAGCATCAACCAGAGATGACTAAAGCCGTTTTGCGCTCCATCAATTGCATAAGCAGTGACGGCTGACGAGTCGTTTCCAGACAGGCCACCGAGGAGACCCGGTCCCAGTTGGCGCAGGATTGCACGGCTGCCATTCACCGGGGCATCATCCCCAATGGTGAAACCGGCCTCCATCTCACGCAAGCCTTCATGAGTTGGAAGGGCCTGCTCTGCCCGATCTAGAATGCTTTTGTTCTTTTCCTCTAACTCGTATTCAGTGGGCAACTGCTCATGCCCGAACGCGGTTAACGCTTCAAGCTCGCTCTCATGAGCATCAACGATGATCTTACCATGCGGCCCGGAGGAGGCATGTCCATTATGCGCAGCGCCGTCTTTGCCGGAAGTTTTGCTCTCAAACTCAACATCCTCAACACGATCAACAGGTATTTGAAGCTCTTTCTTGAAGATTGCCCCCTTTTCTACGACGAGGGCCTCCACATCACCTTTCTCGTTGCGCACAACATCGGTCACGACAGGCTTACTCACATCTACTGTACCTAGATCACCATCTGTCGCCTCCACAATCATGCCCGGCTCAATCTCTTGTTCTTTCCTTTTTAGCTCGTCTGTTTCTTTTGCCATATATCTATTTCCTGCTCTACGGCTGCTTCCACTACAGTCTACCGTCTATATGAAAAATCTATGGAAGAAGTGCGCTTCCATAGATATATTTGTACCCTCGCAATCTCCCAAAAACGCTCCGTTTTAAGAATGGTCCTCCTGTAACACGGGAGAGAGAGAAATCAGGTTTCGGGAGTAGGAGTTAGCGCACTTTTTAACGGTCACAACACTGTACAAGCTTGCTGCTCACCTCTGTTTGTGATACAATTTAGTAGATACTTAATCGTGCAATCAACCTATGCAGAGAAATTCTTATGAACACTACTTCTGAAAAACGCGCTTCAGTTAAAGGCACTCTACATACTGCTATAGGAACAGCGCAAGCAAGGGAGCATTGCCAGGTCCCAGGTTCTGATAGTGAGCGGGTCCAGCTTGGCAGGAGGCTTCTGCTTGATGACCAGAGCTATACCACAATTGCCGAGACGTTTCGTGCTTTGGCGGATCCGAGTCGTGCGCGGATCATTTATTGCTTGCTCAAGCAAGAGTTGTGTACCTGTGACCTGGCGGCGATTACCGGGCAGTCCGAATCAGCGGTTTCACAGCATCTCCGCGTGCTGCGACAGTTGCGCCTGGTGAAAAGCCGTCGCAGTGGCAAGCAAGTCTTTTATAGTCTTGACGATGCACACATTCGTATTCTGCTCCTGGTCTGTCTGAATCACCTACGCGACAAAGAGGATCAGCACGAAAGCCTGGGCAAAGTTCTCGCCCTCTTTGAGCCAGAAGCATAATCTGGATGGTATGTGATGCACGTTGTCAGGCACGCTGTAAGGATGCAGCGCGCCGAAGTGAAAAGAGGATTTGATATGAGTGTGGGACATTTCGGTCACGAGAGTCATGACCACACCTCTGGTATGGCCAAAAAAACCTTGCGCCTGGCTTTTTTTCTGACACTCTTTATTCTGCTAGCGCAAGTGCTGGGTGGCTTGCTGGCGAACTCGCTGGCCCTACTCTCAGATGCGGGGCATGTGATTACCGATCTCTTTGCCCTTGGGCTAGCATGGTTCGCAACGGCCCAGGCAGAACGACCGGCCAATGCACACAAGACCTTTGGCTACCATCGCATCGGTATCCTTGCAGCTCAGATCAATGCGCTGACGTTGTTGCTCGTCACGGTCTGGATTTTCTGGGAGGCGTTTGGACGCTTTGCGCGGCCTGAGCCGATACAGCCGCTTGTGATGTTTTTCTCGGCCTCGGTTGGCATTCTTGTGAACCTGTTCATCGGCTTCGGCTTACGCAAAGAGGGAGAGAACCTGAACACACGGGCGGCGGCGCTACACGTCTTCGGCGATGTCGCAGCATCAGTTGGAGTAGTAGTCGCGGGGCTGATTATTCTGTTGACCGGTTGGACGTATGCGGACCCGATCCTCTCTATCGCTATTGCACTCTTGATTGGGATGGGAGCGCTGCGCTTGCTACGCGAGACAACAAATATTCTGCTCGAAGGCGCTCCACATGGATTAGATATGGACGCGCTTGTGCAGGATATCAGGGGAGTCACAGGTGTTGAGGATGTGCATGACCTGCATGTCTGGTGCATTACCAATAGCATGTCGGCACTTTCCTGCCATGTGCTGCTCGAAGAGGCATGTGAAAACGAACATTGCTCCGTCCTCCACGATGTTGAGCATGTGCTAAAGCAGAAATATAGCATCACACATACAACTATCCAGTTCGAGCACTCAGGCCATCGCGAGCATTCCTGTACGATGGATAGTCTCTACTGTTGCCTGGAGACTGCGCAGCAAAACTCTACACATAGTCATGATCACGGTGCGGATTGCGATCATGGCCATGAAGAGGTGATGCTGAAAGCAGGAGGGTAAGGCACTACACGTCTTTCGCTCTACCTTTTCTCGCAAGGTACCAGTATGCGAGCAGAGGAACAGTGATCATGATAACCAGCATGCCATATGCGGCTATACCCACCAGGGTTCCGCTAAGCGTAGTCTCTTGCGCTGTAACTGGAACGAGTGGAGGATAAAGCCCGGTAATGAGTGCACGCGGTTGCCCTTCTATGTGAATCGTGTTGATGCGCTGCCGACCAGGAATATCAAGCATTGCGACAAAACCATTATCGAGCGCGACAAAACCAAGCTGTCCATCGCTCGTAATCGCAACCGATTCTGGTCTGGCCTCAAGTGGAATAACTCTGTTCGGTTCTTTCGGCGCAGCAGCCTTTGTCGAACCGATAGTGACCGGTTCGAGAACAAGCAGGCTGTTGTGGCGCTGATCCGGCACATAGAGTTCTCCCGTTCCCTCGTCATAATCCATAGTGCCAAAGCGTCCGTCTCTCAAAAGAGAAAGCACGCGATACGTCCAAAGATCAAGCGCGAGCAGACTACCTTGCCGTGTTGTCACGTATGCTGTAGGTCCCTGAGGGATCACGATAGACTCTGGCTCTTCTCCCAGCACAATAGCGCGCAATTGCTTTCCGCTGCCACACTCAAAAACTGTCACGGCTTGTGTGCTGGCAATCCATAGTTGGACACTTAGTGCCTCGGAACTCTCTCTATTCACAGCAATAGTTGCAATGCCGTGTACTACTCCCTGCACATGAAAGCTGCGCTCACGCTCACAATTGAGGGCATCAAGAGCAATGATGTCAGATGTGCTCTCTCCCGCGACATACAGTGTATTTGTTGTGTTGTCGAGTGCCAGGAGAGCGGGTTGTCCTGGTAGGGAGGCGCTACAGACGGTCTTTCCTGTACTGGTTGCGAGCATTACCACTCGTCCCGCTTCTGGTTGTGGCACATAGAGGAAACGTCCATCGTTTCCCAATGCAAAGTTCCTGGACCTCTTTAGATTCTCTTGTACTGCAAGCGTCTCTGTTAGCTTCTGCTGAGCGATATCAATGACACGAATACCCTGAAACGTTCCTGTAACATAGACGAGATTTGGCGCACCGCCATCAGGTAATACTTGTGTTGTATGTAGGGGAGAGAAAAGCAATACTGCCAGCACAATTATGCAGTATACCAGTAAACGGTAGACCCTCTTCAACTGAACATGTTCCTCCTGTGCGCATCGAACGTGTACCCTTGCTCTATTTAGCATACGCACAGGTGCAAAATTTTTCTCTCCTCTGCACACATGGTCTCCGTTCCAAAAACTGCAACAGCGAGCAGTAGAGGAAGTCGTTGGTGGGTAGAAATGCCGATCCGTTTGAGGAAGAGACAGTTTGCCAATGATAGCGAATCGAGGAGGGGCAAGAAATGCCCCTTCCACCTGTTTTTAAGCAGGAGTGCAGAGGGCGCTGCCCTCTAAAAGCGTATTGACCACGATGATCTTGTTTGTACAACTTACAATGTAGCGAGATATTGTACGCTGAAGAGATTCTGCTCATCTATCCAAACATGCTTCACAGCAAAGCCGGCTGAGGAGGCAAGTCGTGCAAACTCGTCAAGCGTGTACTTATAGGAACTCTCGGTCCAGATGCTCTCACCGCGCTTGAAACCAATTTCGACATCGCCGATACGCACGACTTGCTCTCGCAAGCTTACCAGGTGCATCTCAATGCGATTGTTTCCTGGATTGTAGCAGGCATAGTGTGTAAAACAGTCCAGCGCAAAATTGGCTTCCAACTCACGATTGATACGTATGAGTAGATTAAGATTGAATTGCGCGGTAACTCCCTGCTTATCATTATAGGCATGATGCAGAATGTTGTAATCTTTCTTGAGATCAACACCAATCAGCAAACCACCACAGAGAGCAGCAATCCTCTTTAAAAATTGCTGAGCAGGAATGGGATCAAAGTTGCCAATAGTTGATCCAGGATAATAGCCGATCTGACATGCGACAGGTTTCGTAGGTGTGGGAATAGTGAACGTGCTGGTATAATCGGCGCAGACTGGGAGCACCTCTAAGCCCGGGTAGGTTGTCATCAGTGATTGTGCTGAGAAGGCAAGGTACTCTTTTGAAATGTCTATCGGTACGTAACCGGCAGGCTCAGGAAGCGCATCAAGCAATTGGCGCGTTTTTTGACTACTGCCACTACCATACTCAACGAGCAAGCAGGCTGGCCCCAGCAGTTCTACGATCTCAGGCATGGCACGCTGCATAATAGCGAGTTCTGTTCGTGTCGGATAGTACTCGTCCAGTTCACAGATCTGTTCAAACAGTTGTGAGCCTCGTTCGTCATAGAAGTACTTGCTTGGTAACTCTTTCTGAGCTTTCTGTAGACCTTGCAGCACCTCTTTCCGAAAGGTTGCCTGCTCCGGTGCAAAGTCGTAGAGCTGGAAGGACTGCTGAGAGGAGTGCACGTTATTCTACCTCTTTCGCTAAGCGAATGCCCATAAACTGCCATTGCGCGCTACTAGGGAAGAAGTTGCGGTACGTTCTCCTAATATGCGAAAGAGCTGTAGCACATGAGCCACCACGTAGGACATACTGGTTGCACATAAATTTTCCGTTATACTCACCAACTGCTCCTGGAGCTGGCTTAAAGCCGGGATATGGCGAGTATGAACTTTGTGTCCATTCCCAGACATCCCCGTACATCTGCTTCAACGTCCCATCTGCCGCTGATTGCAGAGGTGTAGGCTGAAAGAGGTCATTCTCAACAAAGTTTCCTTCAACAGGTAGATCTTGTGCCGCAATCTCCCACTCCCCTTCTGTCGGCAGGCGAGCATCTGCCCAGCGTGCATACGCATCCGCCTCGAAATAGCTGACGTGGCAGACCGGCTCTGCTAGAGCAACTTCACGCAAGCCTTGCAATGTCATAGAGTACCAGCGATCGTCGCGCTTCTCCCAATAGAGTGGTGCCCGCCATTGCTCCTGCTGCACTGTGGCCCAACCTTCCGACAGCCAGAGTAAAGGATTTTTATAACCACCATCCTCAATAAAAGTCAGGTACTCGCCATTCGTGACCAGCCGTGATGCCAATTGGAACGACTGCACAAATTGACGATGTCGCGGCCGCTCATTATCGAATGCAAAGTTCTCACCCTCATATCCGATCCCATAGATCCCCTCAGGAAAAGTGATCCATTCTAGAGAGGGAAGAGATACTGTATCAGAAAGAGGAGAGACCTGAGTGTTTTTATAGACTGGATAGAGCGGGTTACAAGAGAGCACATGCTTTATATCTGTGAGCAGTAATTCCTGATGCTGCTGCTCATGATTCAGGCCAAGTACAAAAAGAGGTGCAATCTCTTGCAATTGTCGCTCATCAAGCTTCTCCAATAGCTCCAGGACGTGCTCATCAACGTAAGCGCGATACTGATACGTCTCTTTCACTGTGGGCCGTGAGATCAAGCCACGTTTGGGACGGCTATGCCGCTGGCCCAGGCTATTGTAATAAGAGTTGAAAAGATAGGCATATTGAGGATGCAGGGAGGCATAGTCAGGAAGAGTAGTTGCGAGGAGAAAGGTCTCCCAGAACCAGGTCACGTGTGCAAGGTGCCACTTCGTCGGGCTTACATCTGGCATTGACTGCACCACGTAATCTTCCGCAACAAGCGGTTCACACAGATACTCACTAAAATGACGAATACGTTTGTACTGCTCTACAAGAGAGTGCTTAGAAATAGATTGAGCAAGCAGGTGGTTCTGCGTGTGGTTTGCCACGAAACATCTCCTTTTCGATGGTGTCATCCACGAGAGACCGTTCTGTACACCATATCGACAGAAGTTCAGGGTCCAATCATGCCAGATCTGCGCTACACTGTATCAATGTACAAAGCTCTTCACCATTACACAGTCTCGTTATACCACAATTCGTTCCAGAGAGTTAGAGTTCTCACTCACAAAAAAACTATAAAACCTCGCTATATTTCTCTATCTCACTCCATTTGCAAGCGAGACAACGACCACTATTAGCCTGACCCACTCATCACTGGCACTTTCTTCTTATATCCTTACACATTCCGGTTAAGAAATCTTAACCAAAATAGGGTACTTTCTGCACAGATATTGAGAAAAACACATACATCTGGAGTTTGCTCTGCTACTATGCCTGATGGCTGAACATCGGGACTCTACGCAGGTGACCGTTTCAGATACAGATGGAAAAACCTGCAATATGGAAGCTGTCAGAAACACTGTTTCTCTCACTGAGAAAGTTGGCCCACCAGATCACTACTCTTTCACACCAAACACCATTACTATCAATAATGGCGATAGCATTAACATTGTGAATCAGACGGGCGAGGACCATTCTCTTACCTGCACACCTGATGCAGGGATCGATCAAGACGCGCTTAAAATCGATAAAAACGAGAAACAAGCAGTGCAGTTTCCCAAAAATGGGCAATATAAATGCTCTAGCACTGAACACCCAGATGCTGTCATTACTGTTACTGTAAAATAGTACTAAATCTCTACGTTTACATGCCAGCGTCATCACTTGAATTAAAAGTGATGGCGCTATTCTATGCGTTCATTTTATTTTCCAGGGAGAAATTTCTCTAGCCATTTTATCTAATACTATCGCATTCATTGATAAAAGTTGTTATACTGATTTTTATCGGTAACATTTTCTAGCTCTTTCACGTATGTGTGTGATCCCTATTACTATATATGAAAGATGCCTTTGTGCATCCACCTGAGGTCATCATGATAGTAGATACTCACAACAACCAACCACCCACGCGCCACTTGACGCTTCTCTATATCTTTGCTTTGAGCAGCATTGCACTCTTAGCGATCGTCGGACAAGTTGTCATCTGGTTTCAATTACAACAGCAATCAACCGATGCACTTGTCATTAACCTGGCAGGTAGACAACGTATGCTGAGCCAGAAGTTGAGCAAAGCTACACTGGCACTCGAAGATACGACAGATAGGTTTACCCAGCAAAAACGCCTCCAGGAGATACAAACAGCAGTAAATCTCTGGGAACGTTCACAACAGGGTCTACAGAATGGCGACACCACCACCGGTTTGCCTGGACACAATATCGACGAAGTCAAAAACCTGTTCGCGCTGATCGAACCAAACTATGAGTCAATGCTTAAAGCTGTCAAAATGGTTATCGAAACAACACAGAACACATCCTCGCCTTCGTTACTGCGCAACAATATTGCCTTGTCTGTGCAAACTATTCTTTCTCAAGAAGGTAACTTCTTAACTGGCATGGACCGTATTGTGTCGCAGTATCAGCACGAGGCAGAAAATCATGTGGACGCTCTAAAGCAGCGTGAGCTCCTTGTATTTGCTCTCTCCCTGCTTACCCTACTACTGGAAGGTCTCTTTGTGTTCCGTCCGGCTATTCAAAAGTTACAAGCCACATTTCGAAGAGCAATGCGGGCCGAAGAGATTGCAGAACTACAGAGCAAAATCGCAGCTCAAAAACTGCTCGTAGATAACGATATCGAGCAGATTCTCCAGACTCACATACGTGTAGCAAACGGTGATCTGACAGCACGTGCAGTAGCTAACAGAGACCGCGTTCTCTGGCAATTAGCTTCTGCCCTCAATACTCTGATCACTCGATTTCAACGCTCTATACATGCAGAAGCTGAACTACAAAAGACGCAGAAGGATATTAAGCACGTTGCTGAAATGCTACAAAGTGCGAAAGCAGGACAGCAAGTTCAATGGCCTTCCCCTGGTGAAACTACCCTCGATCCACTCATTCAGGAATTAAGGCAATTAGTGTAGGTACAACAGATGGCTAAGCTCCTGTACCAGCTCGATGCCGTTAGTATTCAATGACAGCAACGAAAAAGGCCCACCTTCGTGGTGAGCCTTTTTGTTAGCAATACTCTGTTCCTGACCTACTGAAGATGATCGTTCCTCAATTTTGCTGCGCGTCACCCGCCCTCATCCTGCCA
>DAOUDD010000018.1:0-4286 GCA_034431765.1 Ktedonobacteraceae bacterium | reverse complement strand
CAGATGCACACCCCCAACCTTGATCCAAACCAACCCTAAGCCGAGCCGTTCGGTTGACTCAGGGGGTTCTGTTACCTATTATAACATGCTGGCTAATGCCAGCATGTTGTAGAGGCACCTCCCTCCGAATCTCAAACTGACGGCGTAGCGAGTGAAGCAGGAGACTGACTGCATGGAAAGCTACATCACCAATACGTCCGGTTTGACGCACTATTCGTATGAAGTAGATCAGTTGCCACGATTGACGCCAGAAGAGACCGCACGACTGGGACGACAGATTTTACGGTCCAACCAGGGATTACTTCATCAAGCAGAAGGCATGGCTGCGCGAGATGCACTCATCGCGGGCCATTTGCACCTCGTCCTTTCCCTCGCGCAGCACTATCCCTATGACTTACGCGAGGACCTTGTTCAAGAGGGTAACATTGGCCTTATAGAAGCGGTAGAATTGTACGACTTCCAAACAGGATACGACTTTGCGTCCTATGCCATCACTACCATACGACATACCTTTGCAAGCGCAATGGAATCTGTGCTTCCCATTCGCATACCGCGCAGTAGCATGCGTACCGCAAAGGCTCGTGGGACTGCACATAACCTCCTGATAATGCAGCCAATCAGCTTGGACAAACCACTGCCTCACGATGGAGCACTTTGCCTTGCAGACGTACTTCCCGCACCTCTCACACTAGAGACAGGAGGAAATGGGCAGGAGCATACACACGCAATTTCTTTGACAACACTTTTAGAGAAATTGCCTGGCTTAGTACGCACAGTTATCGAGTTACGCTACGGCCTTGATGAGGACGATCAGCGGAAACACACCTACACTCAGATTGCGTCTAAATTAGGCATCTCTACCTCTGTTGTGTACAGGTTGGAGCACCAGGGCCTCGCTATCCTTGCTGGGAAACATCTGCAACAGGATCAGTTGAGAAATATGGCCCAGGAGTCACGTCTCAACGCGGCATACGTGCTCTTACAACAAAGTCAGCAACGTATCAGCAGTCGCACATTAGCGAAGGCTGCGAAAGTGCGAGGCACTGTCGCTACTGCTTATCTAGCACGTATCAAACAATCTCATCCTCAACACAACCAAGCGAATGCACACAAGCTGGGAGAAAAAACCTACACAAAACTCCTTCACGCCTATCTTCAGCTTCAAGAGCAAAATGACATCGTGAGCGTGCTCGCGCTGCAAAAAGCTGCTGGAGTACATTGGAACACGGCAAAGAAATTTCTTGAGCAACGAGCACAACGCAGTGTCCAAGAATGTGAGCAGGCGACTGTCTGTCGGGAAGCGGTGGAGGCGTAAGACATGCCTACAGCTCGTTTTAGACACCGCCAAACTGCATCGGTTCGGCAGACCAGACCGGTGCTCATGCTTGAGCCTCCAATGCAATCAGTTCCACCTGCACTTCCGCCTGGCTACTCTGAGGCAATCACGGCTACACAGCAGTATAGCCGCTCGTACAGCCGTCTCAGTCGCAGGATGAAGCATACATATGGTCCGATTCCGCGCGAGATTCCCGTAGAGTATCTGCACACGTTTGCTCCTGCTCGTGAAACGCCCACAGAGCCTCTTGCTCTTGACGAAGAGGATCTGAACCATTCATGCATCAACAAGGCGATACCGCTTGCGAGGCGAGAGAGCAAAGGAAACCAAACCATTCTAACGGCGGCATGTGTCATCCTCGCAATCGTCATCATCGGGTCCTGGGCAGGAAGCCAGTTTGTCTCTACTATCTTACCCAAACCCACAGCATCTCAGACGATTACCCGTATCTACCAGCTTGACCCAACTCAGTATACAACCCATGAGTCCTACGCTCTGTGGGCATACTCAGCGTGTTCTGCGGCTGCAATGACAGAAGTCATCAATGCCTACGGACACAGCTATACGATTGCTGATATCCTCAAAATCGAGGCAGAGCAAAAGCAGATCACCCCGGAGCTAGGGCTACTCTATGGCGCATCGAGTATTGCACGTACCGTCACCGCATTCGATTTCTCAGCACATGCTCTGGATACTACCTCTCTGGAAAATGTACTTGCTGTAGCCAACAGTGGAACTCCCGTGATCGTTGGCTTCATGGACCCAGTAGATTTTCCAACCGGACATATTCTGGTGGTAAGGGGCGGCAGTGGAGACACCGTAGACGTGGTGGATTCTTCGAGGCTTCACTTCACGTCCATGTCACGTACAAGGTTTTTGCACTTCTACGATGGCTTTGCAGTCCTTGTGACACCAAAAGACGCACCGCCCGATGATACAACCGTGTCGGTACCAGCTCCCGGATACTCCGTCTTAGGCCCACCATCCATTAGTGCTGGGATGATCAACCAGGTGCTCGATCACTATCACTCGTCAGCGAGCGGTAAAGGGCAGGTACTGTACAACCTGGGCGTTAAATATGGCGTCGATCCAGCTTTCGCGCTGGCCTTCTTTATGAATGAAAGCACCTTTGGAACGCAAGGCATGGCAACCGCGACTCTTGCGCTGGGAAATGAGCGCTGCTTAAGCGACCGGCCATGCGTCAACACTCAAGGCTTGCCCTGTTTAGCAGGACAAAGCTGTTACGCCCAATTCACGAGTTGGGAAGATGGGTTCGAGCATTGGTACATGCTTATAACTGGTCCGCTGTATAAAGGTGCAGGTCTGACCACCGTGGCGACTATTATCCCTCGTTATGCTCCAGGTAGCGATCACAACGATGAGACCCACTACATCGCTGTCGTTGAGCATGCCGTGGATACGTGGCGTGCAGGGAAGGTGGTGGTGGCATGAGACGACGTATCGATCAACAGCGAGCTGCCGGGCGCAAACGGGCTGAGCAGTTCACACCAGAGTATCAAATTGAAATGGGACGTAGGCGCGCCCAGCAAGACTCATTCTTAGAGCACAACAGGACTATCGCTCCAGATGGCTTTCGCGCCCAATCAGCCTATATGCGGGCACCAAGCGGGCTACGCTTGCTTAGTCCTGAACATGTGCAATTTTTGCTCCCAGAGCAGTTGTGTGGTCCAAATGGCAAACCATTGACCTATGAGCAACAACGCGTCTTCTTCGGCCTGTATGTCTGGAAGGCTGTCTGGAACAATCTCGCACCCCAGATGCAGATGCCATCCGACGAAGAGTTTCTTACCTCTGTTGGATACGTCCAGGCACGGCTCCACTGCGGCCAGCCTTTAGAGCATCCACTCCATGTCATCTACGCTGCAGCGAACGATTTTTGCGACGAGACAGGGGAGCCCTGGTCGCCACGCAAGCAACGCCACATGTTTCGCGAAGCCCTTGCATGCGCCCGGCAGAGCGCAGAGGCACTCGTCATCGCATGGCAACAGCAAGCTCAGGCCGAGCGAACATCACGCCCACGTCGCCCTGGTCAGCGCCGCCCTAGCGAAGAGAAAGGACTCTCCTTCCAGCATCAGAGACCATTCAAACCCTATCGGTACGGCAGATCTGACCTTCCTTCATATGACCAACGCAATATCTCTCCACAGCGACCGTACGGATCGCCTTCAGCCAATAATCATCATCCTGTGTACTGGTTTACTAGCACGACTTCAGAGGAGGAAACCGAATGACTATCACTTTACTACAAGAACATAAAGATGCAGTGACACAAAGCAAAAAAGGCCGACGAGCACGATTGCACGATCCAGAAATACAAGCAACACTTGTGTCCACCTATGATGGAAGTTATGAGGTTGTGCAGCAGCTCGCTCAGCAATTTAGCATTGCTGAAAGTACAATACGCTCCTGGGCAAAGCATCTGAATTTGACTCAGAGGTCTCGTTCGCGGACATCATCTGTCGGCAAACACGGCCCGTCGCAATATTCACTTACACCTGAACATGCGCTTGCAGCCTATCATGACACGACACTAACACAGGTAGATATTATAAATCTCTACCTTCGTGACGTAAGTTCCTATTCTCGACTCACAGCGCAAGAAGAGCACAATCTCGGCGAACGTATCGCTCAAAACGATCAAAAGGCCAAACACGCCTTAATTCTGGCAAATCTCCCATTGGTGATACGAATAGCCAAGAATTATGCATCGAAGTCGAGAGAAACAGTTCAATTTCTTGACCTCATTCAAGAGGGAACATGCGGCTTAATCCATGCAGCAAGCATCTACGACGTGACGCGAGGCTTCCGCTTCAGCACTCATGCCACTTGGTGGATACGGCAAGCAGTCATTCGTGCTATTCAATCGCAGCGGCGCACTATCCGCGTGTCCATTCCAGCGCAAGAGCAACTTTCCAAAATACATCACCTG
>DAOUDD010000017.1:0-7545 GCA_034431765.1 Ktedonobacteraceae bacterium | reverse complement strand
TTTGTAGGTTAGCTTTACAGGAGGAGTATGCTAGAGATAGTTATATAAACTATCTCTACGCCTATCCTATATCGATACCGCTGTTCGGTATCGAGAGGTGAGCAGGACTTTGACAACGAATGCTATCCCCCTTTCTAACCTATTATGAGTGAGGTGGATTCAGGCAGCACTTTCAGGGGCAAGCGCACGAAAAAGGTTGACCCCTTTCCTTCCTCGGACTCGAACCAGATCTGCCCACCGTGCCGCTCGACCAGTTCATGGCAGAGATAGAGTCCAAGGCCTGTGCCACCTATGCCATGAGCGGCAGCATTGTCTGCACGGGCAAAACGGCCAAAGATGCGTGCCTGCTGCTGCACAGGAATGCCGATCCCATAATCACGAATACTGATAACGACACTGTGTTCCTGTTCATCCTGCCTCAGGAGAACTTCAACGGGGCCACCGTGCGGACTATACTTGATAGCATTGCCGATCAGATTGGTGAAAACTTGCTCGATGCGGTGCTGGTCCACATTCACAATACACTGCTCACGTTCGCTGTACAGAGAGAGCTGGTGCTGCCCAGCAGTCATCCCCAGGCGAGCGATCAGCCTTTGGAGGAGAGGGACAAGATTGATGATATCCTTGTGTAATTCGAGCCGTCCTGCCTGCAAGCGTGTCACATCGAGGAGATCTTCTGTCAGCTCAATCATGCGCGTGGTTGCCTGGTCAATTCCTTGCAGTGCCTCTGTTTGCCACTCTGCCAGTGCAGGCCCTTTGCCACGAGCAGTCTGGACAAGCAGCATTTGCGTGGACCCTCTGAGAACGGCGAGCGGTGCTCGTAACTCATGTGCTGCTAGAGCGATGAACTCGTCTTTCAACTGTTCAGCCTCTTTGAGGGCGGTGACGTCCTGGTGAACCACAAGTGCGGCGGGTTCTGATCGTTCAGCAACCGCTTTCGAGGTATCTGAAGCAGAGGCGTATAGTTCATGGACCCTGAGGGGGACGGCATTCACCAAGACGGGAAGACTTGTACCGTCGGCATGCCGAATGGTTTCCTGGTGCTGGAGGACAGTTTTCCCATACTCAATCGCCTGGATTGTTGCCAGATGTGAGAGATCAAGCAGTTGTCCATCGGTGCCAAAGATGCGTATGCCATGCTCATGCAGAAAGGTCGCGAAGGTCTGACCCTGTGGCCATTCTGCGCCCCACACCTCTTTGGCGGCACGATTTGCCAGCACAAGGTGTGCCTTTCTTCCTCGAACCAGATATACGCTAGTGGGCAGCTCATCGAGAATTAACTGCAATAAGGCCAGGCGATTCTCGGCTTCTGCGCGTGCCTCTCGTTCAACCTGTTCCAGGCGACGACGCTCGGTCACGTCACGGGCAACGATCACCGCTCCGATCAGAGTACCCGCTGTATCATGTAATGGTCCTCCCGTGACACTCAGGTGCAGTACTTGCTTATCGAGCGTACGTGCGGCCAGATCAATAGCATGATCTGGAGGGAGTATCTCACCAGCCAGAGCACGCGCCACGGGCCATTGCTCAAAAGAAAAAGCGTTTCCCTCTTCGTCGGTCAGCGCCAGGTGCGCGAAACGATCCTGAAGGGATGCAGCGGCAATGGAAGGAGCGAAAAGCCGTTTCTGCAGGTCGTGGGCTACCTTGTTTGTCTGAACAATATACCCCTGCCTGTCATAGACAAAGACGCTGTCGGTCATGGCTTCAAAGATTGCCTCAAGGTGGGCAGCACGTTCCTTAAACCGTTCTGCAAGAGACAAGGGCTTGTTACCATCGTCGGAATGCATATGCCTTTCCCTTTCACCTGAAATTGTTGCCCTTCTCCAGCAGCATGTCCGAAAAAGAAGAGGGTGAAACCGCTAACTCTTCCTGGCTCTATTTGTGACAGGATTGTGATAGGAAATTGTCTTTTGTGCTGTCTTTGTGAGTAGCGCTTTCGTATAATGAAGCAAAGAAGCATACACATGATAAATCACATCGCACCGTAGCGCAAGTCTCTAGAAAAATCCTATGTATACGTGAGATGAATAGGGAGGAGAGAACCCGGCGCGATCTCATCGCCCATTTCAGGATCTTGCACCTCCATCAGTACCACACGCACAACCAGTGGAAGAAAGGAGAGCAGCTCCATGCCTGCCAGGAGAACAACGGTTTTGACCGCTGACGATGACCCGCAGCTCCTCCGCCTGGTTGCACGCAACCTTGAGTTTGAGGACTACGACGTGTTGACAGCACGTGATGGTCAACAGGCTCTTGATCTCATCGAACAGCATACGCCTGATGCAGCCCTGCTTGATGTTATGATGCCTAAATTGGATGGCTTTACAGTTTGTAAGCGTGTCCGCGAATTTTCTGTTATGCCCATCATTATTGTCACGTCACGGGGACAGGATCAGGATAAAGTGCGCGGACTCGATCTGGGGGCGGATGACTACCTGACAAAGCCTTTTAGTATTAACGAGTTACTTGCACGTGTGCGCGCAGTCCTGCGTCGAGCACAGTTTTCAGCTCTTGATCCCGCCCAACTCGTGCGTTCCATGATCAGTATCGGCGCACTGACTATCGACGCAACTCAGCACCAGGTCACGCTGGATGGGCGAGAAGTGAACCTGACACCGATTGAGTATCGCCTGCTCACATATCTAGCACAGAATGTGGGGCGAGTCATCACGCAGGATCTCTTACTCCAACACGTCTGGGGAACCGACTATCTTGGCGAGAGCCATATGCTCCAGGTGAATATCAATCGCCTGCGCCGCAAAATCGAACCTGATCCGGTGCATCCACGCTACATCCTCACGAAAATGGGAATTGGCTATCTGCTGGCAGCTCAACCCGAAGGGTAGCCATCACAAGAACGTTCGTAAAGACTCACCCTGCTTACAAAAAAGAGAGAAGGAGCACAAAACGTGTTCCCTCTCTTTCCTGGTATCAAACTGCTTATGAGGGGTGTATCAGATTGCGTGGCTGCTCCTGGAAAAACGAGCGCAGATTTTCAATCGTTGTGTCCAGAATGCGGCGTAACGCCTCCTCCGTATTGAAGGCGATATGCGGCGTGATCACGACCTTGCTGTGTCGTTGCAGGATGTGGTGATGCACGAGCAATTTCAGCTTCTCTTCGTTTCCTGGTTCTTGTAAGAGTTCCTCTTCATGCTGCAAGAACTCTTCCCCTTCCACTGTATCCAGCCCCACTCCAGCGAGCTGTCCTGTCTCTAAAGCCCGGGCAAGCGCATGCACATCCACCAGAGTACCACGCGCAGTATTGATCAAAAAGGCTCCTCGTTTCATCTGAGATAGGGTCTCTCGTCTGATCATATGATGAGTAGCAGGGGTTGCGGGAGCATGAAGTGTCACCATATCAGAGTGCGAAAGCAGATCATCCAGGTTCACATAGCGAAAACCCAACACTTCCGCGAGGTGACGATTCTGCTGGATGTCATAGGCGAGCACCTGCATCCCAAACCCTCTGGCAATGCGAATGACATGCATGCCAATTGCTCCTGTTCCCACCACTCCCAGTGTCTTGCCGTAAAGGTCAACGCCACGCAGACTCGCCAGGGTAGAGTCTCCTTGAGGTATGGGCGAAGTCGCAAGATGGATTTTGCGGGTCAGCGTTAGCAGCAACGCGAAGGTATGTTCTGCAACGGCATTTTCGCCGTAGCCTGGCACGTTCGCAACAGCAATTCCTCGTTCTGCTGCGCCTGTCAGGTCGATATGATCATAGCCCGTGGAACGGGTTGCGATCAAACGCAGTCCAGGCATCTTCGCCAGCACATCACGATTAACAAGAGAATGAATAAAAGGCACAAGTACATTCACGGATGCAAACGCGCTGCTATCGCTCTCCTGCACTGTCTGAGGAATCGTTGTAACGCGGAACATATCCTCAAGCGCCTGTGTCATATACCGGCTCTCGTCACCCGCTATTTCTGTCACCAGAACATGAGGCTTCTGGCTTTGCGTCTGGGAAACATCCATTGTCATATCCTCCATAAGAAAAACTGAACGCTATCTTCAGGATAGAGAAAAGAGATCATAATCCTACAACAACCTCATATCGGCGTATCATAGGACCCACACACTCCGTCTCTTGACCATGAGGCAAGAAAACGGACCACGTCGGCAAAATAGAGGAACAGAGCAAAGGGGAAAGGCTTTGACTATTTCATTGGTCAAAGCCTTTCCCCTTTGCTCTATTCTCACATTGAGTGATGCTGTTCGTGTTACGCGTGCTCTGTGGCAATATCGCGTGCAGGAATCTCCTTGCGGGGCAATGAACCGGTCCATGGTGTACCAATTAAAGGCAAGAGATAGTGGTCTCCACCGTAGTAGCCAGCGATCCGCCAGGCCAGCATCAGGAAGAGTGCAAGGGTGCCGATGATCGGATTGATGCTGACAGTACCGGCCAGCATGAAATTGAGGTTCATGAAAACGCCGAAGAAGGCTGCAATACCTGTGAGCACACCAAAGATCAGCCCCAGACCGATGAGGACTTCCCCGAAGGTGACCATGTAGGAGAAGACAACCGCGTTTGGCAGGACCAGCGTCTTCAGAAACCAGGCATACCAGCCCTGAACGGCGGGATGCAAGCCGCTCGCTTGAGCAAGGGCACCAGAAATGAAGCCTTTAAGAGCCGCACCATCGTGCCCACTAAAGACCCATGGACCCCCTTTAGTTGCCTCGCCAAAGGAACCCAATGCAATGGAATGGCCTGTCAGTTTCTCCCACCCTGCAACGAGCCATTCATAGCCAACATAGAGACGGACGATGAGCCAGAGCCAGGCCATGCGTGTATCGGCAAACAGGAAACGCGCAATAGGTGGTTCTGGAACTTGCATAGACGTACGCGGTCGCAGTGTCTTGAATGTATTCATGATGATACCTCCTCAAAGGCTGATTCTAGAAGAGCCGATGACGAACGCGGGCTTTTCTTTGACACCCTAAGCGTACATATGCTTCCTCACAACTAACTCACAGATAGTAGACCATCTCTCACAAAACGATCACAGTGCTTTTTCACTGTGTATGCAAGGCTGTGTAGGCAAGAGTCGTATCAAAGCCCATGTTTCTTTCCTTTCGCACGATTCCCCTTTGATAAGAGCTTAAGTGGAACAGATCACATTCACGTCACACACGATTTCATTGGCCTCTCATTGCCATCACAATTGAACCTTGCTCTCTCTATTCAATGAGCAACTTTTGTGACTGGTTTGTGAGCAAAAAGCTTCCACAAGCATTCTTTTTTTTAGTATCATAGTATTGATAATGGTTACACGTTTCGGTTAAATGGCTCTTAACTTCTACAGTATGTGATATTTTTTATGAAGTGATTAGGCGAACAAAACGCATTTCAAAACTTTATTTTATACTATTCTCATTGGAGCATATTTCTATGCAAGATATTGTGCGACAGGCACCATACAGATGGACATTGATGGGCATCACGCTGCCCTTTGGTCTGTTGACAACGGGCGTGCTGATTCTCCAGATGTTTCTGCTCAGCACTATCGTGAGCCGTGTTTTTCTTGAGCATGCTCAGCTTGTACAGGTCCAGTCCAGGCTTTTTCTCCTGCTCGGCTTGATACTCCTGCACGCTGGCCTGCTGTGGGGACGCGAGGTCACGATACAGCACGTGACGTTGCGCATCAAAACGGAGTTGCGGCGGCGGCTCTTTAGCCATCTGCTTTCGCTTGGCCCAACGTATAGCAAGGGTGAGAGAACTGGTGAACTGGCTACAACACTGAGTGAAGGGATAGAGCGACTCGATGCCTATTTCAGTCGCTACCAGCCACAATTGCTCTTGAGCGTGCTCGTTCCCTTGCTCATTACAGGTGTTATTTTCCCTCTTGATTGGACAAGTGCACTGCTGTTACTCTTTACAGCGCCGGTTATTCCTCTGCTGATGGTGCTTGTCGGTAGCTATGCCGAGGCACATGTGCAGAAGCAGTGGCTTGCGCTCTCGCGTATGAGCGCACACTTTCTCGATGTGGTGCAGGGCTTGCCGACGCTACAGCTCTTTGGACGCAATAAAGCAGAACAGCAACGAGTTGCAGCGGTCAGTACAAGTTTTCGCGATAAAACAATGAAAGTACTGCGTGTCGCCTTTCTTTCTGGTATGGTGCTTGAATTTATGACGGCGTTCGCGATTGCGCTACTTGCTGTCTCTCTTGGCGTGCGTCTGCTCAACCAGGGCATCTCCTTTGAGCACGCCTTTTTTATTCTCCTGCTTGCACCAGAGCTGTTCCGTCCTTTGCGTGAGCTGGGGACGCATCGCCACGCGGCGATGGAGGGCAAGGCTGCGGCAAAACGCATCAGCGAAATTCTTGCAGTCTCTCCTGGACGAGAGTCTGATACCTCGGAGCAGGGGGCAACGGTCTCGGGAGGGCAAGCCAGGAGTGGGGCAAGCTCGCTCTTCAAGTATAGGTCTTTGGGAACGCGCGAAGGGAGCGACCCTTGCGGTCGCCCGCGTCGGGATGCACAATGTTTCACCGAAGTGCACTCCAACGAGCGGGAGGGCCTTGTGCCCTCCCCTACGCGTTCAATATCTCAGCTTTCGCTGACGTTGACGGATGTGAGTTATAGCTATCCTGATAGCCAGCACAAGGCTCTCGACAGGCTGAGCCTGACGTTGCCTGCACGGAGCTGTATAGCTGTGGTGGGACGAAGCGGATCGGGCAAGAGCACGCTCGTACACCTGCTGCTGCGCTTCCTCGACGCGCAGGAGGGGGAGATTACCGTCAATGGTCTTCCCCTGGTAGAACTCCCCATCGATCTATGGCGCGAACAGGTGGCGTTTGTTCCGCAAAAGCCGTACCTTTTCGACGAGACACTGTACGAGAATATTCGTCTCGCACGCCCATTTGCCAGCGAGAACGAGGTCCAACGAGCAGCCGAACAGGCAGGAATGCGCCAGTTTATCTCTTCCCTTCCTCAAGGCTATAAGACAACGGTTGGTGAGCGGGGGACACGCTTGAGCGCCGGACAATTGCAGCGTGTTGCGCTTGCACGGGCCTTTCTCAAGGACGCACCTTTTCTGATCCTCGATGAACCAACTTCGCATCTCGATCCACAGAGCGAGCGCTCGATTCGCGAGGCAGTCCGGGGGCTCGCATGCAATCGCACAGTGCTGATCATTGCTCACCGGCTCAATACCGTGGCGACGGCTAACCAGGTGCTCGTCCTTGACGATGGACGCCTGGTTGAGACAGGGACACATGCGGAACTGTTGGGGCGCAATGGTGTCTACTCGCGCCTCATGGCACCTTCCAGAGCAAAGGAGCATGTAAGATGAAGATCTTTCTGCGTTTGCTCTCACCGTTGCTGCCACTCTGTGGCCTGGTTGCGCTTGCTGTCCTGCTCGGCGGTATCACTATTGCCAGCAATATGGGCTTGCTCAGCCTCTCTGCCTACCTGATTGCAGCTTCGGCACTCGCGCCCCTGTTGATCACGCTCACGCTGCCCATCTATATCGTGCGTGTGCTGGGCGTTTCGCGGGCATTGTCGCGCTATGCTGAACGGCTGATCTCGCATTCGGTTGCGTTCCGC
>DAOUDD010000016.1:0-9275 GCA_034431765.1 Ktedonobacteraceae bacterium | reverse complement strand
CCCCCCAATTCATTGGGCGAAAATAGGGACCCCGTTCACGGCGTCCGCCTCGCCATTCATGGCGAAAGGAGATTCACACCATGCACATCACAATTATTGCCGGAGGCAGTCGCGGCGACGTTCAACCATACGTCGCTCTGGGAAAAGGACTCCACGAGGCGGGGCACACGGTGCGCATCCTGACCTCCGACGATTTCGCCGATCTGGTGACAGACTACGGTCTGGACTTCTTCACAACAGGAGGAAGTGCGCAAGCCGTCGCACAGAGCATGCAAGAGAATTTAGGGCGCAGCAACATGCTCAAAATTCTCGCACAACCGCCGCGGGCCTCGCCGCAGGTGTCCCTTCAATAATCATCCCCTTCTTCGCCGACCAGCCCTTCTGGGGCCACCGCGTCCACGAATTAGGGGGTCGGACCCCAACCAATTCCACGTCGCCACTTCACCCTTGACAACTTGACCCGCACCCTCGAACGCACCCTCTCCGACGGCGAGATGCGCAAGAAATCCGCCGCGCTGGGAGAGCGCACTCATCTTTCTCCTCTGCAACGAAGATTGACAAAGCACTACGGTCTGAGCACGGTCATGCGAAAAGCGCCCCCATGATCGTGCGCGTACTGGATTGCTCCATTCACCTCTGCAAGGGAAAAGGCATGAGTTGAGAACGGGTCGAGCGGTAGCAGACCTGAGCGAATCAATCCAGCCAGCAAGGTGGGGGCATGGCGCGGATACATATACTGGCCGCGGATGACGAGATTGTTATGCATGATGTAATCATAAGGAACATCGATGCTTGCATGTCCCCCTCCCATGAGGACGGCAACGCCTCCCTGACGCACGGATAGGATGCCGCGACGAGTCGGCACAGGATCATGCGTCTGCCCCAGGAAATCGAGCAAGCAATCAATTGGACCGCCAGCCGCCTGCGCAATACGTTTCCTGTTGACTGCTTCGTCTTCGGAGAGCAACACTGGCTGAACGCGTGCGCCAAATCTCTTCACCAGCTCGTCAAGGCTGTGCTGGTTACGCCCAGGTGCAACTACGCGTTCCACGCCCATAGCCAGGGCGACTGCTACTCCTGCACTGCCGAAGTGACCGGTTGCGCCATTGACCATCACAACCTGTCCAGGCTGTACATTTGCTGCTAGCAGGCCGCCATAAGGAACCAGTAGCACGCCTAACCAGGTCAGCGTCACTGGATCTACCGTTTGCAGACCTTCGAGCACAGCCGCATTCTCCATGGGAATGAGCACTTTCTCGGCAAACGAGCCATTGCGGAAGTGTCTCTGGAGCTTCTGCGCCCCCTCTCCTCGCGCTACCCAGCCTTGCAATATAGTATCGGGGAAAAAGCTTTCATCACGTGCACGAATCACAGGGTCACAAAAAACAAGCTGTCCGGGTTGGAGTCGCGTGGCGTCGGGTCCAGTCTTTTCTACCACTCCAATCGCTCCACCTCCCGGCACAAGAGGAAGCACCAGGGGATGCTTGCGCTCTCCAGAGAAGACCTCTTGAGTATACGCAAGGACAGGAGTTGCCAGAACACGAACGAGCACCTCCCCGGCCCCAGGAACCGGTTCAGAAAGCTCTTCGAGAGTAATGGGTTGACCAATTGCTTTTAGCAGGACTGCTTTCATAACAGTGTTTCCTTTCCACAGTCTTATCAATCTATGGTAATATCTTGTCATAAGCTCTAAGGCTATACCAGAGCGTGTTGATACTAGTAATAGCACTACCAGGGAAAGGAATGTAGCATGACAGAGAAAGAACAGCGCTCTGAACTCGCAAACTTCTTACGCACACGGAGAAGCCAGTTGTCGCCGACAACGGTGGGATTGCCATCGGTCGCGCGACGAAAAACGGCTGGATTGCGCCGCGAGGAAGTTGCGCAACTTGCAGGTGTTGGCGTGACCTGGTATACCTGGCTGGAACAGGGACGGGACATCCATGTCTCCACTCAGGTGCTCGATAGCCTGGCACAGACCTTCAAACTCACACCCGCCGAAAAAGCTCACCTCTTCCGTCTGGCAGGACAGGGATCTCCCGCCTATCCGTTGCCGCAGCAAGAACACATCAGCCCCTTTCTCTCGCACTTCCTTGAGCACATGCAACCCAACCCTGCGTATATCATGGGCCGAAGCTGGGACGTGCTCGCCTGGAATCACGCAGCATCTCAGGTGTTCGCAGACTTCGCAACGCTACCGCTAGAGGAGCGCAACATCGTACGTCTCCTCTTCACCAACCAGGAATATCGTAGCCGCTGTGTCGATTGGGAAGGCATAGCCCGCCGTGTCCTGGCACAGTTACGCGTGAGTAGCAGCCAGTATCCAGATGATGCACACTTGAGCGCCCTGATTCTGGAGCTTCAGCAGCACAGTCCAGAATTTGCAAACTGGTGGTCACGACACGAAGTCCAGGAACGGCAGGATGGACAGAAGGAATTCCTGCATCCCCAGCTCGGCTCCCTCCTACTCGAACACAGCACTTTCCAGCTTGAGGACGCCCCCGGCCTGAAAATAGTCGTCTACCTCCCCGCCACCCCGGAGACAACCAGAAAGCTCGAACGGCTCTCTTTTCCCCAAAGCGCGCTTCAACAAATCTAGAACATTTACAATTACAATTAATTTTTTGCTTTTCACATGATTTTCTTAACAATATAGCGCAACTAACAGGGTGAAGTAGCTTTTCCGCAAATTTTCCATAAAAACAGCAATTCATTACTCGTGCATAGATATCCGATTTTATCACGTCCGCCGCGATTTATCGCAACACCCACGACAATCACACAATCCACCCTCCCTGAACAGTATCACCTGGGTCTAAACTCCTTTGGTGGCGAGACAAGATGTGGACAGTCTTTGCCTGCTCCCATAACCGATAGAACCCCCTGGCTCTCCCAGATATTGGGAGAACCAGGGGGTTCTGCTTGTTCCTGTACAGAAAGAAATTACCAGCCGATACCGATCGTCAGGTTGCTTGGTGGATCAGTGTTCGACAATGACTTGAAGGTGCTCTGGTCGTTGACATCATCATAGGGGAAGCCATAGGCCCGGTGATCGATGCCGACCTGGTGCCAGAAGCCCGCGTAATCGTTGTGCACGGAATTGCGATAGTACGCCGCCGGATTATACCAGTCGGCGGTGTTCAGCGCGACCCCTCTGTTGAAAGCGGCACATACATCGGCTCCCAGTTCCTTAGCCTCTGTAGTCGTCGCCCCATCTGACAGTGGACCCGAACATGCCAGGACGTCAGCCGTCGTGGGTTTGCCCAGGAAGAATGGACCGGCACCGTTGCGCGTAAATTGCAACTGACCGTTGACAACTCCCCCGGAAAAGGTGGTGCCCAGACGGGTGAGTGTAAACGGATTGCTGCTATAGTAGTTCCACACCTGATCAATATACGCCTGCATATAGTTCCCCTGGTATCCACCGGGTGAGAAGGATGGGGACGTATGCGGTGCTACAATGCGGTAGGGAGAGGCCAGCGACTGGAATGCCGGGCCGACAGAGGCGGCGTACTGAGAGAAAACCTGGTCCCTGGTAAGGGTAATACCGATCGTCTGATCGTAGCCGGTCGCCGTCTGCTGCAAGCGAGCCGTCAATGGCAATCCAAACTGATCGACCTGAGTGGTGTTGCCACCAAACGGCGTCTGACCATACTGATACGTGAACTCGTACCAGTCGAAGTAGACATCAATGTTTGGATCGGAGGGATTATTGGGGTTTGGCCCACCCCAGCCACTGTCGTCAGGCGCGATGGGAATATACAGCGGTGAGCCAACCGATATATATAGTCTTGCTCCATCGAGATGCGCCGGCATAGTAACGGTGCTCGCCTGATCCAGTGAAAAGGACATATTCGCGTAGTTCACCCCATTTTTAGTTAGATGGCCGGGAGCATCAGCGTCCTGGTGATTGATATGAGCGAGGCTGCCATCGGCTTTCAGGTAGAACCACTGATTGGGCGAGGTCTGACCCAGCGCCAGCACATAGATCTGGTTGTTGGCCCAGGTTCCATGCGTATTGTTCTGGAAAGTCAGGGGGAATGTTCCGGGAGAGCCACCTCCACCTGGAGGCGGGGGTGCGGGAGTGGGCGACGGTGTACCGCCACCGCTTGAACCAAAAACAAACGAGAAGTTGTCCGTGTCGTACTGGAGGCCATCCTTCTGATAGGTAAATGAGTAGGTAATGGTCTGCCCTGAACTCATACCATTTGCAGTATACTCCCAACAGGTTGTACTACTATTGTAGGTCATATTAACATTCTGTTGAGCGCCACCCGGTTGCAGATAGTGGAGTATCACATAGCCTGCCGACCAACCCGACGGCTGGAACCAGAAGAGGGCCTGACTGGAGTTGACACTATTCGTTCCCTGATTGAAGTCGCCGGAGCTTGCATGCGCTCGTTGCGTGCTTCCTAGCGTTAGATACCCTAGCGTCACCCCCAGGATGAGCAGACACGAGCAGACGACCATCAACGTTCGCTTGTGAAAGGGCCACCTGTGGCCTTGCCTGATAGAGCCTTGATCTTGTCCATCCATAGAAAGAGTCCTTTCCCTATCTTGAGCGGTGGTCTAGATAAATACATGTCTAGACAAATATGCCCCAATAACGGTGCAGTCACACCGGTAGCAGTAGACCGAGTCGATCCTGAACGGCCTTCTCCTGCTTTTTTCAGCATACTCTTCTAGTATAGTCTCTAGAGAGGAGAAAAGGCAAGATTTTGTAAGAATTGACCATTTTTGCAGAAATTTGGGGGCAAAACAGACATTTATGGTGCAGAAAAGAGAGGCTGAATCATAATTCTGTTCACCTCTGAGCAATTCATTGATGGTGAAATGGGAAATCTGGAGTGAAAAATGGGGCGTTTGGAGGTCAATATCTTCTCCCTGGACCTGGAGAGCGGGGCGAGAGGCTTAGCTCGGAGATGTTGACGCACTGGCCTCTCGCTAAACTGGACTATTCACAGAAGGTACTGCATTGTGTAAGCTGTATTATACCCCCGGCAGGAAATTCTGTGCACCAAACGTTCCGCCGAGCACGTCTTTGGAGGAGGCTCCCATCCAGCGGTCGAGGACGGTGGCGTAGACGGAGCGGAAATCGACGGTGTATTTGAGGTTGCCGTTGGGATCGAGGTTGTTCAGTTCGGGTGGCTCGCCGTAGATGCCTTTGTTGATGGCGTTGCCCAGTACGAAGAGCGGTGCGGCGGTGCCGTGATCGGTGCCGAGACTGCCGTTCTCTTCGACGCGCCGCCCGAACTCGGACCAGGTCATGACGACTACGTTGTCGGCTTTGCCATGCTGCGCGAGGTCACTGTAAAACGCGGCCAATCCCTCTGCCAGGGTCTTCATCAGGTTGTCGTGCGTTGTCTGCTGGTTGGCATGCGTGTCGAATCCTCCAAGGGTGACGTAGCCGACACGCAGTCCGAGATCCTGCACGATCGCTTCGGCGAGGACGCGCAGCCCTTCAGCGAATGGCCCCTTTGGATATGTGACCCCTGGATGATAGCTGCTGTCGGCCTGCTTTAGTTGTCGTCCCCCCTCTTGAGCGTTCAGGGCGGTTGTGTCCAACAATGCAGCATACGGCGATGATTTGGGATAGGTGTTGTAAAGCTTCAGCAGTGCTTGCAGGCGCGCATTACCGTTATCGCTCCTGGCATCGACTGGATCGACGGAGAGACGGTAGCTGGCGGTATTCGTCAGTGTCGGGACGGAGGTGGAGATGGAGGTGAGCGCCTGCGCGGTCTGTGTGCCGATGTCGAGTGCTTTGAAGGGGTGCCCATCCTTATCCACCATGCCAGCGACGAGCTTGCCAAGCCAGCCCTCACTCCCATTCCCGTTCAGGTCCAGGGTCTGCCAGATGTCCATTGCCTGAAAGTGCGAGAGGCTCTGGTTCGGATAGCCCACTCCCTCGACTATCGCCAGGTGCCCCTTATCCCAGAAGTCTTTGAGTGGGGCCAGGTTTGGATGCAGTCCCAGCCGGTCATCCAGCCGCAGCACCTTGTCCTCCTTGATCCCGATCGTGGGACGCATCTGCTGATAGGTTGCATCGGCATACGGCACGACTGTATTCAGCCCATCGTTTCCACCTGCCATCTGTACTACAATCAGTGTGCGATTGCTCGCGTCCAACGCTGTTCGCGCATGCTCAATCTGCAACGCATGTGCGGACGCTACGCCCCGGCTGAAGATGAACGGCATCGTCATACCCGCCGAAACTACCAGCATCCCATCTTTTATCATAGCTCTACGTGAAAGTCTCATCTTTTCCTCCATTTGTCCTTTCCAAATGCCATCAACGGATTCTGTTGGCAAAATGGGTGCCGATAGCCCGCGAGGGTGCCACTCGACCAACAGACGCTGTAGAATCGAAATCCCGTCGAAAGTGCCTCTTTCCTCTGTCACCTCACTTTTAGCGTCTTCAGTTCAACTGGTATTCTGGTAGGGAGAGCAAGAGGTACAGTGCGCCTCGGACACGGTTGCGCGGATAGCTCTTGCCGTTCACCAGCGTGATCGCTCCTGCCGACTTGCCTCCCTTGCTCTCCGCTGTATCCGGCGTTTGCAGGTAATCGATGAGCTGGGTGCGACGCTCCGGCTCTAGCTTCCCATCGAGCAGGAAGGCGGCGAAGTGATCGATGAAGCTGTCGGGCGAGTCCAGTTTGTAGGTGTTCACAACACTTTGCAGATCCAGTTCTTTATAACTTGTGGTTCGGCTCTTGCCCCCCGTGAGCAGGAGATCGATGTAGTTCAGGCGCGCCATCCAGGTGCCGCTGTTGAGCCAGAGCGAGCTTGTCTTGTCTCCCGGCCAGCCTGCGACGTTGGGTGGATCAAAGAGAGGTTGCCCCATCGTCGTGGTCTGATATGGCAGCCCTTTGCCATCTCCCTGCACATTCAATGCGCGGTACACCCCTACCACAAACTCCGTTGGGGATTTCACCCGGCTGCGATACGCCTTCTCCGAGCTGAATTGCGGCGAGAGCAGGAGCGCACGCATCACCGCGCCCATGTTGTGGTTGCTCTTATGATAGGCATCAACCAGCGGCTGAATGTCTGCGTCACTAGGATTCTCATAAGCGAAGAAGGTGAAAAGCTTGCGCGCAATAAACACGGGCGTGGCGGGATGGTTGGCGAGGATGCGCACGATATCCTTATAATCGAAGTTGCTTGATTGCCCCAGATAGCTCTTCTTGTTCTGACTGTGGTCGCGCAGGTTATAGATTGCTTTGTCGGAGCCGTTCTTCACATGCCAGCCGGTCAGAGCCACCGCCGCTTCGTACACATCCTGCTGCGAGTAGTGACCGATTCCGAGGGTGAACAGCTCCATCAACTCGCGTGCGTAGTTCTCATTGGGTGCATTCTTCTTGCTCTTTGTCAGATCCAGGTAGACCAGCATCGCCGGATCACGTGTAATACCTAGCAAGAGATTATCGAATGTATCAAAGGCGTGATCGCGCAAGAATTCATTCTGCGTCATCATGCGCGAATAAGACTTCGGCCCGCCGACCTTGCGAAAGCTGCTGGTGAAATGCCCGCTCCAGAACAGGGTCATCTTCTCCAACAAAGGTCGCTTCGTCCACGCCATGCGCAGCAGCCACCACTGCTGCTGATTCTGCACCTTGCTTAGATCCAGATTCAGTGCCTTGAGCCGATTCTCCATCTGATCATCCGAGACCTGCTGATAGTTCAGCAGCTGCTCCACCGCTCCGTTGTATCCCAGCTTGCTATAATCGGCCAGTTCCTCTGGTGTGAGGCCAAAGCCAGCACGCCGCAAGAGATGCCCAATCTGCACATTCCCAGCTACCGACCCTTGAGCGGAAGAGGTAGAGGCCACTACCTGCTCCAACACCGCCACACTGGTTGCGGCAGCAACGCCCGCACCAGCCAGACCTATAAACAATGTGCGCCGTGAAAAGCCTTTTCGGGCCGGAATCGTCGCACTCGCACTCGCCCCATTATCCTTTGGCTTGACCAACGTTGGTTCGTTCTCTAAAGGGGATTGCCCTTGCTGCCCTGTCACCTTACCTTGCCACTGCTCGGTTGGCTGCTCGTGCAAGTTCATACCCAACTTCTCCTCTCATGTTCCAAGACCCGCACCTGTTGAAATCCCGCTTCCCAGGTGATCACCATCTGACATTTCATCTCATCTGGGAGCAATTCTAGCAATGAGAATTCAAGAAAACCTCAAGAGGATATCCAGGTTTACTCTTGCTTTTCTCAACAAGGCTTGACCTGTTCCACAAGAGAATGGTAATATGCACATAGGACAAGCGAGCATGCAGTCACATCGGTTAGATACAGAGTGGTTGGTAGTACGGGGAGGTACAATTGAAGCCGAAATTTCAAGCGCTTGCACGGCCCAGGGTGGCTGAAGTAGAGACGGATAAGCCGCGAGCACTTCCAACAATTCCAGAGCTATCGCCTATCGTCATCGAGAATGTAACAAGCGGAACTGTGCCACGCGATATCCTCACGCTTATACCTACGGTCAAGCAGCGTGCAGTTTCAGCACAGGATACACTCCTCTTACCCCATGTTAGCCCTATCAACGTTCCCGATCCCGTGCCCAGAAAGCACACATGGTCATGGCAAGAGATTAAGCAGCAAGGATCATTATTTTTTGTCTCTGGCCTGCTCTGCCTGGTCATCAGTAGCATTATTGGCGCGTATCTCCTTACGCCACCCGCATCACTGCATCGCGCTACTTCTCCTCACGCCCGGCAGGCCGATGGAACGGTTCACAGTACACACACTGTGCGGAGACATCTCCCTATCAAAACCCACGTCTCTGAGTCCGCGCTCTTCCCAACAGCGGTTCTGCCGAGCACACCATCACCAGCCCTCCTCGTGACCCCCGCAAGCTTCAGACCCAGCACATGCAGTTTCGTCAGATTACACCTTTACGTCTGCTCTGCCTGGTTGGTACTACGTGCCGACGCTCAACAGGCAGCATTAACGTGGTACAGCTTCAACAGCAACACTGCCGGCGCCCTGTTCAGCCCCTCCAACGGCGTGCTGTTACGCGGCAATAGCATCAGGATCACGATCACGCTCACCGCATATTGCCCCGTCAGCACCACGCTCTTCTTCCACGAGTGGAAAACCACGGTGCAGGCAACCGCGCTGTGGAGCTGTTAGGAGAGTTTTTGGGAGAGGCCGTTGGCGAATGTGGGACGTGATAGTTGCGATGAATCGCGGCGGACGCGATACATCGGGTCCTTACGAGGACGGTAGAACCGCGAGAGGAAAGCCGTCGTGAGAGAAAATCGGACGGCTGGTGTGCG
>DAOUDD010000015.1:0-30365 GCA_034431765.1 Ktedonobacteraceae bacterium | reverse complement strand
CTCTGCAAAGTCGTGACCGCTGAGCCACTACTGCCATTCTGAATTGTGGCCGGGCATTGTGGAGGCGGTGGGGGAAGATTTCCACCAATATGCACAATGATAGTACGATACCCTTCAGTATAACCAACGTGATAGCGTGCGTTGTTATGGAAGTCGGCTAAAGCGTTGCTTCCAGCTTGCACCAGCAGACCGGTATGTCCCTGGCCTTCAAAATGAAAGGTTACGTCCCCAGCCGCTGCTCTGGAGGGGCTGTTCCCAATATTGGTGCCAACGCCGTTCTCGGTCAGATACTGGTACAGACCACGGACGCCCCCATCGTTATAGCCACCGGAATTGACCCCGACCCATAACAAATCATAGGTTCTGCCATTTCTGGCACGATAACTGCCATAAGCAGACTGGGAAGAAGTGGAACTCAAACCAGGCACCTTGCCCTCAGCAGCCAGAGAACGCGCGACAAACTCCGCGCACTGAAAATTGGGCTGGGAGGTCCCTGCTGAAACCCTGTAGGTACACGCGGCATTTCCGCAATTCCAGTGTGAATCGGCATATGCAACTGCCGCATTCGGACTTGCCGCATGTGCTGCTCTCCCGATAATATTGGTAATCAAGAGGGAACCGGCTAAGACGGCCACAACGAATAACCCACTCAGTAGGGGAAGAAGTTTGCGCAGCTTTTTAGATGTATGCGCTGGTAATTGTTTTTGAAACATATGTGTATTCCTTTACTCAGAGAAAAGAAAGCGCGCTCAATTATCGCTTTCACTTAAAACGCGTTTTACATTAATCAAAATAAAACGCTTGACCCTTATAAGCTGTAGTCCCTTTGCTGAAAATACTCCTTTCTATGTATCGATATGGTAGTAGCGTGGAGCTTTCGGTAAATTTTGTACATCTCTGTTCGCCGCCCAAAGCATAGCGGGAAAAACCTTCTCGAACCAGCGCGACTACTGAACATCCATGCGCCAACTCGTGGGGATTCCAACTTGTTCATTGATTGTGGAGTTGCATGTTCGTGTCTAGACACGTGTCTATACATTCGTGTAAGCACTGTCATAATGGGGAAAAGGAACAGGAAAGCAGCAATCTTCCGTGGGGAAAGGAAGGTCTAAGAAGCGAAAGTCAGCAGCCGCAAGGCAAGAGGAAGATGCAGCTCGACAAGGTATTATGCAAAACTGCTTCAGGATGCCCTGAGGCTACTGACTGGTGGTTATATGCAGAGGCATTCAGATACTCCCCATTCTATAAAGAGAGTCGTATCAAAAGTGCAAGTGTCCTACAAACTGAGAAGCCACCCAATTGAAAAACCAATACCCAGCTGCAAAAAAGAGGGTGGCAAGAGGCAGAAAGAGGAGCGCGAATATACGTTCTCTCATTGAGTGCCCCAACACCAGCGCAAGAACCCCTCCAATGATGATCCCAGCCCATCCTTCTACAGGATACTGGACAATCAGCAGCATATACAATCCCTCGGCAACAAAGACGCCACTGAAAAGCGCCAGAGCAATGACACCTCGTGAGACGTGTTTCTCCCGTGGGAGACGGGTTGTATGCCACCAGCGTCCAGCTACTCCGAATACTGGGCCAGCAATGAGCGCGATAACCAGCCAGTAGAGAATGTAGCTGAGCGAGAGAGCGATTCCAACTACCGCCTGAGTTGCGTAAAATCCGCAGACTTCTCCGACGAGCATTGCAATACCGGCGAGAGCAGCAGATTTATCAGTGGGCAGCAGTGCACCGAGAAAAAAGGCCGGAATCACCCAGATCGCGCCTGAGTTCGCAAGCTGACCCCAACTGCCAGGAAGGATGCCTTGTCCGCCAACGGTCAGGGTCCCAATAAGCAGTCCACACACCAGGGCAAAGACGACTCCTTGCCAGGGTGTGTGAGCGAACCGAATACTCAGTTTTTTTACCATACACGTTTCTGCAATTTTTCCTGAACGTGTTGCTCTTCGAGTGAAGAGCAACACAATTTCCGTCTTTTTGGAACCAGTATAGCAGATGAAAAGCAATTCCTCCAGGTCTGCGATGGCGAAATGGATAATCTCTACTATTCGTGTTGCTGGTGTCAGGTTCTTCCCTAGAAGGCGATGGCTCACGAGCGTGAGCCATCATCCCTTATCTTGAACGCTCTAGAGCGCCCGCAGCCTTCGGTTTCCTACATGTTTGCCCTCGCCTGCCACTTCGTCAATGGCTTTACCAGAGCTCAACGGTGCGTGGTGCGGCACACGACTGACGGATTACGAGCGATGTTGATAGCTCTACATGATGGGAATCAAGAGGAAAGCCTTCTATGAGACGGAGCAGCATAGTTGTCGCCATCTTACCCATTTCTAGTAGTGGTTGATGTATTGTTGTCAATGGTGGAGACATCTGGGCTGTATACATGACATCGTCGAAGCCGATGACGCTCATGGCGTCGGGAATCCTGATATTTTGCTGATATAACGCCTGGTAGACACCTGCAGCCTGCGCATCGTTGCCGGCAAAGATCGCCGTTGGGGGATCTGGCAAGTTCAGCAGCATGCGTGTCTGCTCATAGCCATCGCCCAGCAGATAATTTCCTTCGCAGATGAGCACTGGATCTACCGGAATGCCGACACGTTCCAGCGCCTCGCGATACCCAGCCAGGCGCGCACGCGAGGTAGTAAGGTGAAGTGGACCTGTGATAATTCCAATGCGGCGATGCCCCAGGGAGATAAGATACTCTGTTGCTGTATAGCCGCCAAGCCAGATGGTCGAGCCAATAGTAGGAAATACTGTCGTGGGTTCGTTGCGATCTCCAATAGCAACAAAAGGAATTTGCTGCTCAACAAGCGCGTTCGCGATTCCAACGCGTTCATAAGGCAGCAACAGCAGAACTCCATCCGTTGACTGGTCAAGCATGCGCCGCAACCAGAAACGCTCCAGTTTTTCATCCTCATGGGTTGCAAAGACCACCAGCCGATGCCCACTCTTTTCAAGTGCGTCCTGCACGCCGCGCATGATGCCTAGATCATACCCACCCTCTAGACGCATAATCACCAGGTCAATCAGGCCACTCTGACCCTTGCGTAAGTGGCGCGCAGCATGATTTTGCACATAACCATACTGTTCGACAAGTTCCTGGATACGGGTGCGCGTCTGCTCTCCCACCCCCGGCAGACTATTCAGTACTTTGGAGACGGTCGTCGTTGAGACGCCTGCTTCCTTGGCTATCTGTGCTATGGTCAGGCGTTCTACTTGTTTCTGTTTCAACGGTCTATATCCACTCTGTTAGGTAAACGATTACTTTCTTTTGATGTGTTCATCATACCATGCACGCTTCCCTTTTGTCAATTTCCTTTCGTTCTATCCCTGCTTTTCCCTTTGCTTTACCAGCAATACCGTGTATTTCAGCATTTTCCATACCCACCTCTTGACATTCATCTTTTTCTATGTTACTTTTCTCTCAGAAATAAGGTAAACGATACCCTTAATTGCTCCTCTCTTTTCCTTATCTTGTAGTAGACGACAGGCTGTTAGAAGATGTGCAAGGTATGTATATCTGGCGCGGGTTCAACATTCTTGTTGACCTGTACAAGTGGAAATGACAATTGCTTGTCTTTCTCGTCATTGTATGACGAAATAACTTTAAGGGAGTTTGCAAGCTATGATGCTTCTTTTTTCCAGATGCTCTTTGCCTGCCTGTACTCAGCGCGCCCGGTTCCCTTCAGTGCAACGACTTACCTACAAATGGAATACTTCCATCTAAATCAGTAGCTTTCCACTTCCTCTGTATTGTACGCGCTTTGCGTTGAGGAAAGAAAGTGTCTGAACACGTTATATATGACTACCGATCATGTCATAACATCTTGATGACATGATGTAAGGAATTATACCCTTTTCATGGAGGTATCGTATGAGGACACAGTCAGGCTTCGGGTCTTCTTTTAACCGGAGAAGTTTTTTACAGCGTTCTGCCGCTCTCGGTGTCGGTGCGCTCGGTCTGGATCTACTGGCAGGTTGTGGTGATCCCTCTACAGCCAGTCCCGGTTCATCCACAGTTACGGCGACAGTGAATACTATGCCTGGTGATAGCAATCCTGCGGCTCTGTATCTTTTTAAACAGACGATCCAGCAGTTTGAACATACTCATCCGGGCGAAAAGATTGTGGGCAAAAATGATCCCTATGATCCCACGACGTATCTGGCTAAACTGGCTGCCGGTCAGACTGCGGATGCGGTAGATAGCTATTTCACCGAACCCCCTCTGCTCATCAAAAAACATGCAGCTGCAGATATTACAGATCTGGCTAAGAGCTGGCAGTACTTTAAGAGCTACAATCCCAGTATTGCTTCGATTGTCACTGATTCCGCCACTGGCAAAATCTATGGTATTCCGCAGAATGGGTATGCGCTCTCGCTCTTCTATAACCGCACCCTGTTCAAAGCAGCCGGTCTCGATCCTGATAAGCCTCCCACTACCTGGGAGCAGTTCCGCAGCTATGCCAAGCAACTGACGAGTCCGTCGGTCTTTGGCTATGCCGAGACCAGCGCACAGAACCAGGGGGGCTGGCATTTCACCAACTGGATGTATACAGCGGGCGGCGATATGCAATCGGCTGATGGAAAAAAAGCCCTTTTCAATAGTGATAAAGGGGTAAGCATCCTGCAGATGCTCAAAGAGATGCGCTTTACTGATCAATCCATTACGAAGCAGCAGCTCTTTACTCAGGATACGACGCTGCAATTGCTGGCGACCGGGAAGGTTGCCATGGTGGTTATGGCACCCAGCCAACTGGGTGTGCTGAAGACGCAGTATGGAGCGAAGCTGGAAGATTTTGGTATCGGACCCATGCCACAAAATGGGGGCAATGCGGCACTCACGGGAGGAAGCGTCTTCATCTTTAATCCTAAGGCGTCCCAGGCAGTCATTAAAGCCGCCTTTGACTATGTCATCTACACCAACTTTAACCTGGACGTTGTGGAAGCTCAACTTGCAAACCAGTCTTCCTCCGGCCAGATCGTGGGTGCTCCGACCAATGTGCTCTTCACCGGCGACTTTCAACAGAAGTTACAGGACCTGAATACAAAGTATGCTAATGTGCCGCTTCAGAACTATACATCCTTTGTCAATTCAAAGCTTGCGCTGCGCCCCGAACCTCGCACTGAGACGCAGAAGATGTACGCAGCGCTTGACCCGGTGATGCAGGCTGTGCTCACAAATGCAGATGCCGATCCGCGAGCATTATTGAATCAGGCCGCGCAACAGTTCCAGCAGGTTCTCGATCAAGCAGCATCGCAATAAAGAACGAGAGAAGGTGCAGTTCTCCCGGCCGCCCGGCTGAGCTGTTCCTTCTCATTGCCTTGCTGATTGGTTATCCCAAAAAGGAGTTTTCTATGGGACGGCAGCCCTCCTTGCCTGCACAAAAACCCTCTGCTTTGCCCGCAAAGGTTCTGGTGTATCAGCCAACACGTGATCTGCGTGCTGCTGCACACGAGCGGCAGATGCTACGGAAGTTCAGCCGAGCTATCCAGCGCAATCTCAGCGGCTATCTCTTTTTGCTCCCTGCCCTGCTGACCTTTGCGCTCTTTGTCTGGTATCCGATTATCCTGGGCTTTGTGATGAGCTTCCAGAACGTCGATATGATCAATCCTCCTGCCGGGGTTGGGTGGACAAATTACCGGCACGTGGTCGCTGATCCGCTTTTCCTGCTGGCCTGGCGCAACACACTGGCTTTTACCGGGTACGCGCTGCTCTTTGGCTACGTGGTTCCAATCATTCTTGCTCTGCTTATCAATGAGATGCGTCATGGCAAGGGCTTTTTTCGCCTGGCATTCTACCTGCCAGTCATGCTCCCGCCCATCGTCACGGTCTTTCTCTGGCGCTGGATCTATAATCCCGACTCAGGGCTGCTGAACGCTTTACTCGGTTTGTTTCATCTCCCGGCAGGCTTATGGTTGGAGACACCAACGACTGCGCTCCCGTCTCTTGTTGTGATTGCGACCTGGAGCGCGGCCGGTTCGACGATGTTGATCTATCTTGCTGCACTTCAGGGCGTTCCAGCCTCGCAGTATGAGGCGGCAGAGATCGATGGCGCAAACATCTGGCAACGGCTCTGGTCTATTACGCTGCCATCTATTCGCCCGGTGATGCTCTTAATGCTTATTTTACAAGTTATTGGTACGATGCAGGTTTTTACAGAGCCGTTTACCATTACGAAAGGAGGGCCACAGAACGCGACGATGAGTGTCCTGCTCCTCATCTATAACTACGCATTTGACCAGGCAGACTTTGGTAAGGCAAGCGCCCTCGGAGTCCTTCTCTTTCTATTCCTGGCCGTTTTCGCAGTCATCTATCTATGGCTGACACGGCGTTCGATGCAAGGAGAGTGATCAATGGCTCTCGTGATCAATAGCTCACCCACTCCCAACCAGAAGAAGGATGCGCAGAAGCGGAAGCGCCGTGCAGCGGTTGAGGATAGCAGCGAGCGGACGCTCGTCTCTCCCCAGGCATTGAGACGTCCTTCGGGCCGCCTGACCTATTGGGTCGTCTTTAGTCTCCTGCTCGTCTCTACGCTGGTGACGCTGGGACCAGTTTACTGGATGTTCAGTGGCGGGCTTAAGTCCAGCATTGAGATCTTTCGCACGCCGCCGACATTCTGGCCGTCATTCCCGCAGTGGAGCAACTATATCCAGGCGTGGAATGTCCTGCATTTTCCACTGTACTTCGGCAATACGCTGCTTCTGGCTGTCGGCGCTGTGCTTTTGCAAATCCTGGTCTCTGCTACTGCTGCCTTTGCGCTCTCAAAATTACGGCCTGCTGGCAGCAACGTGATCCAGTTTTGCTTTTTTTGCACACTCATGGTCCCACCGGTTGCGTATCTGATTCCGCAGTTCGTGAATATCAGCTCTCTTCCCCTGGTCCATCTCTCGCTCTTTAACTCCTGGTCTGGCGTCTGGCTCCCCGAAGCGGCAAACGCTTTTAATATCCTTGTGTTGAAGAGCTTTTTCGACAGCATTCCTGGAGAATTGACCGAGGCAGGGCGGCTGGATGGTGCGAATGCCTTGCAGCTTTTCAGTTCTGTTATCATACCGCTTTCACGTCCGGTTCTGGCGGTTGTCACGATTTTTACGGTCATCAGCTCGTGGAAAGACTTTCTCTGGCCTTTGCTGGTCCTCTCTGACGATCATCTTCAGCCACTTATGGTCGCGCTCTATCACCTTTCAGGAGCAAGCGAAGGCTTGCCCTTCAATTACCTGATTGCCGGACTCGCACTTGCCAGTATTCCTCCAATCGTGCTGTTCCTGATCTTTCAGCGGCAAATTTTGCGTGGAATCAATCTAGGTGGATTAAAGGGATAGCCAAAAGGCACTCTTTGACCTGGCGCGGTCAAAAAATCAATGATAGAATGTGCAGTGTTGTACCTGTCCCTGCGGGTTACACTGAGAGCAGGGCATGTATGAGCAAGTCTGAAAGGAAAGGACTTCCATGTATCCTACAAGAAGCATACTACGATACAAAGCTCTCGCAGCTTTTGTTCTTAGTGTTTTGATAATCGGTACCATTGGCTTTCTTGCTCTCCTCCCTCGTCCGGCAACGTCGGTAAAGGCAGCGCCATCGCGTGGTGCCACGCTTCCATACACAGAATACGAGGCGGAGAGCGCGGCGACGAATGGCACAGTTATTGGGCCAGATCGAACCTATGAGACGATCGCGTCGGAGGCATCTGGACGTAAAGCTGTGCAGTTGCAGGGGCAAGGACAGTACGTTGAGTTTACGCTGACCCAGCCAGCCAACGCCATTAATCTGCGCTATAGTATTCCTGATTCCCCGGATGGCACAGGTTTGACCTCTCCCCTGAGCCTGTATGTCAATGGCACCTACAGCCAGGCTTTGACGCTGACCTCAAAATATAGCTGGGTGTATGGCTCATATCCCTATTCCAACAATCCTGGTGATGGACATGCTCACCACTTCTTCGATGAGAGCCGTGCCCTGCTTGGCACAACACTGGCGGCAGGCACAACGGTGCGTTTGCAGGTAGATGCGGGCGATAACGCAGCATGGTATGTGATCGACGTGGCCGACTTTTACCAGGTTCCTGACCCTTCCACGCAGCCAGCGTCCGGCTATATCTCCATTACATCCGATCCTTATAATGCGGACCCAACGGGTGGGAGAGACGCAACGCAGGCGCTTCAGAATGCAGTGAACGCAGCAGAAGCGGCAGGTCAAGGCGTCTGGATACCTTCTGGGACATTTACCGTGACCGGCCACATCTCAGTGAATAATGTGACGGTGCGTGGAGCAGGACCGTGGTACTCAGTTCTGCATGGTGCTGGCGTGGGCATCTATGGCAATGGCCCTTCCAATCCCAGTACGAACGTCCAACTGTACGATTTTGCAATCTCTGGTGAGACGACGCAGCGTATTGAAAGCGCGGTCGATAGCGGTATTGGTGGAGCGCTGAGCGGTGGTTCGATTGTACAGAATCTCTGGATCGAACACATCAAAGCGGGCATGTGGTTTGATGGTCCCTTCAGTGGCCTCACGGTCGTCGGCGACACCATCCGCGATACCTACGCCGATGGCATCAATCTGAATGCGGGTGTGAGCAATAGCACGGTGAAGCAGACGGATATACGCAATACGGGCGATGACGGTATTGCGTTATGGTCAAGTGGGAACCCTGATCAAAATGACGCTGTTGAGTTTAATACTGTGCGCCTTCCAATGCTCGCCAATACCATCGGTGTCTATGGCGGCTCTAATAATAGCGTCACTGATAATATGCTCGCAGACACGGTGAGTACTGGAGCTGGCGTGAACGTTGGCAATCTCTTCGGAGCCGTTCCCCTTGGGGGCACGACGACGGTGGCGCGTAACACGCTGCTGCGCACTGGCTCGGTAGATCGCAATACACAGCTTGGCCTCAAACAAGATGGAGCGATCTGGCTCTTCGCCAACGATAGCAGTATCACGGGCGCGATTAGTGTGACTGACAACGAGATTGATGATAGTACCTATGCTGCTATCCAGTTCCTGGGAAACAATGGTAACAGTATTAACAATGCTACCTTTAGCAATGATACGATCCAGACGGCGGGCACGTACGCGATCCAGGAGGAGGCTGCGGGATCGGCGACCTTTACCAATGTAACGGCAACCAATCTGGGCAGCGGTGGGCAGTATAACTGCGGCACCAATTTCACGATCACACAGGGGTCGGGCAACACGGGCTGGAGCGATGTCCACTGCGGCTCCACCCCTGGAACCCCGACACCTACTCCAACTCCACAACCGGGTCCGCCGGGAACACAACTGCTGGCGATCAACGCTGGTGGAGGAACCGCAGGCTCATTCGTCGCTGATACGGACTATGATCAGGGCAACGAGTACGCTGATACCTCCAGCGCGATTGATACCAGTGGAGTGAGCAATCCCGCGCCCCAGGCTGTCTACCAGACTGCCCGTTGGAACAGCTCTTTTACCTATACCATTGCTGGCCTGACAGCCGGCACAACATATACGGTCCGGCTCGATTGGGCGGAACTGACCTTCCAGGGAGCGGGTCAGCGTCAATTCAACGTGGCGATCAATGGCAATGGGGTGTTGAGCAACTTCGATGTGACGGCTACCGTTGGCTACAAAAAGGCGGTGGCAGAACAATTCTCAGCCACGGCCAATGGCAACGGTCAGATCGTCATCGCTTTTAGCAAAGGCGCAGCCGATAATCCCTTCATCAATGGAATTGAACTCTACACGACGTAAACGTGAAAGCTGTCAGTTCCCTCTGAGCAGGAGATGGTCTCTATTGGCATTGCTACTAGAGGCTACCTCCTTTTCTCAGTATCATACACCCTTTTAGAAAAGGGCATCTGTTTCTCATAGAGAGGAAAACCATCGACCATGTCACTTAACCAGGACCAGGAGTTCTCCACTCCCTTTCCAGAAATCCAGCAAGGAGCCGATCTCTTTTTTCAGGCCGCTATCCGTTATGGCTACCGCTATGTTCTCGGCAACCCAGGCACCACTGAAGTTCCTTTTGTGCATGCCCTGGCTCGCTATCCGCAGCTCCGTTTCCTGCTCTTTCTCCATGAAGATAGCGCAACAGGAGTTGCCGATGGCATAGCGCGTGTGACTGGTTTGCCTGCCATTGTCAACCTACACTTAGGGGCCGGCTTATCAAACGCTCTCGCCAATATCCATAACGCCCGGCAAGCGCAAGTTCCCATGCTTGTGACCGTGGGCCAGCATCACGTGCGCCATCTCATTGAGGACTCGCCCCTGTCCAACGATATCGAGAGCCTGGCAAGCGTGGAGTGCAAGTGGACCTGGACCGTGAAAGATGCCGGTGAACTGGCCGATGCCCTCTATCGAGCAACGATGGCAGCACTGACGCCTCCATTGGGACCCGTTTGTCTGATTCTGCCCATCAATGTCCTGACCGCCATTCCGCGCACGCCCGATGGCCGTATTCCTCCTATCCCCTCTTTACGGATCCCCAGGATGGGTTCCGCTTCCAGCCAGGATCTCCAAAAAGCCACGGACATGCTTCTCGCGGCCAAAAATCCGACACTGCTCGTCGGTGGGGATATTGAGCCAGAGGCACAGAAAGATATTCTGGCATTGGCACAGGCCAGTCATGCGCGCATTGTCCGTGACCTCTGGCCCAGACGCCTGGACAGTCCCTTGCTCACGGAAAGCAGTGGCCTGCCTTACTTTTCAGCAGAGCGTCGTAACTTTTTCGCTCAAACCGATCTGCTCTTGCTCATTGGCATCAAAGGCTTTATCACGCATTTCTTCTACGAAAATGATCCTGCACCTGCTCTAGCCGAGGGAACACAGGTCATTCACCTGGCTGACAACCTGGATGCCCTGGGCAAAAACCTGCGCGGCTGTTTTCCTCTCTACGGCGATATTTCCGCAACGCTTGCGCAGTGGGCAATCCTGGTCGCAGAGCGGGAGAAAAAGGGGCAAGAGCAAGCCTCACCGCAGACAGATAGTATGCAAATCACGCAGAACGTCTCAACAGGACAGGAAGATAGCACTTCAGGCAAAGATGACCTAATAGATAGCCTCACATTAGCACAGGCGCTCCGCCAGTGCCTGCCGAACAAGACGATCCTGGTCGATGAGTCCATCACAGCGAGCCAGCCACTCCTTCAAGTTCTCTTGCACGAACATTCGCCAGTGGCCTCCTATATGGGAATGAAAGGGGCCGCTCTGGGAGGTAGCGTTCCTGTCGCAGTGGGCGCTCAACTCGCGGCCCTGGATCAACAAGTGGTCGTGATCACGGGAGACGGTTCTGCGATGTATAGCATCCAGATCCTCTGGACGGCAGCGCATTATCATGTCCCGGCGCTGGTCGTGGTGTGTAATAATGCCAGCTACGATATCATCAAGCTAGAATTGCAGCGCCAGCAAGAGACACACTCACAATTTGATGTATCGAGCGTCAAGCCCTTTGTGAATCTGGGTGAGCCGCGCCTGAACTTTGCCCAACTCGCCTCTGGCATGGGCGTCCATGGCCTGGTCGTGCAGAAGCGGGCAGAGCTTATTCCCGCGCTCCAATCGGCTTTGCAGACCTGTGCGCAAGGTGCACCTGCACTCGTTGATGTACACATGAGCACAATCTTCCCTCCCCAATAGCTTTTTTGCAGAGCTGGCTCTGGCTTCTGCAAACGATCAGGGCGAGGTTTGAGCAGGCCCGAAAAATCAGGCTTCGCCCATCATCAAGGTTTCGATCTGATGTAATTGCTGAATCGGCTCCAGTGTATCGACCAGCCGATAGGTCAGATGATCACGTACCTGTTGCGGGAGTGTCTGGAAGAAACGGTGCGTGATCTGCAAGTCATGGTGCTGGGCATTGGTAGCCGTTGGTGAATCAACACCGAGAACGAGCACGGGCCGCGCTTTGTCTGATCGATTCGCCGTCCCCCGGTGGATCGTCAGCGCCGAGCGAACGGAGATGTCTCCCATTTTCGGCATTTTCTTCTGTGCACGCGCCTCGTAGCGTGGGTACGCTGTTTTTGGAGGGAACATCTCATGTTCAAAATCCACTGGCGGGTCCCACTGCGTTCCAGGTGCAATCTCGAACGGACCCATATCCTCGAAGACATCAACCGTGGTGAGATTGAATGCCAGCGAGTTCAAGCGACGGCCAACGAGGGTATCCTGGGGAGAAGGAAAGTCGCGATGCCAGGGCTGATTTTGTGCTCCCGGCAAGGGCACGTCAAAGCCAATTTCGACAATCTTATACTGCGGACCCAGGATCATCTCACACACCGCGACCACCCAGGGATGGGTAGCCAGGTCAACAAAACCGCGAATATCTTCCGGGTGTATCTCTACATAGTAGCGCTTCGGTCCTCGTCCCACCGCCCCACCAGGTCTTTTCAGGGCCTCGTGAAAAAGGAGATCGATATCTTCTCCCAACTGTTGAACCCATTGCCGAGAAAAGGCCTCCCTTTGCCCAAGTATGCCATCTCCATATAAGCTACCCATAATAGTGGCCACATCAAACTGGTGCACCTGTCGCTGCTCGCTCACGCTCATCGTTGCACTCCTCTCCATCGATTGGTTGGCCTTCTGTCTGCCCTGACTCAGCCTTGTATGTCTATACGAAATGCTTCCATCGTATCACTCCACGCTTTACACTATATACGACAATGGAGATAGCGAGTCAAGGGAAAGACTGACGCGTGTCTCTCCCCTCCAATACGCATCATTGTCGCGTAGGGGAGGGTCTTGCATCCTCCTCTTGGTGGGGATGCACCGTCGTGGACCATGCTGCACTCCCACCGCGGGCGACCGCAAGGGTCGCTCCCTACGCGGGATCGTGCCTTCCTCAAGGCGTACCTTGATGCGTATTGGACGCATGTCTCTCCCTCCCTCTGCATTTCGCTATGAGGATGGTGCTTAGAGCCAGCCTTTGTGACGAAAGCGCCAGAGAATAAGCGTGCTCACACACATGACACTCAGGATCATGAGAAAAAACCCCGGCTGATGTGTCAGGATGGGAAACGTCTGGATCGTCTGCGTACTAAAAAAGGTAAAGATTAGGGTCGAGGGCAACAAGATCGTCGAGACGATGGTTAAGATCTTCATCACATTATTGGTGTGATGCGAGACACGGGAGACGTAGATATCAAAGATGCCATTGACAGACTCTTTCGCCCCGCGTAAGTTCTCCACAACTCGTGCAAGTCTTGCATCAAGATCACGGTAATAGCCCTGGATCTCCTGCTCGGCAATGGCATGAAAATCAGGACGCAGGAAGACCGCGAAGACGACACGATGCTGGTCCACCAATTGACTCAGCGCAAAGGTGTAGCGCTTAAAATGTAACAGGTCGGTGAGAAAGCCATCGGATGAATCCAGCAACGCCCGCTCTTCCATCTGCTCAATCTCGCCCTGAATGTGCCCATTGAGATCCTCATAGTACGTCAGCAGCTCATCTAAAAGCAGGTAGAGGAGGAAACCAGGGTCAACGGGAGCGGTTTCACTATGGAGAGAACTGCGCGTTAGAACGCGTTCAGCAAACGGTAGGGCCACCTGGTGCGTTGAGAGGAGGAACATCGGCCCAACAAAGAGACTCACCTGGTGAGCCTCGATACGATAGGGATGGGTATGCAGCGAGGGAATTGTTGTGGTGACGAGGAAGTGATCGGAAAAGACATCCAGGCGCGGACTCTTCCAGGAGGAAAGCGCAAGCTCGATGGCAGAAGGATGAATGCGAAACACCTGTGCAAGCGTCTGTAGCTCATCACTTCCAAAGTGCGAGAGATCGATCCAGAGCGTGGTCTCTGCGGGAGGCTGGACGAGGTCAGTGACTTCAATGTGCTGCGGTGGCACTCCTTCCTGGAATGTGTAGCCGAGAAAGGTCGTCTGCTGGGCTGCACCAGGACCCTGATCTGCTGCCCCCTCGACATGGACAACGTCTTCAAGAAATGAGGATGGCATGGGTACGCCTTGCTGGCTCTGTCCCCCTGCAAGTGTCGTCGTTGCCTTTGCCCTGCGGTACTTCAGACGCAGGCGTGAGAGCCGTGCCACAAGACGTGTGCGCTGATTCTTGCTACTCGTTACTTTCTCTGCTTTCTCTGCTTGCTCTGCTTGCATCCTGGATACCTTTCTTATTGCTGGGTGAGAGAGAAGAGCGCTCTACCGCCTGTGTAGTGTATATAGCGATCCTCAAGAGAAAGTCTCTCGTGCGCCACTTCTCTTTTCGATACGCAGCAGAAAGGAATTTGGACGACAAGAGGAAGATGATATTCCTGGTTGTATCTTCTTTAGAGCCAGCCTACGCACAAACATCATCACCATTTACAGTGCGTCTCAAATCTCAAAATTCACACCGTTTCTGCAACACAAAGCGCTGATCACCGTGGAGACATAGGCACCGCGACCTGATTCTCCATGATCTGCTCACAGCCGGGATACGCGACGAGGTTTAATAATAAGTCGCTCATTTGACTACACTGATATACTGATATTCGACACCAGAAACTATTCTGGTTCTGCAAAAGTACTGTAGAGTGCTTTGGCGCAAAGAAAAATCACGTATGGCTTGTATTCATGTAGCGATGAGAAAATTCATTGTTAGCAAGGTCTACTCTCTTGACCTGCACACACTCCTTGCTGGCCTCTCTACTCAATAGGTTGTTCATTATGTAGTTGTATACGTATTAGGAGTCATCCTATGAACCGACTTCTGGGCTGGTGGTATAAGCTCTCTTTGCCAGAGCGTACGCTAGAGGCAACTCCAGGCGAACGTGAGCGTTCTCGCTATGCACGCTTGACAAGCGGCTTTCTCTTTTTCATTTGCGTGCTGTTCCTCCCTCTTTCAGTGATCATGATCTTCTATTCTCCGTACAGTCCTTCGTCACCTCCTATTGGCATTGGAGCACTGGTACTGCTTGCATGCGCCTTTGGCTTTGGCAAAACAGGATGGAGCTACCTGTCCGCCTCCTGCATTATTGCGCATATCATTTTACCGATGATGGCTGTCATGGTAACCAATCCTCTGGACCCCTCGCTTCTCCCGCTCTTTGGCGTCTTCACGCTCTCAATCATCCTGGCGGGCGCGCTATTGCCACCTGTTGCGTCTCTCGTCGTGGGGGCACTGTCCTGCCTGTGTATCATCTTTGTTAGCCAGTTCGTCCCGCACACGGCAGCGTATGAGCATATGCTCGCCAAGGGCCTGTTCACCGTCACGCTGATCCTGCCCATCTGTATCCAGGTCATTGTGAGCGTGGTGATCTTTGTGACCACGAGCAGCCTGATCAACACCATTCGCCGCGCTGACCGAGCCGAGGAGATCGTTATGTTGCAGCAGGAGCTCGCGCAGCACGTTCAGGCACAGATCCAGCAGAAGCAGCAGCTCGAAGAGGGCTTTCAGAAGATTGCAGAGACGCATGCGCGTTTCAGCAATGGGGAGGTCAATGCTCGTGTCAGCCTGAGTGAAGGCCATGTGCTCTGGAACGTCGCCGGCTCGCTCAATAACCTGCTCAGTCGGATGCAACGTATGAAGAGTGATGCAGATATGCTTACTGCGATGCGCCAGGCCGCCTATCAGGTCTCGAAGGTGCTTCACAAGGCCGTCATGTCCGGCAAGCTCGGCTCACTGCATCTTCCCACGACGAGTACCCCGCTCGATCCAGTCATTATCGAACTCAATAATATGGCTCGTCATGCTCCGCCTTCTTCGCAGTCGCAGTCTGAAGGCACGTCCAAACAACGTGTGTGATACCTGCACTGCTGTAGTTATGAATATAGTGTGAACTTATACAAGGGAGAATTCGTTTCGTTATGCGTATTTTGGTAACCGGTGCCTTCGGCAACGTTGGCTTGAGTACTGTCCAGGCGCTCCTCGAACAGGGGCAAACCGTGCGTTGCTTTAATCAAAAGTCGAAGAAGACGGAGCAGAAAGCACGGCTTGTGCAGGGTAAAGCCGAGATTATCTGGGGTGATATCCGCGATCGCCAGGCAGTAGCCGAGGCGATGCAGGGGCAGGACGTTGTCATCCACCTGGCCTACATCCTTCCGCCTGTTGTGGACGAACAGCCGAAGCTGGCTCAGGAAGTGAATGTTGGGGGAACGCGCAATGTGATTGAGGCGGCACAAGCGCAGAGCCAGCCGCCGAAAATCCTCTTTATCTCAAGCCTGGATGTCTTTGGGATGACGCAGGATCAGGAACCGCCACGCCGCGTAACTGATCCGGTCAAAGTCACCGACGAGTATACCAGGCATAAGATAGAGAGCGAAGAGATGGTGCAATCCTCTGGTCTCGAATGGGCCATTTTTCGCCTCAGCGATGTCCCACCCCTGGAGGCACGCTCGATACATCCCATCATGTATACCATCCCCTTGAACACACGCTTTGAGGTGATGCACACGCATGATGTCGGTCTGGCAATCGCCAACGGTGTGCAGCACGCTATCTGGGGCAAGATCTGGTTGATTGGTGGCGGCCCTCGGTGTCAGATTCGCTATCGCGACTACCTCTATCGCTCACTTGAGCAGATTGGTATCCAGCCGCCGCCCGACGACGCCTTCGCCCCGGACAGCAAGCCTTATCGCACCGACTGGCTCGACACCGAAGAGAGCCAGGCGCTTTTGCACTACCAGCGCCATACCTTTGACGAGATTATGCGCGACGTGGCAGAGGCGATCCGTCCCAGAGGAGTCGCCGCCCTACTCCTGCCACTCCTGCGTCCACTGATCCGCAGACGCATGTTGCAGATGTCACCCTATCTCAAAGAGAAATAACCTGGGCGCTCAGCGGCACAGTGTATTTGGAACGTGAGCGCTCTCAGATGATGCATGGAGTTTTAGAAGTTATTGTGCGTATGTGGCTTGTGTGGAAGAGCTAAACGTTACTGAAGCTTATAAGCCATCCCGAACGTTGATACCGTTAGCAAACGTAAGAGGAGGCCGACGCAGAGGGCGCTCTGAAAGACGCCGCCCCTCTCCTGGATGATGAATATAGCACAGGCATGCGAGGCAGAAGATGGGTCATTTGACCTATTTTCCCTCGCGTTGCAGCAACAGAAATCTTACGATTATTATTATATTGACGCTTTGACGCGTCATGCAAATAATAGAATTTTACTGAGGCACCTCATTGCAGACACATACGCTCTTACGATATATCAGCCTGCTTCAAGCAGTGCTTGCTCTACGTGTTTTCGGGCGCATGATGCGCCGTTCAACAGGGGCACGTATCGTGCCAGAGGAGGCAAACGCGGCTGGTGAAGAGCGCGTCTCCATTATTGTTCCTGTGCTTAACGAATATCAGCGGCTCACCCCTTGCCTGGAAGGGCTGATTGCTCAAGGGATAGAGGTTGCGGAGATTGTTGTCGTTGATGGGGGATCGGTCGATGGCACGCAAGAACTCGTCAGGGAGTATACACAACGTGATAGCCGTGTTCGCCTCGTCGATGCCAGCCCCATCCCTTCATCGTGGAATGGTAAAGCGTGGGGCTTACAGGTCGGCCTGGACGCTTTAGAGACAGATGCTCGCTGGATTCTCACTATCGATGCAGATGTGCGACCCCACGTCCCTCTCGTGCGTGCCCTGCTCGGTCGAGCACAACGCCTGCGTCTTGCGGCCGTAAGCGTTGCAGTTCGGCAGAAAATCGATGGCGTAGGGCAAGGACTGCTGCATCCTGCCCTGCTCACCACGCTGGTCTATCGCTTTGGCAGACCGGGGCAGATCTTTCGCCACGTCAACGATGTTCAGGCCAACGGACAATGTTTTCTCCTTCAACGTGACGTGCTGCACACCATTGACGGCTTTTCCTTCACACGACAGTCCCGCTGTGAAGATGTGACGCTTGCGCGTCTGCTGGTAAAAGAGGGGTATCGTGTCGGTTTTTATGAGGTTGACTCTTTCGTCGATGTCAACATGTATACAGACTGGCGCGATCTCTGGTCGAACTGGCCGCGCTCGCTGCCCATGCATGATCAGTTTTCCGGTTTTACGACAGTGATAGGATGGCTTGAAATCGCCTGTGTGCAGGCACTTCCTCTGCCACTCCTTGCATTTCTCCTTGTGAGGCGAAAACAGCCTCTGTGGTCAGTCATCCTGAACAGTCTATTATGCCTGGTGCGTGTGGGCGTCCTCTTTGGCACGGCAAGAGCATATTCCAGCAGACCATGTTCCTATTGGCTCTCGCCGCTTACTGATTGTGCTGTGGCTCTCTGGCTGGGCAAAATGACAATCCAGCGCCGCCATCGCTGGCGTGGGCGCGTGATGGTGCGCAACGAGAAAGCCATATAAAGATAGGGAATGTCGGTTTCACAAAGCACTCTTTTAACCACTACAAGAATGCTATTGAACACTGTTCAGGTATAATGAACAGTGTTCAATAGTCAAGGGGAAGAGATTCAGGGAGAAACCTATGGCGCATGATGTTGAACGTACAGGGAAAAGACAGCCCCGGCTTCAACGTGAAAAAATTGTCCAGGTGGCTCTCAGCCTGCTCAATGAGGTCGGGCATTATTGAAGGGTTGCGTAAAGAGAAGGAAGATTTCACCAAGAAGGACATATGAAGAGAAGAAAAGAGCGAGACAGGCTTTCCCTACGCCCTGCTTTTCATCTTCCTGCCGGGTTAGAAAAGCGCGTCGTGCAGGCGGAACAGGTGCTTTCCACCATCTGCACGGCTGTGATTGAGCGTGTCTCGACCCTGTGTGTCTTTATTGCCTGCACACTTATAACACGTCTGAATACACGCGTCTCGGTCGAGGGGCTAGAACACATCCCTTCTTCTGGCCCGCTGCTGCTGGTGGCGCGGCATTTTCATCATCTCTATGATGGCAGTGTTCTGGTGAGCACAATGCCACGCACAACGCATATTCTTGTTGCCCTTGATTGGGTGCGCAGTCGCAGAACCCGCGCCGTGATGGAACGTGTCTGCGCACTTGCTCACTGGCCTGTGGTCTTACGCAGCGAGCGCCTGGATACTGCGGGCAACGAGATTCCCGGCGAAACAACGAGTGCCTATACGCTGAGCGAAAGTAGAAGCTATCTGCGCCGCGCCATTACAGAATCCGTCCGCTTGCTCCGTAAAGGTGAGGCTTTAGTCGTTTTTCCTGAGGCCTACCCCACCATCGATCCGCTCACCAACCCAAAAGAGATGCAGCAGCAAAGCTTCCTCCCTTTCCGCTCCGGTTTCGCGCGCCTGGTAGAGATGGCAGAGCGAGACCAGAAGGCCGCTGTTGCGGTTGTCCCCGTCGGCTTCACCTATACCGAGACACAGCAGAGGAAGGGCTGGAATATTACGTTGCGCATTGGTCCTGCCCACCACCGGCGCGAGTATCCTTCTTCCGAAGCATTCGTCGAGGCTATCGAGCAGAACGTTCAGCTCTTATCCCGATAATTTTTTGATCAAGAAGCCGAATTGCCCAAGAAGAGCTGCATTATCACGTACAAAGGTAGCCATCAGTTTCGCGTTTTGCTGCTTCAAGACGGTAAACGTCTTTTGTAGCATCAGACTAATCTCATTGCTTAATGGATCTGCTTGTCCGATGGCAGTAGCACACAGGGGCATGATTGTTGAGAGAGTTGGGAGAATACGTGCTTCATGTCCAGCCGAGATAGCCTGTTGTGCAAGTGCCAGCCACAAGGGAAGCAAGTCATAACAGGCGGCGCGTTGCAGCCACTCAGCAGATTGCTGTTCATGCCCAAGATACCCAAGGATAGATAGCGCTATTCGTCGCTCCTCAATACCAGTGTGTAACCATAACGCCTGAGCGCGTTCGAGAAAACGATGAGCGAAGTGCTGATAGGCTTTCTCGACCTCCGTTGGAATCGTGACCTTGTAGACGGTCTCGCCGCGCGGTAAGCGATCTCCGCGATACGAGAGCCAGTTATGCGAGCCATTGAAGTGGATACGACGATCGATGACAATCTCTTTGGCATGAGAGTTGCCAAGCCACTCAGCGATAATCCCAGGTGTTCCCTCAGCCGTTTGGACTGCGCGTAACCGTTGCTGAAGATCAGGGGGGAGTGGTCGCTCTTCTTTCTTCTCATGGCGCCCGATCCCGTAGCCGATGAGGATATGCACGCCTTGCTGAACTCGGCTTTCCAGTAGTGAAAGGAAGTCATCATCAACTACCTGTTCGTTGATCCAGGGAGAATAAATAATAATCTGTTCACGTGCTTCTTGCAAGGCGTCTAAAAAGGCTGGACGTATCTCTACATCCCGCAGTTGCAGAACGGTCTTCGCATCCTGCTCAGGAATCTCTCCTGCGCGCTGTAAACGCATTTGCGTCATAGCCTGTTGACCAATCGACTCTAAACGCTCTTCAACCAGTTGATCTTCAGGACTGTCCGGGTCAGGTCCAATCTCTTTTGTGACAAAGAGATCGTCGCTAAGCTGGAAGAGCGTGTTCAGGGAGAGGTTTTGTTTCTGAAACTCGCTTGCCAGCCATTCTCCAAGGCCAGGAATGGTATCCTGGTCTTGCCTGGCAGTAACGGTGATGGCCTCTCCACTGTTCTCCTTCAGCTTATCATACTCAAGGAAGAGGGCGAGCGTTTTCCATCCTCGCTCAGTAGACAGTGGTGTTATCACTTTCACAAAGCGACCATCTTCTGGACTGTGAAAGGTTAATCCTAATGCTACAAGTTGATCTTGCAGAATAGCACGCTGAAAATTGAAGACAGGGAAGTCCGTCAGATCTTTTTTCACAGAGAGACTCAGATCTTCAAGCGCTTCATCAACCTCATCAAGTGGCTTGCGAGAAAAGTTTTTCATGTCACGCAAATTATCCTGGATAAAATACTGGGTATCGAAAGCATCTCCTTGAGAGACGATTTCTGAGGAAAGAGTTTGTTTCCCTTCTTCCGTCACCTGCGCGCGTTCATTTGTATTGCGAATATGGCGCAAATTAATCAGGTACTCGAAAGTACTTCTGATGAAAACAGGATCGATGCTCAGTGCGCCCGCCAGTTCTTCGAGTGAAGGCGGCGGAGAGATCTGTGTGTAGGCACGGAGCAAAAACTTTTCGAGGAGGTTGATCTTACGGCGCTGTTCGGCACGTACACTGACTTTTTGCTGTTGCACGGGATAACGAAACTCACGGGCTGCTATGATATGCAGCCCGGAGTAACGCTTCTCCAGGCTATGTGCTTGCTCTAGAAGATTGGGCGCGATAGGGCGCTGATCAATGGCAGAGTCAAGAAACATCAATAAAATCTCCTCGATGTAAGACGATTTTTGAGACGTTGCTATAGCGCTCGGCAGCTTTTCCCCCTTTGGAGGTATTACAAAAGAGATCATGACAGCCAACGATGATCAGGAGTCGCTGCGCACGCGAGAAGGCAACGTTGATACGCTCATCCTTCTTAGCAAAACCAATATCCCTTTTAAAATTATTGCGCACCATACTGACAATAATGATCTCGCGCTCCATCCCTTGAAAGCGGTCAACGCTGCCAACGCGGATCTTGAGAGCATCGAACTGTGACTTTTCATTTCCTCTGGCGGTACCAAGGCTCTTTTCCAGCTCATTGACCTGAGCTGCGTAGAACGTGATCACGCCTATCTCTTTCGGGCCCGCTTCTGCCACCTGCGGCTTCCAGATGTGTTGCAATTCCTCGCAGATTTTTGTGATAATTTCGACTTCACGTCTGTTGATATACGAGGTGCCGACACGCTCTTCACCAAAGCTGTTGCTCTGACTTTTATAGGCAAATACTTCGCGCCCGGTGGCTTTGTTGACGGCTGTGATTCTTTGCCCGCTTCGGTTGCCCATATCTGATGAGACCAGAGGTGTCCTTACCCACATGAGATGTGTCTGCTTGCGTACAAGGGCCGACTCAAGCCCGTGATCACGTTCGATATCTGGCTGATTGAGTCCGCATTCCAATGGGCGCTCGTAGAACTGATTGATGGCTGCCATAATATCAGGATGCATACGGTACTGGATATAGAGCATACGCTTGATCTCGTCCGCCGCTTCGTTGTAACGGTCCGCAAAGTAGGGCTGATTAAGATATTGAAACGTTGCCGGATCTTGTCCGGTTTCTTCTGCCATCTGCTCCAGCGTTTTATCCTCGATCATCGGCGGGAGTTGATGTTGATCGCCGATGAGAATGAGCTTTTTCCCTTTAAGGGCTGGCAACAGGAGTTCAGGGGGAGTAGCTTTACTGACCTCGTCAATAATAACGACATCAAATGTTGATAAGACGCCAAAAGCTCTTTCAGAGTATTGGCGCGCCTGACCACAGGTAATACCAATTACATTAGCATTTTTAATATAGACATCTCGCAGTTGCTCTCGTTCAGGTCCAGAGAGCTTTTGCAGATCATCAATCCAATCGGTGAGCAGTCCATCATAGTTTCGAGCAAACGTTTCCTCTTTTTCAAGTTCCTTGTCCCATGCATCGAATTGTTTTTGTACTGTTTCTAAAAACGAACTCTCAAAAATTCCTTCCTCTGGAGCTATTGGTCGAATCGTTTCTGGTATGCTCTCCCAGAAACTCTTCCACCACCTGCGCTCTTGCAGCAGCGCTGCCAGGCCCTGTTGCAAAGCCTTTTCGCATACCTCACGCTCCACATTCACCAAATGCAACTGTTGCTGTTGCTGCTTAAGAGTACTGAGAGCCGAGGAGAGCTGACTTTGTAGGGTGCTGTTGGCACCCTCAACCTGCTTCCAGAGATCCGTGACAAGCGTCTCCAAACGTTTACTCTCACCATTCCAATGCTGATAAGCCGCTTGATACTCTTCCACAATTGCCTCTGAAAATACTTGAGTGCGTAAGTACCGCTGGGCAATCTGGCGTAGCCCCTCTGACAGATCAGAACGCCCACTCAGTGCTTGAAAAGCGTGCCCGACGCGTTGCAGAGCAGCAGCCCGCTCCTTCGTCAGGTGTGCTAGCTGTTCCCGCTCGTTCTCAAGGACTTTCTGCGCTTGCTGCCGCTCGCTTTCACTCTGTTGGCTGCTCTGCAAAGAGGCTTCACGTGCCTCCCGCGCTGCCTGTTGTCTCTCGCTCAGTAGCTTGTTAACCGCTAAGAACAGTTCTTTCGCCATATTGGTGATAAATCTTACATTCGCTTCGCGGACAGAAGTCGGCAGATGTTGGTAGCTCTCATTGGCAATGACCAGCCAGTCGCGCGCTTCCAGCAGGCGATTCCGTACTCGATGCTTTTCTTGATCTTTGAAAAATCTGCTCACCAACGTTTGCGCTTTTGAGCGTGCTTCGGCACAGGCATCCAGATTCTGCTCTATTCGTGTCAGGAGTTGCCTGAGGCCGTCACTGTTCTGAGGAATGACGCGGCTCCCAGAGAGCGGAATCGCTCCCAGTTCCTCACAGATCTCAGGAACCGCCGTGCACTCCTCGCGAAAGCGCTGTTTACATCGATCAAGCTGAGCATTTATCTGGCTCAGTGTTTGCTGTTCCTCAATGACCCGCTTAATCCTGCCGTAGATTGTTCTTTGTACGGAGGCCCATATGTTTGCGAAAGCAGGGGTTGTGTTCTGCTCTATCAAGACAACGAGCACTGGAGGAAAAACTTGTGCTACCTGTACCGTGTTTGACGAATCTGCTGCTGCAAGCTTCTTGCGGTACTCCTCGTCCATAAGCTGTCGTAAGGCAGAAAAAATGCTCCCAGCGCCAACATCAGGAAGAGCTTTGAGTGTCGCCAGAGCGTCTTCTAGCGTGCGAAGTGAGGCTATTTGACTCTGAAGTGTATCTTTCAGTTGATTGATGTGTGTGTCGAGGTGCTGTAAGGCTACTCTCTTGTTCTGAAGAGAAGCTGCTACTTGCTGCTGTCGCTGCTCAATAGTGTTTACTTCGGTCAATGCTTCCTCAGCTTCACCTAGAAAGGCTCTACTACTTGCCCATGCCTGGCTAGAAGTGGGTATTGCTTCGTGCAACCAGGCCAGAGTGTGCAGTAGATGTCCTTTTCCTGGAGGAGTCAGGCTGAATTGCGAACTAAGCTGTACACAATCATTGATGCGTGTGATAAACTGCTGCCTGTCGCCCGTTTCGGTCAGGTAGAGATACATGTCCTTCAACAGGTGATTGGGGTCGGACCGCTGCCAATCGATAGTTCCATTGGCAAGAGCAGAGAATCCTGCCTGAAGAGACGTATATCGCTCTACCTCTTTCCTCCTTTGCAGTACGGCAGGCTCAAGATCGTGTATTTCTTGCATTGCTGCATCGGACTTGCGCTGGAGCGTTATCTGCTCACCTTCCCATACCCGTTCTTTATCGATATATGTGGTAAAACGAGGAGCCGCGCTCAGCAGTGTTTTGAAGTGCGCCATGTGCTGGTGGCGCTGCGCCAATTTTAACTGGCAATCACGCACTGTATTGCTGAGCCATGTTTCTATAACACGCTCCTCCGTAAAATCACGCCCCTCAGTTTCGACTGAATCGGGAACACCTTTTCGCAGAGCACGTATCCTGGGATGGTGAACAATTCTGCCCAGAGCATTATCGACTGCCAGGTTTGATTGAGAGGCAACCAGTGTACGCCCACCTCTCAGCGCAATCTGATAACAGATCTCAGCGATCACAGTCGTTTTTCCGGTTCCCGGCGGCCCCTGAATCAGCAAGAGGTCAGGAACCGAGATCGCTGCCTCGACCGCTGCTATCTGTCCACTGTTGCAGGTACCTGATAGGAGATCCGCTGGTTCAAGGTGTTTGATGACGGGAGCAGAGCGTGCTTTACGCGCATCGAAGAAAAAATCAGAGAGCAAAACATTTTTGGTTTTACCTTGTTTGAGAGATGTAATTGCCTCCCACTGCCGATCGTTCTGCGACACATCACCGCGTGCATCGAAATGCAGATAGCCGGAAGGTGGGAGATCATATGTGCCAGCATGAGGGCGTGCGGAAGATCCAGATTCCAGGTTCAACGTGACAGTGCCAGTATCATGCCGAAAGCGTTCAACCCGCCCGATCTCCATGCCATCTTTTCGACGAGAGCTGGTGCTCTTTGGAAGATCTGCAAAGACTTTGAGCCTCTCTCGGCGAGATGTGTCGGCCCGTATCTGAAACTCTTTATAGGTGAGCGGCTCTTGCTGGCTGTCTCTGGCCTCCTCTTTATCCAGGTAAAAGGTGACTTTTGTGGCTCCCTCGCGATAATCATGTCTCGTATACCGGATCCAATACTGTTTTCTTTCATAGAGATTCTTATAGAATCGCAGCATTTCTTCCCAACCCTGAAGTTGATCCCTATCTAAAGCCGGTGTTTCATTGGTTGGCAGCGTTTGGAGTTGTGCTAAGAAGTGCGGTGGGATACCAAAATAGCCGGGAAGAGAGGGAACAAACTTGATCCAGACAGGTAGAGAGACGCGATTGGCAAAACCCAGCTCGGTTTTGAGAGACAAGGCATCGACAATTTTGAACTTTCCACGCCCTTCCTGGTGGATTGTGCCACGCAGACGGAGCGTTTTCTGGTTGTTAGCGAGCACAGATGGCAATGACTTGCTGTCAGTAGCAAGCGTCAACTCCAGGGTTTCCTCTTCCGAATCCTCTTGAACTGTTTTCATTCTTCTGACATACCAGCAGAACGGTGTACGGCCAAAGAGCTGAGCAAGCAGGCTGGAGCTACGCTCTATAATCTCTCCGACCCATTGCGGATTTTCCCGGTCTCTCTGCCTGACCAGTTGTTTTTCCCCGTCATCGCCTAGCTCGCGCAAGAGCACCTGGGCCGCCTTTTCCTGAACCAGGTAATCCCAGTCCATATGTGGCAGAGATGCACCTTCTGATGGGGTGGCGGGCAGGGCAGATTGCTCGATCTGACCGGTCACAGCAATTGTTTTGATTTCCGTCTCGTTGCGTAAGATCACCGATCCGTTCAGCGTCGTTCCAGGTAGTTGTCCGCTAGCATTGTAGACCAGAGAGAGCGTATGCGCACCTGGAGACAAGCGTTGAGGAAAGACGCTGAGCGCGGCGAGATCGGTTTGCACATCACACCAGGCCTTAACTTCGATGGGAAGCGAGCGTGTCTGCTGACTTTCAATGGGGATACGTCCGAAATCAATGCCATCTATAGGCAACTGCCACTCCGCGTCCTCCCATTGAGCGCCTTCTATGCTTCCACCCAGCAGCGTGACGTGCCTCAATGTATAGGTGACGCCTGGCGCTACCTGAATTACTCTCTCACCCTGCTTTTCGCTGGTCCGTTGAATAAGCATGTTTTCCAGACAGACGCCAGAGGTGGAGAGAGAGAGCACAGGCTCGTCAACCGTTACGAGCCTGGTAGATGGACCCGCTCCGATCAAGCGGAGACGCTTGTCTATGGCAAAAGGCCCATGGTATTCACCTGGTTCCAGGAGAACCACGTGATCGTCTGGAAAGAGGTGGAGAAGCCCCTCGATCGTTTCAGGACTGACACGCGTCTTGACCGCTCTTTTGATAAGGGCATTGCCAAACGCACGGCGAAAATCAAGCGCACTCTGGTAGCGCTCTTCTGGTTTCTTTGCCAGCATTGTGAGCACAACCTGTTCAATATCGGAGGGAAGCATTGGATTCAAGTCGCGCAAAGATGGCGGCTTCTTGTAACGATGGCCCTCTTCTGCCTGTGCCTGATCTCCAGGGAAGGGCAGGCGATTGGTCAGGAGCTGATAGATGATGACTCCCAGACTATACAGGTCACTGGCATAGCCCGGACTCCCCTCAAATTGTTCTGGAGCCATATACTGGGGAGTGCCTGCAGTGTTGCGCGTGAGCGGGAGGGACTGAGTAAGAGCTGTATCAAGGACCTGCGCTATCCCGAAGTCAGCAATGACAATGCGTCCATCTTGATAGCGTAAGATATTTGATGGCTTGAGATCGCGGTGAATGATATGCTGCTGGTGAGCATAATGCAAGCCCTCGGCAATCTGCTCAAGAATGACATCAACCTCCTCTACAGAAAGCGGCCCTTCGGCTTTTCTTAGAAACGAGGCTACGTCTCCACCATCTACATAGTCCATGATCATGTAGATCTGATCATTTTCGATCGTCAAAGTTTGCAAGCGAACAATATGCTCGTTATCCAACTTGTTCAGCACCCTGGCTTCCTTCCAGAGAGCGTTCTTCAGTTCCTCGCTCTGGTGATCGGAGCGAATAATTTTAATGCAAGCAAGCTTATCGAGATAACGATGCTTCGCTTTATAGACCTCTCCATATCCACCTCTTCCGATAAGATTGCCGATAATATAGTCACCAATAATGCGTGTTGAACCGACTGTCTGCTCTAAATCGACCATTCATACCTCTTCCTAGAAGAATCAAGGGGCGAGCGTTAGTTAGCAACTTTTCTGGCAGGAGATGTAGATATTTTACTACATCTTATGGAAAGTGTCTTCTGAGTGTGACCAGAGGGGGACGATTGGCGGGGATAGGTTCCAAACACTGTTCAATTAGAGCAATAGTGTCAGGAGCAAGGCTAGAGTCTTCTGCTTGTAGTACCGGAGCGAGGCGATTGGGCCAGGAGATACGTCTCCCTTGCAGCTTATCCTGGGTGGTAAGGAAAGGGAGCGATCCGGTCAACATCTCCCAGGCAATAACCGCCCAGGAAAAGAGATCACTACTCACATTCCCATTGAAGCTCGTTGCAGTTCCTGATGTCGTTACACCCGACTCGATGTACTGCAACAGTTCGGGCGAAGCGTAATCTTCCCAGATGGGAGAGCGCTGCAATCCTTCTTTCAGATGACCTTGTTTGGTAACTGAACCGGGAATTTTCGTGCAATCAAAATTGAATAACTGCGCGACTGGCGTCGTATCGGTATCGGTATATTGCACGAAGATACTGTCCGGGCGCAAGTCACGATATGCGCTCTGCGCAAATCCCTGCTGCTGTACCAGATATTCCAATGCGGTGAGTAGATCACCCAGGATACGCAGGCGAGCATGCAGGTCAAAAGGGATACGCTGCAGAGCAGTCTCTGTCACCTGACTGATGGGCTTACCGCTCAGTAGCTCGCTCAGAAATGCTCCTGGTTTACGAGCAAGGATCACGTAGAGGTGGGACGTTGTCCGTGTTACAGCGCGGTAAGCAACGATGTTTCTGTGCTGCAGAAAACGGTAGAGCACATCGGCATGACGTAATATCAATTGCTCTCTTTCATCGCGCTGATCTGATGAGGCAAGTACCTGGTCATATTGCTTGATCCAGACCAGTTCTTTAATCGGTTCTCCCTCTCCCAGGTAAATTGTGCAGTTGAGGAACGAATCAGTATGATGCTCTGCAATAGCCAGATAACCCGCCATGCGCTTGACGGATGGGCTGATTGCTGGTTTGATCTCTCCAAGCAACACTTTCGCTAGCGCTGAAAGTTGAGACAGATCGAGTCGGACCTGGGTCTGCACTTCTGAGCGGAAAGCTGCGAGGAGCCGAGGAAATTGCTCGATTCGGCAGGCTCCAACGCCATCTTTGGGTTGGGGATGCTGTGGACCGCCACCAGCAAATGTAATCTGGGGCGAGTCGGCAATGCCAATACTCGTAAAGAGCAGTGCAGAATAGATACGAGGCGCTTTACGCAACCAGCGCTCTCGTTTGAGCCGACTGGCTAATTCTCGCGCCGCATATTCGTAGTTGGGGAGGGAATTGCTTTTATCTTCCCAGGCCCCCTTAAAGAAGCACCTTACCCGGCCATTGATGCCCTCAACCTCGATACGCTGACCAGCCCAATTTTTAAAATCGAGGAGAAAGATTGCATCTTGTAGGAGCAGAATCGCATCGATCTCCCGATTGACAACCCGCTTACCGATAAACATAGCGGGCAAGAGATACCCATCTTCTGCCGCAAGGATTTGCTCAAGCTGCTCGATGGCCTTTGCTTCAACGTCACTGATATAACTTGAGCCTGCTGTTAATCTTACCTTGATCATCTCGAATTCCCTTGAGTGCTGGCGTGTACATTCGACTCAGAGATCGGTCCGCTTGACCGTGATGACGCATGCGGCAAAGTGTCCTTCCACTCGGCACCAGCCACCCAATACGGGGGAGGACGAGATCTTACTATGTTCGCCATTCATGATTTGCAAGATCAAAAAACGCAAAGGTGAGCTTGTGCGAGCCCAAGTAAAAAGCGTCCAATTTACAAAATGCTGAAAGGAGGTTTTTTTGAGGAGAGGATACGATAGTCTTGCTCCTCGTAGATCTTGTCATAAAAGTAATCACGTGGGGCGGTCCAATACCTGAGCCGATCAGGAGGAAGATCGACGCAGGCAACAGTCTCCAAGCCAACAAACACCAGTTCTCTGTCCTCGTTATCTTCGTCTTCTTTGTAGAGGATTGTCTCCACAGGCCCATGCCTGATGATTGCGCGATCGATACCATTGGTGGTCCAACCCAAATACACTTTGTTGTGTTCACAACTGATAATCAAGGTCTCTTTCAAGGTCTCGGGCGTCCGCCACCATTCCCGGTGTGGGGTTGTATCGACTATCAGCGTCGCGTCTCTTTCTCGCAGCAGATAATGAAATACTCCATCAGAGTCGCATTCAGGCCGTTTTTGAAACAATTCAGCCAGAATCTCATTGACATCTATCATTTTAGTTCTCCTCTTCCACGTGTATAGGAAGCAACCAGAGGGTGATACTCAAGCCACATCAAGAGGCGTTCTTCGAGCTGGCTACAGAATGGCTGCCGGATGGTGGAGCCAGTTTTGAGGCTCGGAATCTATCCAGAAATGGATCGACCCGCTATTTTAAAGAGATCAATACCTTCAACTGCTGGTGCACCCATGAGCGAATCTGCCTACCATGTGCGGCTGTCCTGCACATTTTACTGGTGTGTCATGCTCTCGATGAGGAGCACAATTTACATGTTCAGTGAACAGTATACCTGGTAGGAAGCTGTTTTTCCAGAATTCTCGCGTGCAGTTTCCATCCTTCAGTAAAAAGTTTCATCCTTCAGTGCAAAATCGGTCAACCTTTCACTTAATTTACCACTTATGCTCAGAACGCTAATGAAAGAGTACACATATGTGGAGACATGAATTTCCTGTTGAACATGGCTATGGCCATGGCATGCACCTGTTAGGCAGCCTCTTCTGGTTTGCGCTGATAATTGGGTTACTATCGTTGCTCGCGTTCTGGCTGATACGTCAGCAGAGTAATACTCTGTGGATGCTACAAACACGCCTGAATCTACTTGCTGATGAACATGATCACACATCACCTGAGCAATGTCAAATCCATGTACATAGCAAGCATCTTCTCCCCCTACGCGGTGCCATTCGGCTCCTTCCTCCTGATGTGGCTCGTCGGTTACTGGCTGCCCGGCGTCATCCTGCTCGACCTGGGTGCACAGGGCAACCAGGTCTCCAACCAGGCACGCATCTATGCCCTCAACCCCGGCGCGAGAAATCGCGTCAATACAGTGTATATGGTCGCTTACTTCACAGGTGGCTCCCTCGGCTCCCTCCTTGGCACATGGGGCTGGAGCTT
>DAOUDD010000014.1:0-16196 GCA_034431765.1 Ktedonobacteraceae bacterium | reverse complement strand
ATCAAGAGTTCCGCCTCTTGCTACAGGAACTGGATGAAGCATCGCAGAAGAGTTCCTTGCCTGATGGCCCAACGCTTGAAGACAAAAACACGTTGAACGACCTTTTGATACGCATACGGCTGGCAGGCGAGGCGTAGAGTGCGGCCCTTGCAGTCACTCTGTCGCCCTCGTTGAGGTGCTGAACTGCTCCATAACTGCACTCCAACGAGCGGGTGGGTACAAGACCCTCCTCTACGCGTTCACAATTGCGAGGTTCAAATACATTTGCAGCAGGATACATTCATGAATATCACAATTCCAGAGCTGTCACTCGTTATTCTGGTCGGTGCATCCGGTTCCGGCAAGTCTAGCTTTGCGCGCAAGCACTTTAAAGCGACCGAGGTGATATCGTCAGACTTCTGTCGCGGGCTGGTGGCTGATGATGAGAATGATCAGACTGTTTCAAAGGAAGCATTTGCCGTTGTGCACTTCATTGCGGCGCAGCGCCTCGCCCTCGGACGCCTTACGGTGATCGATGCGACGAATGTGGAGCCTGAGGGACGCAAGGCACTGATCGCTCTGGCACGTAAATATCACTTCCTTACCACAGCTATCGTCTTCAATCTGTCCGAAAAGCTCTGCCTTGAGCGCAACGAACAGCGCCCGGATCGCACCTTCGGTCCCCATGTGGTACGCCGCCAGACGAGATTGCTGCGGCAATCGCTGCATAACCTGAAGAAAGAGGGCTTCTCCCATGTGCACGTGCTTTCTTCTCCTACAGAGGTGGATGCTATTGAGATAACGCGGCAGCCGCTCTGGAATAATCGCAAAGATGAGCACGGCCCATTCGACATTATCGGCGATATCCATGGCTGTTTCGACGAGTTGCAGGCACTGCTGCAAGAACTTGGGTACTCGATTTGTCGCAATGCAGGAGAGGGCGCGCCATTCCAGGTCGCTGCTCCTGAGGGGCGCAAAGTGGTCTTCCTGGGCGACCTGGTTGATCGTGGACCGGCAACTCCAACCGTTCTGCGCCTGGTGATGGACATGGTTGCGCAGGGGAAGGCGCTGTGTGTACCAGGGAATCACGATATCAAGCTGCTGCGCAAGCTTCAGGGCAAGGATGTGCGCCTGACCCATGGCATTGTGGAGTCTCTGGAGCAGTTAGAGCAGGAGCCGCAGGATTTCAAGAAGCGCGTTATCGCCTTCCTGGACAGCCTTGTCAGTCACTATGTGCTTGATGATGGCAAGCTCGTCGTCGCGCACGCGGGTATGAAGGAGACGATGCAGGGACGCGGCTCCCGAGCAGTGCGCGAGTTTGCGCTCTACGGCGAGACGACGGGCGAGACCGACGAGTTCGGCCTACCCATTCGCTACAACTGGGCCTCCGAGTATCGCGGCAGCGCCACCGTCGTGTACGGACATACGCCGGTTCCCGAACCGCAATGGCTGAATGGGACGATCAATATCGACACCGGCTGCGTCTTCGGTGGCAAGCTAACGGCGTTGCGTTATCCTGAAAAAACGCTGCTCTCCGTTCCTGCCCAGCATACCTACTGCGAGCCTCTCCAACCGTTTAAGGAAGCACAACAGGAGGCTGCGACACCAGAACTCTCCGCACAGCAGCAGCAGGACGACCTGTTGGATATGGCTGATGTTTCAGGGAAACGGCTGATCGCGACGCGGCTACATCGCTCGATTACCATTCGCGAAGAGAACGCCATCGCCGCACTGGAGGTGATGAGCCGCTTCGCCGCCAATCCCAAGTGGCTGATCTACCTGCCACCAACCATGTCGCCCTGCGAGACCAGTTCGGAGCCAGGCTTGCTCGAACATCCAGCCGAAGCCTTCTCCTACTACCGTCGTGAAGGGATCGAGCAGGTCGTCTGCGAGCAGAAACACATGGGATCGCGTGCCATCGTGATCGTTTGTCGTGACGAGGATGTTGCACGACGACGTTTTGGTGTGCTTGGAGAAGGCAGCGGCATCTGCTACACACGTACCGGGCGACGTTTCTTCGATGATGTGCAGCTCGAAACCGAACTCCTCTCTCACCTGCGCAATGCGCTGGATGCGAGCGATTTCTGGCAGCAGTTCGAGACCGATTGGGCCTGCCTGGATTGCGAACTGATGCCCTGGTCGGTCAAGGCACAAACACTCCTGCTGCACCAATACGCAGCGGTTGGTGCCGCCTCACGCGTCTCGCTACGCAGTGCGGTCGAGCTGCTGGAGCAGGCCGCAACCGCTCCAGCAGAGATGGAGGGCATAGATGGGGTGCTCGATACGTATCGCCGGCGCAAGAGTTTGGCAACCCAATATGTGCAGGCATATCGCCAGTACTGCTGGCCCGTGCAATCCGTAGCAGATCTCAAGCTCGCCCCCTTCCACCTGCTTGCCACTGAAGGGACGGTGCACATCGACAAAGCACATACCTGGCACATGCACACGCTGGCAAAGATCTGCCAGGCTGACGAGAAACTCCTGCTCGCCACTCCCTATCTGCTGATCGACCTGAACGACGATACTAGCATACAGCAGGGAATCACCTGGTGGCAGGAGTTAACCGGTCGGGGAGGAGAGGGCATGGTTGTCAAGCCGCTCAACTTTGTGGAGACGGGCAAGCACGGACTGATTCAGCCGGCCGTCAAGTGCCGTGGCCCTGAGTACCTGCGCATCATCTATGGCCCGGAGTACGACATTCCCGCCAACCTTGCTCGCTTGCGCCAGCGCGGTCTGGGCGGAAAACGCTCGCTTGCCCTACGCGAGTTCGCCCTCGGCATCGAAGCCCTTGAGCGCTTTGTACGTGCCGAGCCACTGCGCCGTGTGCACGAATGCGTCTTCGGTGTCCTGGCTCTGGAAAGCGAACCGGTCGATCCAAGACTGTAGAGATAAGGGCTTCTTTTTCACGATTCTATTATACTACACTCCTGTGCTTTTACGCATCGTTCTAATGGCTGATGTTTTTTGTTGCGCCCTCATATATGCTACCAGATGACTCTGTCACGGTGTTTAGACCTTTGTCACACAATGGAATGAGAGCACTTGGCAAGTCTATCAAGGTTTCCTGGTTTGATGGAGGGCACTACAGTTTGCGAGGAGACGTCAAGCGCTTCATCGCACACCAGGAAGCCCTGCTCAATTTTGCTCAGGAAATTCTTACGGGGAGGACGATGTCTGCTGACTCCTGAGCATAGGGGCACAGAACACTTCATCCGGCCCCAGATGCCGAATATCCGTCACAAACTCCATGATATCGGGCACCGCGTACTCGATGGTCAGCTCTACAGGCTGATGGCTGCGTGGGCGCGCTCGTGTCCCCAATGCCTCCGTCTCGCTGGCCCACCCCGACTGGAGCCATTCGCAGTAGGGAACAAAGCTATGCCAACTGCGTAGGGCAGGCTGACGACGCGCGTTACCTGTATTGATCGGTGTGAGCGTTGCCTGCTCTGCGTAACGGCTGAGCAACCGTTGGAGATCCACAGTCATAACTACCTGAGACCGTGGGCCACACGCCCGGCGCATGCGGTTCAGTCGCTCAATGTCGAACCAGAAGAAGACTTTCCTATTGAGCAACAGATACCATTCTGATGCGGCCATGCCAGAGAGACAACGCTCAAGAGCCTGGGGCGGCATCGGTTTCTGATCCCGAATCATGAGCCCGTTCGGTAAGATTACAGAACATACACGTTGCTGCTCCATAGTCACGCGTTCTTGCCTGGACCCTCCCGCAAGATCCAGCAGTGCTGTAGCGCTCAGTAGACCATGCCTTTGGATAGAGGGCCAGTTGACGCTTTCAGCTAGATGATACACAGAGCACGGTAAACGTCCTACAGTGTTATCACTACGATTGGCCATCAATAACTATTTTTCCACTAACGAATCCTGGCAAGGCATCACAGGTCTACTCAGAACTCTTTTCTTCCTTAAAATATTTCTCGATTAGATCGAAGAGTTCGACATCGTGCTTGCACATAGAGTTGACGATCTCGCAGATTGGCTCGGTCTTGTTCTCGTTCCAGGGCATACGCACCTTTGCTCCGGTATCGGCATCGCACCAGGGAGTGCGCAGTTTCTCCGCGAGATGGTTGTCATCCAGCTCATCCACGACGAGATGTACCATGTGCTTGTGCGTCTTCTCCCAGGCACCCTGAGTGTCCTCAAGGGATTGCCCGGCGTCGCGCTTGCGCTGCTCTTCGTTGGCCTCATCCCCTACCTCTATGCAGTCTGGCAAGGGCTGATCATGGGTATAGGCAACGAGACAGGCGTTCGTCACATGTTTCCAGTATGTCATGTGCGCTAGAAAATCCTTGACCGACCATCCTTCAGGAGTGAAGGGCCGCGTCTGCTCTTCATTGCTGAGACGACCGATGAGACGATTAAAACGCTCCTCGTTCTCCTGCAGTTGCTGTAAAAGGGTCTCACGCGTTGGCAATGCTGTTTCCATAAATATCCTTTCCCATTTTCGCCGTTATACACACAATACCATGAAATCTGCACACAATCAAATAGCTCCATGCAAAACTCAGGGCCTTCTCATTCTCTGGCTCTTAAATGAGTTATCTCTTTTCCAAAAGAGTTGAGCAGAACCACTACCATCCGCACAGCGATCATATATTTCACTTTGATAATCTAGTCGAAGTGAATCGCTCTCCCGAAGAGAACCATACCATAGGAGAATTTTGTAATTATTGACTTTTAGACTGTAAGATCTTATAATCCAATAAGCTGATAGTTTGAAAGCGATGTGTTTGGACCTCGCGTCCAATCCATTTCACGTAGCACAACTGTTGACCGCGTAGGGAACGTGTGTTCATTCCAGTCCTCTTTGGACGTGTGGCCTTATGTGAAATGTATTTGAATCTCGCGCCCTTCCATTGATATCGCTGTTCCTGGCCAAACATCTTTCCTCAAGTAAATGGAGTTTTATTCGTGTTACAAAAAGTAGATCATATCGGGATTGTTGTGACTGATTTAGTACGTGCCAGAGACTTCTTCGTCGCTCTTGGCTTTACCGTAGTACGAGGCGGACCTCTGCAAGGGCAATGGATCGATGAGGTGTTGCAACTTCCTCATGTCGATGCGGAATACATTGCACTGCGTCTCCCCGAGGCCCAGACGCACCTCGAACTGCTGAAATTTACGACTCCAGTAGGGCAGAAGGATCCTTCTCTTGGAAAAGCAAACCAGATAGGCATTCGCCATATCGCTTTTGCGGTACACAATATAGAAGCTGTTGTTGCTCACCTGAAGCAGGAAGGCATGACATTTTTTAGCGAGATACAAGTCTACGAGGGCCAAAAGAAACTCTGCTACTTTTTAGGTATCGAAGGGATCATTTGTGAATTAGCAGAGTATTTCTAACTTTAGGAGAGTAATCGCACATGGTTGATACTACGCAGAAATCATCTAAACATACGCCTATTGTAGGTGTAGCCCTGGCCAGTTTTATAGGAACCAGCATTGAGTGGTATGACTTCTACCTCTATGGGACTGCTGCAGCGCTCGTTTTGGGGCCACTCTTCTTTTCTCCAAAACTTTCCCCATTAGCCGCCCAGCTCTCTGCTTTTGCTACCTTCTGGGTCGGCTTTATCGCTCGCCCCGTAGGAGGCATCATCTTCGGTCACTTTGGGGATCGGCTGGGTCGTAAAACTATGCTCATTCTCACACTGATGATTATGGGAGCGGCAACCTTCCTTGTTGGATGCTTACCAACGTATAAGGATGTTGGCATTCTTGCGCCTCTCCTTCTCGTCGTTCTGCGCTTTACACAAGGATTTGCGGTAGGGGGAGAATGGGGTGGTGCTGTGCTGATGGCTACCGAGCATTCACCGACGGCCAGGCGAGGATTCTATGGGAGCTGGCCACAAATGGGGGCACCCGTCGGCCTGTTGCTTTCATCATTAATCTTCAGCATTCTCTCATCCGTCCTCTCAAAACAGGATTTCCTGACCATTGGCTGGCGCATTCCCTTTCTGCTGAGCGTGATCCTTATAGGGGTTGGGTTATTTGTCCGCCTCAACATTTCAGAAACGCCTGATTTTGAGCGAATAAAAGCTACGCAGACGCTCGTGAAAATTCCTCTATTACAAGTACTTCGTACCAGCTTCAAAACGGTAATCCTGGCTGTAGGGGCTTTATTCGTGATCTACGCAGGGTTTTACATCTTTACAACCTTTGTGCTTTCCTATGGAAGTAGTATCAAGGTATCAAACACCACCATCTTAAATGCAACCATATGTGGAGCAATAGCGATGGCCATCACTATTCCACTAGGAGCAAGCCTGAGCGATCGTGTCGGACGACTGCCGGTCTATCTAGCCGGTACAGTCTTTCTAGGACTTGTAGCGTTACCAGCCTTCTGGCTCATCGATACTCGATCACCGTTGTTGATTGACCTGGCACTTGTCCTGGGCATGGGTGGCGTGGGGCTGATGTATGGACCACAGGCTGCCATTTTCAGTGAAATCTTTGCTGCGAACATTCGCTATAGTGGAGCTTCACTCAGCTTCCAAATTGCCTCTATGTTCGCTGGTGGATTGACACCATTTATTGCAACTGCCTTGCTTGCTCGCTTCAACTACGCATCCTGGCCCATTGGTCTCTACCTCATAGGTATGGCTGTGATTACTCTGATCTGCACGCTGCTGATTGGCGAAACACGTCGTGCTGAAAGTGCCGAAGCACCAGTGCTGATTGAAGCTACAGAAGTAGAATCCAGAAGATAATATCACACCGGTATAAAGTCAGAGCTTTGCAGTGCACTGCACTGCAAAGCTCTGTTTCCAAATGAGAGAGGTACTCTAAAGATACCATCAATACAATTTACTACTGGTAGAACACCATCTCGCCAATGTTGCAATGTCCATCAGTCGGCCCAACATAGCGGTAGAATTGATAGGCAGCACCCGGACTGACACTCGCCTTTGTCATGACGCCGTAGTCTGGGACACTTGGAATCGTGTAGACGGTGGTCCAGGGACCATCCTGACTACTCGCACCCTGAAAAACGCCCCCAGGCATGCGAACATTCTGCCAGTAGCGTGGAGAGTAGGCAATTTGCGTCAGCGTGACAGCACTTCCAGCATCAATACCAGTGTAACAGTTGGTTGGATCGACGGCATCGAATGCAGTGTTCATGTCGCCATCGCTGGCCTTATCGTAGGTGCTTCCATTAATCCCATCCGTGCCGAAACGACCAGCGGGGGAGATGGCGCTACCGCCACCACCTCCACCACCGCCGCCTCCACCACTACCATGATTGTCATCCCAGGTATAGCCACCCAGCCATGACAGGTTGCCAGGACGGCTACCATCTGTTCTATCGATGAGATAGCCACCATGCTGAGCACCATCCACCAGGTAATTGCCATCACCACCAAACCAGTGCCAGACGACACGCCCAATATTGCGTTGTGGAGCCACATTGAAAAGAGCCTGTATGGTCGGCTTGCCATCGCAGCCACTACCATTATCAATACCGTATTCACCGATAAAGACAGTCAGATTCTTCGCCGCGACACGATCAAAGAAATTGTTCATCTTGTCGGCGGTACCCCAGCAGTACATATGAATCTGGAAGGCGAGGTTGGAGAACTGGCTGGTTAACTGCTGTCCATAGGTCAACAGAGCGCTCTGGTTATCTGCCACGAAGCCATTCTGATCATAGCAGCCATTGCTCGTCCCCTCGTCGGAGGCCCACTGTGTCCCTTCCGGGCTGATGACATTCTGGAAGCCCGTGTTACGAATGGCAGATATAAGGCCCGTTTGCACTGTCAACCAGTTAGAAGAAACTCCATTATTATCACAGCCAAACGGCTCGTTATAGGTATCCAACCAGACGTAGGGGTTATCTTTGTAACGATTAGCAAGACCGGTCAACCAGTTCGTTAGATCTGTGAGACCCTGTCCCTGCGGTTCCTGTCCAGTCCAGTCATGAGCGACAAACATAACGACGACGCCACGACTGGTAAAGGCGTTGACAAGCTTATCGGTATCGTTATTGTCTGTAGAGGTGCCACTGCCAGGATAGATATTGCTCATGACGCGCACAAAGTTGAATTTCCAGACGTTAGCGATCATATCAGCATCCTGGGACATGTCACGCGGCCAGTTCCAGTTGGGGCCATTGATGTTGGTGCCGTGAATGACAAACGGATTGCCATTGGGATCGATGATTTGCGTACCATTGACCGAGAAGTTGCCGGCAGCCTTTGCCGGGCGATGCTGCTGAATCAACAGGATTGCCATGGTTGCGAGCAGTGTGCAAATCAGTACTGCACTGAGCAACAGGCGCAATTCCTTGCGTTGTTTCATGAAGAACCTCCTTGTAAATGATGAACACGCGCTGGGTTCTGGCTTGCTCATACGGAGCAAGTTGGTATCGGTTACGTGAAGTAGCCCCCTCCTCATTTGGAAAAATACAACATGTCAGGTCTTCGTCGATGTGTATAGACAATACCTCAACAGGTCTGACTCTGCGGGAAGTGTAGCATTTCGCCATTTCCTTTTCAAGCCTTTTCATCAGAGGAGCCATATTTTCCTAAAAAGATGAAATTATATGAAAACAACATGGATGGCATGGGGATCGGATGAGTTGTCACTGATAAAAATTTTCGAGTTCTTCCATGAAATTTTTCGTTGGAGAAAAAAAGAGAAAAATCATTGACAACGATTTTCCCTCAGTGCTACACTTGCAGGCAGAAGAGATCAGGAAAGGCAGTGTCATGGCACAACGTACAAAACGTTCTGTTACTATCACCGATGTCGCAACGCACGCGGGTGTGTCGTTGGGAACAGTGTCACGGGTGATGAATCACCATGCAGGGGTTGATGCCAGACTCAAGCTGCGTGTTATCCATGCGGCCCAGGAACTAGGGTATGTCCATCGAGTCCGGCGCGTATCGCAAGAAGAGGTAAAGAGTGAGGGACAACGCGAGACAAAGAGTCGTACTCTCGCTTTCTACTGGCCCAGCCCACAAATTCTCGATTTCTCATCCTCGCAGTATTTTGCCCTTATGTTACAGGGAATAGAGAGTGAGTGCCAGCGTCAGAGTTTCGGACGTTCTCAGATTGGCCGCATGCTGCAACACGGCAATGAGCCAGGAGAGCTACAGGAGCAATGGCGGCTCAACCAACTGGTGTTTCTTGATCATGTAGATGAGCTGGGACGTATCAAAACAGCTCTGCGTGACGCAAACGCCGAGGCAGTGCTCTTGTTCTACTTTACTGATCGCCAGCTCGTAGAAGGGCTGCTGGAGTTGCAAATACCTGTGGTGGTGATTGATCATTATTTTGCTAATCTCGGTGTCGATGTTGTGATGGATGATAGCTATCATGGTGCACTACACGCGATGGAGCACTTGCTGTCCTGCGGCCATCAGCGTATTGCTTTTATCGGTAGTCACCCTATCTACCCGATTCAGCGCCGCCTGGAGGCGTATCAACTCGCTTTACAACACGCTCAGCTCCCATTCGATCCCACCTGTGTTATTGCCGGCAATCTGGCAATCGATGGCGGTATTCGTGCAAGCTACGAGTTCGTGCGCCGCAATCTAGGATGCAGCGCTATTCTCTGTGCAAATGATTTGACAGCGCTCGGCGTAATGCAGGGCCTTACACAGCAGGGAATACAGATACCTGAGGAGGTCTCAATCATTGGCTTTGATGATATCGAGCCAGCACGCCTGATCTCTCCGCCTCTGACAACCGTTCGTGCATATGCGGCTCAGGTAGGGCAGATGGCAGTCATCAAGGCAATGGAGCGGCTGGCTAATCCGTCTTTACCCGTTACCCAGACATTGGTACACTCGGACCTGGTTATCCGTGAGTCAGTGCTTCAGATTGCAGTGTCCTCGTTGCAGTATCCTTAAACGCGGATCGCAAGGCAAACGATACCGATTTGGAGTCACGCATCTGTCACACCCAGTCACACGGTCACGCACTAGCCAGCCACTCCAGCTACATCAGTGCAACCGAATATTTCGAAAGAGGACAGAGGATTTTGCAATAGGAGAATCCTCTTATACCTCTTGTTCAATGACATCGTTATCAACTACACTTGTAAATAGACCGAACTGCTTAACAAAGGTGTTTTAGCGAGGAAGAATGTCACAGCGAAAAAGACTCGTGACAATGCATGATGTTGCAAGACATGCGTATGTTTCTCTCGGTACCGTTTCTAGAGTGCTCAACCATCATGCGAATGTCGATGTCGCTCTGCGTGAACGTGTCCTTACAAGCGCACGTAGCCTGGGGTATGTCCATCACACGCAACATACGCGAGGCAATAGTCCGGCTACCGCTATCGCTTCCAGTACAATCCCTCATCGGCTCGCGTGTGTCTGTTATCGCTCCGAGCAAAACTGCTATGGCATCCATCCATCATTGTCCTTCTCATTGCTGCTACAAGGCGTTGAGGAAGAGGCACGTCAGCATGACTGGTCACTCCTCACGAGCTTCTTCGCTAATACAATAGACGAACAGGCTCAACTCCTCTCGTTCCTGGCCGATTCACATGTGGAGGCGTTACTGCTGGTTGCCTTTCCAGCAAGTGTCCTCCAAACACTGTTGCCAGAAATAGTGGTGCCTGCTGTCCTGGTAGGACATTATGACGATGTGCCTGTGCTTGACAGCGTGATGGAAGACGATTATCAAGGCATGTTTAACCTCACCAGACATCTCCTCGAACACGGTCATCGCCAGATTGCGTATGCAGGGCCAACAACATCTTACCCCTGGAGGAGCCGCTATGAAGGCTATCAACTGGCGCTGCGCTACTCCGATCTTCAATGGCAGGAGAGGGATCTGCTCTCCTGTCCGTCCAGTGTGGAGGGAGGGCGCTCAGCAGGGATGGCTGCTCTCGAACACTTATCTGCTTATACGGCTGTCGTGTGTAGCGATGATCTGGTTGCCCTCGGCTTGATGCAAGTACTGGCAGAAGGAGGAAGAATTGTCCCACAAGACCTCTCTGTGGTAAGCTATGATGATCTTGAAGCGGCGAGCCTTGTTACGCCTCGCATGACCACTATGCGTAGTCACACAAGCGAAGTGGGTCGTATGGCTGTGGTTAAGGCTCTGCAACGTGTAAAGTATCCTTCTTTCCCTTTCACGCGCACGATTGTACAGGCAGAGCTTGTCCGACGCAATAGTGTACGTTCTCTTCTTTGAGAAGCCTTTTCATTCTTCAGAGGAGCACAGTTCATTCTGCTTCGCTGATGAAATTTCATAAACATCAATGAAATTTCATAAATTACTCTTGTAGATGAAATTCGATAAAAAAATTATTGACTCACATCAATCTGCTAGGTATCCTTTGGGTACAAATAAACCACTACTTTTAGTCTTCTGTGGAAATCAACGCCACTCCTATGGATAGTGCCAGACCAGTGGCTTCCACAAAAGCAGTATGTCAGGGGACAACGAAAGGAGACCGCGATGCACGAAGCTCACCAAGTCCTGCACGGTTCAAACATATCTTCTGGGGATCCTGAAGTCCGCTTAAGCCGCCGAAGCCTTCTGAAGACATTTGTGGCAGCGAATGCAGTATTGGTCGGAGGGAGCGTCCTTAGTGCCTGTGGGAGCAGTGGCACTGGAAGTCCTACCGTTACAAATGCCACGCTTACCACCAATGGCTGGCCGTTCGACGTTATGCCCGATAAGGCTACACGCGCGAAAGACCCTGCCAAAGACGCGTATGCCCAGGCGCTGGATGCCTGGCTGAAGCAGAATCCCGGCGTGAAAGTCCAGAGAAGCTCTGTCGATATCTGGACTTCGCAGGTAATCACTACGGCAGTGTCGGCCGGAACAGCACCTACTGTCTACTCAGGAGCCTCGCTGGGCAACTACGTCGATGCCGCAACGCGACAAGCAGTCAGTGCTAAAGGGTTGGCTGCCGATGTCACAGATCTCTTTGACAAATATGGGATTAAAGATCAGATGGCCGACTATGCGCGCAATACCTGGGAAAACACCTGGAAAATTGATGGCAAGTACTATGGCGCGCCCGGCGATTACTTTGCCGGTGTTGGTATCTACTACCGACGTGACTATTTCCAGGAGGCGGGCCTCGCTGAGCCGCAACAGGGCTGGACCTGGCAAGATCTTGCCACTGCCGCAAAAGCACTCACAAAAGGCAACCGGAAGGGTCTGGCAGCCCAACCATGGGAAATGGACTGGATGTTGCGCGCCAATCAATTCGATCTACGCACCCAGATTCCCGCGCCTGGTGCCAACTGGCACTGGAAGTACGACTATACGCGCAACCAGGAAGAGTGGGTAGGCATTTCGAACATCTTCAGACAGATGTATAACCAGGATAAAAGTGTGATCGCTGATACTTCCTATGGGGATGCCCAGGTCAATAGTGTCTTTGGCCGTGGTGATGCAGCGATGATTTCTGGCCTGGTCTCTTTCTTTACTGGTAGTCCTGATGACCCAACCTCATTTTCAGCACTGATTGCTAAGCCGAAGCAGAAGCCTCTGGATGAACTGGTGGGATGGGTTGCTCACCCTAATGGTACTAATGGGGCATTTGGCAATACCCAGGGAAGCATGAGTTTCGCCGCTTTCAACCCTAAAGCGAAAAGTGCTGAACTGGACAAGGCCTTTAATCTCTACACCTATATGTACTTTGGACAGGGCTTCACTGATCAGCAAAAGGCTCTGTATCAGAAGACAAAGACGAGCGCACGCGTCTACTGGACCGCAACTCCCACCCAGCGTGCCCAGGCTTTCGCGGGTATTCCCGGCTCGTTTGAGCAGGCGTGGGGCAAGCATTTCTCCGACTCTGTAAAGAAGGTGTTAACTATTCCTCCGGTTCCCAACGTTGCCCAGTATCTCCCGGTAGAGCAGGATGCTGGCCCAACCGCCGATGCCTATAACGATGCACGCTCAGATATCACCTTTACGCAGAAAGATCTCGTGGGTATCTTCCAGCACTTACAGGATGTACGCAGCCAGCAGGTTGCAAGCTTCAGTTCCAGTGTCTCAAAAGACGACTTTGTGCGCGCCGCCAAACGCTACTATGCAGCACACAACGATTTCTGGAAGGCACATGCTCCAAAATTCTACAGCAGCACGTATAGCCCCTTCTACACAAATGTCATCCTTCCTGCTCTCAAGTAGAATAGGTAGCCATCTCTGTCCGAGGCAGATGTACCGATGCATCTGCCTCTTTCTCATAGGAAATAAATGATGAAACAGGAAGCTTTTTCATCCGCTATACCTGGCGAACAAGGACAAGCGAGTGGTGTTGCCAATGCACCTAGAAGGCGCAGTCGCCTGGAAAGCATCATGTTCACGCTACCTGCCCTGTTGTTCCAGTTATGCTGGGGCTGGTACCCGCTTCTTTTCGCGTTTCTCATCAGCTTCACGGATGCGCAACCGATTCGTGCCAGCAAATTCACTGGACTCGCCAGTTATCTGCGTGTATTGAGCGACCCATTGACAGCGCAAAGTTTTCGCGTCAGCCTCATCTACTCGCTGCTGAGTATTTCACTGACGTTTCTCATTCCCATCATTGTCGCCATTCTCTTGATGGAAATGCCGAGACGCTTGATGCGCTGGATGATGTTGCTATGGTTCTTGCCTATTAGCGCGATTGCCAGTAGTGTGCTCTGGCGCTATATGTATAATGCTCAGTATGGCTTATTGCAAGCTTTTGTTACCAAAGTTTTGCATCTTCCGTCCCTGGGCTTTCTTAACGACCCCAATCAAGTGATATTCTGGTTAGTCTTCCCCGGTCTTCTGCTCTTCGGACCAGGGCTCGTCTATATGTCAGCTTTGCAAAGTGTGCCCCAATCCTACTACGAGGCGGCAGAAGTCGAGGGATCAAGCTTTGTGCGCAAGATCTGGACCATCTCCCTACCCCGCCTGCGCCCTATGATTGCTGTCATGCTCACCTTCGCACTGATCAGTACCCCACAGGAGTTTACCTGGCCCCAGCTCATGACGAATGGAGATCCGGGTGGTGCGAGCCGTACAGTGGTGATGTATATGTATTCGCTGATCAATGACCTGCGCTTCTCTGATGCTACTGCGCTCTCGATTCTGCTCTTCCTGGCAATTATGGCGGTGGTCATACTCTTCCGCAGATTCTATCGTGAAGATCCAGATCGCTAATCTGGTAAAACGCAGAGTATACGTGCAAGAAAAGATTGATTTCATGCGAAAAGGAGATAGATATGCCACTTTTTCCTGTTGTTGGACGCAAACAACCAGGTGTCCGTGTACTATGGTGGGGTACGGTGTTTGTTCTGAGCCTGGGTATTCTACTGCATCTATTGCCATTTTATTTTATGATCACTTCGTCGTTCAAACCGACGAGCGAGGTACTCGCGGATGTGCCTACGCTCTGGCCTCAGCAATTCACACTGGCGGCGTGGAAGCTTGTTTTTTCGCTTTCTCTAACCAGTGATCCTACTATTAGCAAGATTTTGCCTTACCCGTTTCTCACGTACTTCTGGAACTCGCTGTTTATGGCAGGGGTAACATTGCTGCTCTCTCTACCTATAACGGCGCTGGCTGCCTACGCGAACAGCAAGTTACAGCGCGGTCCTGTAGCGCGCTGGCTGTTTCTCCTCTTCATTGGCACCTTGATGGTACCCGTAGCGGTAACGATCCTACCCAAACTGCTGCTCACGCTGCATTTCCCATTTGCACTGACAACTGTTCCCCATATGCCTGGAAGTGAGGATGAAATTCCCACTATCTCTATCTGGGATACGCCCTGGGCCGTCATTCTGCCAGCGGTCTTTAATGCGTTTGGCTTCCTGGTCTTCAAAGGCTTCTTTGACTCCCTTCCCGATTCAGTCATTCAAGCAGCTCGTGTTGACGGAGGCACTGAATTCAATATCTTTCGGCGCATTGTCCTGCCCATGAGCATTCCCGTTTTCGCGGTGGTGGCATGGACACAATTCAGCGCCGTCTGGGATGATTTTCTCTGGCCGCTGCTGGCCTTCCGCGATGCCTCCAAATTCCCGATGTCTGTAGCTATCTATAATCTGACACGTGCACTCTCGCAGATGGGAGTCACCGACTCTGCTCAGGCGCAGGGACAGTCGGAAATGATGCGCCAGGCCTCTGCGCTTGGTCTCTCCTGGAATGGTTTGATGGTTCTGGCAATACTCCAAACGATTCCAGTCTTTTTGGTCTTCCTGATTTGCCGCAGGTACCTCTTGAGCGGCATCCGCATCAGAGGACTCAAATAGCTACAGCAGATACAGGGGTGATAGAGAAGAGCCTCGTGCTCTTTCGCGCCCTCCCTCTTGTCGGGGTGCACATGCATAGCCACGTTGCACCCCCGACGGGGAACTGCAAGGGCCGATCCCTACACAGGAGCGACTACAGGCGCGATGAATGCTCTGTAAAAAAGTATTCCGGTCACCCATCCGTCATTCATTGCCCGTCAAATAGGGACCTGGTTCTACCACGTCCAAATAGCACACGTGGTTCCCTCCCCCGATCACTTGTTTACATTTCATCATGGCTTTTTTATTAGCAGGATAATTTGGTTCAGTGTATTAGCACACCTCAAGCACCACCGCGTCTGCTGTGCTTACCCGCTCGGTGACCTCTCCAATGCGCCAGAACTGGACCTCTTGTTGAGTGGAAAGCGTTGCCCATAGCTCTGGAGCGATGGCGGCAAAGAGTCCTCCTGATGTCTGGGGATCGAAGAGAATTGCTCTCTCGCTCGCACCGAGAGTATCGGCGAAGCGCACATGAGCACCTACCGAGCGGCTATTGCGCGCGGTCCCACCGGGAATACAGCCCGCTTCGGCGTAGTGGCGCACGTTGGACAGCAGGGGCAGCGCAGCAGCAGCAAAGCGCATCGAGGTGAGGCTCTGAGAGGCCATCTCCCAGGCGTGACCCAGCAGGCTAAAACCGGTGATGTCTGTGACGGCATGCACGCCGTCACCTGCCTGAACGAGCAGTTCGCTGGCACGACGATTCAGATGCGTCATCGAGCGGATGGCTGCCGTCATATCGTCAGCAGCAACCTTCCCTTGCTTCTGTGCCGTTGTGATCAGCCCGGTTCCCAGCGGTTTGCTCAGGACGAGGATATCCCCTGGTTTTGCGCCACCTTTTGTCAGAATACGCTGTGGATGCACCATACCCGTTACTGCGAGTCCATACTTTGGCTCGTCATCAGCTATTGAATGTCCACCCGCGATTGCGCCACCGGCCTGCTCCACAATCTCCATTCCTCCGCGCAGCACCTC
>DAOUDD010000013.1:0-1995 GCA_034431765.1 Ktedonobacteraceae bacterium | reverse complement strand
GCGAAGGATGAGATACATTGTAACAAGAAAGCTGAGTAAAGCGTGTCACATTTATGAACCGCCATGTAGTTAGATGATCTCATCCAATTATGCAGTGAGTTGTTAGGAGAGGGACAACATATATGTAGGATTAGAGAGAAAGTGTATCGACGATGACTGCACTGATTTGTATGTTACAAGGAGGAGCATTGCAAAGCGATGGACAACACAGTATCGACCAAAGCAGTTCGGACGGATATTCCAGCACGCATGGATCGTCTGCCGTGGAGCCGATGGCACTGGCTCGTCGTCATTGCGCTTGGTATTACCTGGATTCTCGATGGTCTTGAAGTTACGATTGTTGGTGTAATCGGTGCGACGTTGCAGAATACACAGACGCTTCATCTCAGTACCGTAGAAGTTTCAGCAGCAGGAACTGCGTATCTTATAGGTACTGTGGTAGGAGCTTTGCTTTTTGGGCGTATGACCGACATGTTCGGACGTAAGATGCTCTTTATGATAACGCTTGCGGTCTACCTGGTCGCAACTATCGCAACAGCCTTCTCCTTTAGCTTCTGGTGGTTCTTCATCTGCCGTGCACTTACAGGCGCTGGTATTGGTGGTGAATATTCAGCCATTAATTCTGCTATTGATGAACTTATTCCGGCGCGTGTACGTGGTCATACAGACCTCGCGATTAATGGTACCTGGTGGGTTGGGACAGCGGTAGGCTCTATAATAACTGTTTTCTTGCTCGATCCCAGGCTCATAGCAATCAACCTGGGTTGGAGACTTTGCTTTGGATTGGGCGCGGTGTTGGGTCTAGCGGTGCTGCTGGTGCGACGTTTCGTTCCTGAGAGTCCACGCTGGCTGATGATGCATGGGCGCTTCGATGAGGCAAACGAGATCGTTGCAATGATCGAGAAAGAAGTGATGAGAGAGGATCATATCACTTCGCTGCCAGAGCCACAGGGTTCGATTCTGGTGCGTCCGACAGGAACAGTAAGTTTCTTGCAGATTGCACGCACAATGTTGAGGGAATACCCGACGCGTTCGTTGCTAGGTTTCTCCTTGATGTAGGGCAATCGTTCCTTTATAACGCAATCTTCTTCACGTATGGTCTCGTACTGACAACCTTCTACAAGATTCCGGCGAATACCGTCGGGTTGTACATTATTCCGTTTGCGTTTGGCAACATTCTTGGGCCGCTGTTTCTCGGTCGCTTCTTTGATACGATAGGACGACGGCAGATGATTGCATTTACGTATATCATCTCCGGTGTGTTGTTGACAATCACAGGCTGGCTTTTCCTGCAAGGCGTGCTCAATGCTGTAACACAGACGATCTGCTGGTCGATCATCTTCTTCTTCGCCTCGGCTGGTGCGAGTTCGGCGTACTTGACTGTCAGCGAGATCTTCCCGCTGGAGGTACGAGCGCTGGCGATTGCGTTATTTTATGCAATTGGGCAGGGGGCTTCAACGTTAGCTCCGGTCCTGTTTGGCGTCCTGATTCAGTCGAATAGACCAATTGAGCTATTCTATGGTGATTTGTTTGGTGCAGCACTGATGGCTGGAGCGGGCATCGTCGCGATCTTCTTCGGCGTGAAGGCGGAACGACAATCGCTAGAAAGTGTCGCACGTCCACTCTCGTTTGTGGATGAGGAGGCTACCGCGCCGGGAGCACAGGGGGCAACTTCTTAAGAAGAACAGCAGGTTAGGCAGGGCCTTTCTGGTCTCTTGAACGATTTGCATCTTGCGAGAGAGAAGATATACTTCACTCAAGAGAAAGGTACACTTATTCCTAGTGCCTTTCAGACAACTGTTTATAAAAACCAGCGTCGGTTTGGCATTCTCCCGAAAAGGAGAGTACGCCAGAAATCCGAACGTTCGGATATTTTAAGGGAAAAATGTGTGAACACTGATCAGGAAGAGTTAGGGGTTGAGTGATCTCTTTGAGGAGTGCCGACGCAAACTCTCCTTTTTTCTTGCCTCTGAAAAACTCCGGGAAGCCCACTAC
>DAOUDD010000012.1:0-41555 GCA_034431765.1 Ktedonobacteraceae bacterium | reverse complement strand
TTGAGGAGCAACACTCCCTGAGCCAGAGATCTCGTCGGTGATGGATATCATCTGATTGCCTCTTGACAAACAAGATGGTATCTATTTTTCGCTCCATAAATGGATCGGTGATGTTTGAGATACTTTCTGGAATTTTAGGATGAGCCATCTGTTTTGTTGTTGTGCTTTTTGCGAATGTTCCGCTCGCAAAAAGTACAACAACAAAACATATATGAATGGTGGGGGAGAGATATATTATACTAGCTCGGCTCGACGCGTAGGAGAACGTCACCCTTTTGCACGACGTTTCCACTTGTGGCGACGAGAGAGGTAACGCGGCCGGTCACCTCAGCGTTCACTTCGTTGAAGACCTTCATCGCCTCGACGAGCGCCACAACCTGTCCCACATGTACGATATCGCCCACGTTAACGAAGGGCGACGATGTGGGCGAAGCTGCGGCGTAGTACACTCCCGTCAAAGGTGCAACGACAGCCACACTTTTATCTGCTTTTGCGCCATTAACAGCAACAGGAGCGCTGGAACCGTTAGCAAGGGGAGCAAGTGTAGGAACAGCAGTCAACACCATCCCAGGACTACGCCGAATGGTTATTTCGGTTCCCGCCTCGGTCAATTCTAACTCACTGATGGAGCTGCCTTCGAGAACGGAGATGAGTTCCTCGACCCGTTCCAGCCAGTCTGCCGCCGCCGCTTTTTCCTCTGTATCCATACTACTGCTACTACTCTTCATATCGTTTGAATACCAGACACGTATTATGTCCACCAAAGCCCATCACATTCGACATCGCAACGTTTATCTCTGTACGGCGCGCCTCATTCGGCACGTAGTCGAGGTCACACTCTGGATCAGAATGATGCAGGTTGATGGTCGGTGGGATGATGCCGGTGAGGATACTCTGCACAGAGATTACGGCCTCTACTGCACCTGCGGCACCCAGAGTATGACCCGTCATCGACTTGGTCGAACTCACCGCTAGCCGATAAGCGTGCTCGCCGAAGCATGTCTTAATTGCAGCCGTCTCGTGCTGATCATTGTACTGGGTCGAGGTGCCATGTGCGTTGATGTAGTCAACTTGCTCTGGACGCAGCTTTGCTTTTTGGAGCGCACGACGCATCGCACGCACCAATCCCGCTCCTTGAGGAGCTGGCTCGGTAATGTGATGTGCATCGCCGGTGCTACCATAGCCTACAAGCTCCGCCAGGATACGTGCGCCACGTGCTTTAGCGAATTCAAGATCTTCAAGAATCAGACATGCCGAGCCCTCACCCATTACAAAGCCATCACGCGTCGCGTCGAAGGGACGGCTCGCTCCCTGTGGGTCATCATTGCGGCGCGAGAGCGCATGCATATTGTCGAAAGCCGCCATTGAGATCGGTGTAATTGCTTTTTCGGACCCGCCCGCAATCATCGCTTTTGCGTCGCCGCGTCGGATCGTCTCCCACGCCTCGCCGATAGTGTTGCCGCTGGTGGCACAGGCTGAAACCGCCGCCCAGTTTGGTCCACGCGCTCCGGTTAGAATAGATACAATGCCAGGTGCGCCATCAATAATCATCATGCTGATAAAGAAGGGACTGACACGATCTGGCCCTTTCTCGTGCAGCGCCGTAAACTGTTCGTGCAGCGTCACAAGTCCACCGATGCCGCTACCAATATAGACTCCCACATCATCGGCAATCTCATCAGTAATCTTTAGCTTCGCATGTGCGAGCGCCTGCTTCGATGTCGCGATAGCGAGCTGTTCATATGGATCGTTTCTGCGTACCTCCTTGCGATCCATGTAAGGTGAAGGATCAAAGGTACGCACCTCCGCACCGAAGTGGACACGGTGACGACTTGTATCGTAAGCGGTGATCTCACTCACGCCGGATCTTCCGTGGATTAGCCCTTCCCAGCAGGATGCCAGGTCGTTGCCTAACGAGGTAACCAGTCCCAATCCGGTTACAACTACGCGAGACATAAAGTCACCTCCTCTATGTGTATAGTGACATCTTACAGTGATGTCAGATATATGTCCGTTCCACTATGCTCAAATGCCAAGAGCGCTAGCTTCTTCTTGAATAAAGCGGGTGTAGGCCTCGCCACGTCGAAAGCCCTCGTGTTTGAGTAGGCGCTGGTGGAACGGAATAGTTGTAATGATGCCTTCGATTACGAACTCGTCGAGTGCGCGTTGCATACGTGCAATCGCCTGATCGCGTGTCTCAGCCCAGACAATCAGCTTGGCAAGCAGTGAATCATAGTGTGGCGGCACTTCGTAACCCGCATACAGATGGCTATCGACGCGCACACCGGGTCCACCTGGCGGTAAGTACTTCTCGATAACACCAGTTTGCGGCCGAAAGTCTTTAAAGGCGTCCTCGGCTGTAATACGACACTCGATGGCATGGCCGGCGAACTGAACATCTTCCTGGCGCAGCCGCATTGGCATGCCAGCCGCGATACAGATCTGCTCTTTGACAAGGTCCAGGCTGGTCACCATCTCGGTGACGGGATGCTCAACCTGGAGACGAGTATTCATCTCCATAAAATAGTAGCGATTCTGCTCATCGAGGAGAAACTCTAGCGTGCCAGCGTTGCGGTATCCGACAGCTTGAACAGCGCGGATAGACTTCATGCCAATCTCGTCGCGTAGAGCAGGCGATAGATGTGGACTGCGTGCCTCTTCCAGCACCTTCTGATTACGACGCTGACATGAGCAGTTTCTTTCGCCCAGGTGTACACCATTGCCATAACTATCGACAAGCACCTGGATCTCGATATGCCGCGCGCGTGCCAGGTAGCGTTCGAGATAGATTCCGTCGTCACGAAAAGCTTCGCGTACTTCATTCTGTGCAATGATGAAGACACGCTCGAATTCCTCCGGCGACTGAACCAGCCTGATGCCACGTCCCCCACCACCAGCGACCGCTTTCAGCATGAGGGGAAAGCCAATTCGCTCAGCAGCCTCTTGCGCCTCATCCAATGTACGAAGAATTGAAGTGCCGGGCAGCGTTGGCAGACCGACCTCCATCATCGCCTTACGTGCCGAAACCTTATCTCCCATCACCATCATAACATCAGCTGTGGGACCAATGAACGTGATGTTCACATCTTTACAGATCTGCGCAAAGCTTGTATTCTCTGAAAGAAAACCATAACCAGGATGAATGGCCTCTGCATTAGAAATAGCGGCTGCACTGATAATATTGGGAATATTTAAATAACTTTTCCCACTCGCCCCCGGTCCAATACAGATGTGTTCATCCGCCATCTGAACAGGAAGTGAGTCGCGGTCAGCTTCGGAGTGGGCGATGATGCTGCGAATACCCATTTCGCGACACGCGCGAATGACACGCAGCGCAATTTCACCACGATTAGCGATTAATATCTTACGAAACATATATTCTCTATGAAGCGGGCTTGCTTCTCCGCCCCACGATGCTCCTCTCACTCTAGCCCTTGTGAGGGGTTTCCTAAATTATATCATGCCTGTCCGCGAGAGGCTAGAGGATGTGGACACTATGGAAACCGCTTCCTTGACAACCTCCTGACTCCATTCCATACTTACAGAACAACATCTACAAAACATTCTTCATTTTTTTATTATGTTGAAAGAGAGTTACCCTGTATGTTTGATTCTAGCAAGATAGGGCAGAGCTTCCCTCCGTTTACTGTGGAGGTTGAGCGCTGCAAGATTCGTGAGCTGGCTCTGGCAATTGGTGATGAAAATTCGATCTATCAAAGTCGTGAGGCTGCGCGTGAGGCAGGTTACTCGGATGTGCCGCTCTTTCCGACTGCCCCAACTATTTTCTCATTCTGGGGCAATACTGCCCATTGGGAGCAACTGACAAGCGTTGGCATTACTGTGCAGCGCATTCTGCACGGTGAGGAAGATTACGAATATCTGGCCTCAATCTATCCTGGTGATGTACTTACAGGTGTCACAACAATCGTTGAGGGAAAGTCTCGACGCAACAAAGACGGCTCCTCTCTGGACATTATTACGACTGAGACGCGCTATACAAATGCTCAAGAGACACCTGTCCTTATTGCACGTACAACGCTTGTAGTGCGCGAGTAGCAATGATCCTTAAAAAGATTCATTATTAGAGAACCACTACTGTTATATGGAGAAAGAAGAGAACAAGAAGTATGACTACATCGAAGCAGAGTTCCAGGAGACTTTACTTTGAGGACGTACAGGTAGGAGATGAGATACCAGCCCTGGTCAAAGCACCGGTGACGCGAGTTCAGCTTGTGCGCTATGCTGGTGCATCTGGCGACTTTAATCCACTCCATACTGATCCACAGATAGGTGAAAGCATTGGCACAGGCGGTATTATTGCCCACGGTATGTTGATCATGGGCTTTGTGGGTCAATTACTGAGTGATTATGTAGGTCCAGAGGCGTTACGTAAGTTCAACGTACGTTTTAAGGGCATGACCAGGCCCGACGATGTAATTACATGTTCAGGCGTGATTACAAAAAAATATGAGGAAGACGACACAGGGCGTGAAGGGCGTATTGCAGGCAAAGTGCAGGCCACTGATCAGAACGGCGATATCAAAGTTGTAGGAACGTTCGTCGCAGCATTATCCAGACGGAAGCAGTAGAATTCTTAGAACTGCACAAGAACAGTGCTAGGATAGCCTGAAAATATAAATTGCTATCAATTTACTACCCCGCGTGGTAAAATGAGAGGTGAAGGTATAGTGAGTATAGTCAGCGCAGTGAAGCCACAGCAAATTTGGCCCGTCGTCAGTATCTCAGTCTGTTCAAACTGTGAAGCAAGAAGGTTGTTGAGTCATTACTCTACCACAACGAAGGGAGAAGAGAGACGTGCGCTATCGCTATTTATTGCCACGTTTCCTGCTCGAACTATCATGGATGATGCAGTTGTGGGTCGCCATAATTTCGGCTGTACTCTTTCTTGTTATTTTTATGGTGTGTCCCCGCAGCTTACAGAATCCTTGCATCTTTATGATTCCTACGGCACTCATTGCTTGGATGTTCAAGAAAATCGGTCTTATCCTCTATCTTATTGCGCTTCTACCATTTTTGTGGATATATCAGGCACAGGTGTACTACCAGACAGGTCTGCTCTTACCATCCTCCATGTTGGGCTATTTTCTTACAGGGCAAATTGTGCTACTGGTAGTTGGTCTGTTTATCAGTCTACAACGTAATACGTTCGACCTGGCAGATGAGGCTGTCCGTGAACTTGTGCTCGCCTATGAGCAGCAGTACAAGGCAAACGAAACAAAGGATCGATTTCTTCAGAACGTAAATCATGAGCTACGGACACCGTTAACGGCAATCTACGGATATCTTGAATTGCTGCTGGAGAATAGTGATCAAATCGATGTTCAGTTGCGCAGAACATTTTTAGAGAACGCGATGCAAAGCTGTGACGAATTGCAACTGCTGGTGAATAACGTGCTGGATAGTATGAGCGAGGGGAGGCAAAAGCGGCAGAAGATCTACGTCGAAGATCTGCCCGTTCTCGATATCGTGTGCGAGGTGTTGGAACGTTTTGATCCCAAAACACTACAAGCTCATAATATTCTGCTGCATATTCCCGATTACATCGTTGTAAGCGCAAATCCTCAATATCTACGCCAGATTATACGCAACCTTCTCTCAAATGCATTCAAATATGCGCCGACGAATACGCCGATTACCATCAGTGCCTCCCTGTATGGCTCACTCGTTGATCCAACTCATCCTACGCCCGAAGTATGCATCTGTGTTGAGGACAAAGGACCTGGCATTCCTAAAGATGAGCAGCCTCTCCTCTTCAGGCAATTTGTGCGCTTACATCGCGAAACATCAAGCGATGTACGTGGCTCCGGCCTTGGGCTTTTTCTAAGCAAGCAATTTGTTGAGATGATGCACGGACATATCTGGGTGGAAAGTGAAGGGATTGCCGGAGAGGGAAGCACTTTCTGTTTTACGCTGCCTTGCGTACCAAAATCGCAAATAAAGGCACGTACCTCTGTTGCCGAAGTATACACTGTCTCAATGACAGCCGGCGAGTAGCGCGTGATATTTCTGAAGACCTGAAAAGGGAGCCGAGATGCTACCACAACACTTTCTCTCCTCATTACATAACCTGCTCCCTCAAGGACAAGTGTTTACTGACCGAGCAGCACTCATTGCATACGAGGCAGATGCAGGTCTGGATAAAGGTTTACCTGATGCAGTCATGTTCCCTCGTTCAACTGAGGAAGTTGTGCGTATCGTACGGTGGGCGGTTGAGCACAATGTACCACTTATAGCACGCGGTGCGGGAACAGGTCTATCGGGTGGCGCAGTAGCAGAGCGTGGGGGCATCATCGTTGAGTTCGTTCACATGCATGCTATTTCTACCCTTGATGTTCAGGGGCGGCGAGCGATTGTCCAACCGGCGCTAATTAATCTGCGCCTGGATCAGGAGGTGAAGCGGCATGGTCTCTATTTTCCCCCAGATCCCTCCAGTCAACGTGCCTCAACGATTGGTGGCAATGTGGCGGAAAATGCTGGCGGTCCTCATTGTTTCAAGTACGGGGTCACCACAAACTATGTCACAGGCATGAGCGTTGTGCTCGCGGATGGAACATGTATCCAATTGGGCGGCCATGCGCTAGATTATCCAGAATATGATCTTTGCAGCCTGCTGGCTGGTAGCGAAGGTATGCTAGGCTTGATGACCTCGATCTCATTACGCCTGATACGCAATCCTCCCGGAGTAAAAACGCTGCTTGCCGTCTTCAATTCAACTGAGCAGGCAGGTGAAGCTGTATCTGCTGTCATTGCCTCCGGCCTCGTTCCTGCGACTATGGAGATGATGGATCAGAAGATTATGCGCATTATTGAGCCATTCGCTCATGCCGGCCTCCCTCTGGATGCCGGTGCAGTGCTCATTATTGAGGTAGATGGTTTCGTTGAGGGCCTGGACCGGCAGGCAGACGAGATTCAGGATATTCTGCTGCAACATGGGGCATACAATCTGCGTATAGCACGCGATGAGGACGAGCGGGCAAAAATCTGGCTTGCACGTAAAAGTGCAGCAGGTAGTATCGCACGCGAAGTACCGGCGTACTACACAATTGATATCACTATCCCACGTAGCCGCTTGACCGAGATGTTGAGCGAGGTCAATCGCATCTGCGCGTGTTACGATGTTCGCGTCGGACAGGTTTTTCATGCTGGCGATGGCAATCTTCACCCCATGTTACTTATCCCCGATCCCGATGATGCCTCTCTTATGCATCGTGTCCATCAAGCCGGGCATGAGATTGTAGAGTATTGTGTTGGAAGAGGTGGAAGCTTGACCGGTGAGCACGGAGTAGGAATCGAGAAGCGCGATTACATGCCCCTTATGCACAACGCCGCCGAGTTACAAGCGATGTGGGATATCAAGAGGGCCTTTGATCCCGCCCTTCTTTTGAATCCAGGCAAAGTTTTTCCACTTGTCAATGAAGATACTTCTTCCACCGGGCACGTTCTAGAAACGGCACATATCCCCGCAGTTACCGCACAAAAGCTCCCTGATGGAGTACTCATGCCAGCTACAGCTCAGGAAGCAGCAGAGAGTCTTGCCGCACTATCCTTATCAGATCAACAGGCGACTATTACAGGCTCGGCTCAGCCGGAGCTTCTAAACCCACCATCACGAATCTGCTATCTAAGCACCTGCGCACTACAGGGCATCAAAGAGTATGCGCCTAATGACCTGTATATTACCGTTGGAGCCGGGACAACGCTCCGCTCGGTGCAACACTTTCTTGCCCAGAAGCACAAAATGCTCCCTCTGCTCTCGCCGTGGCCCGAAACCACGATTGGCGGCCTGATCGCAACAAATAGCAACGCCCCTTTACGTATGCGCTACGGCGCATTGCGCGACCTTGTATTGTGCGCAACCGTTGCGCTTCCCGACGGACGCGTCATTCGTACAGGTCGTCCTCTTGTCAAAAACGTTGCCGGCTTCGACCTCACCAGAATCTTTGTCGGTTCGTATGGAACGCTAGGTCTACTCTGCGATGTCTCGTTAAAAATAGTAGCTCCACCTCGCAGTATACAAACACTACTGGTTCCGGTAGCAAGCATACAGCAAGGGCTGCAATTGGGCATGAGGATGACAGCGCTGACGCTGACAGCCTCAGCAATTGTACTTTGTAAAGACTACGTAGGAGAGAACAACTTGCACAGTCCATATCTTCTAGCATATACAGCCGAAGGGCTAGCTGAAGATGTACAGGCTGAGCTGGCTCAGGTACAGGCGATCCTCAAAGAAAATGGCGCATCCGTTGCTCATGAAGTCCAAACAGTGACGGGTACTCAGCTCTGGTCGGAGTACCTGAGCGACACCCCAAAAGAAGCTCTCCTGTTACGCATTGGTATTCCTGCAAGCAAATTGCCTACTTATATAGAGGAACAGATAGAACAGTTGAAAGAATGCAGGTATATTGTCGATCTAGCGAACGGCTTCCTCTATATACAGTATCACGCTAAAACAGTTGAGCAGGTCGTTACTAACATGGCGGCACTACGCGAATCGGCCATAGCAGCAGGAGGTTATGCTCTTGCCATGGCAATACCACATCATTTACAGGGCCATGTTGAACACTGGAAAGCCTGGAATTATCAAGCTGAGGGGCTGGCTATAGCGAAACGTTTAAAAGCTTGCTGGGACTCACATGATATCCTGCATTCTGACACGTCTCCCCATTTACTGTAAAGAAATAGCAGTAGAAATACACAAAATATACATTTTACTGCTTTCTATTAAGCAAGCACATAGATGGACATACACGAATATACAGAAATACACCTGAATATACCGGATAGTACTAAGAAATTATCGCATACTCGACAAAGGATAGGTAATGGCTTATACTAGTAGTGTCGAGACGCTATGAACGAAATATGTAGTAATGGTGATGTTCTATGCAGCAGAAAGAAGAAACGCTTGACAATCATACATGTAAGCAACAAGTTGTGCTACATGTAGAAGACCAATATATTTTTAATAAAATTATGAAATGCACGCTGGAGGAGCGTGCTTCGTATCAGGTTGTGCATCTGACGGATGGCTCACGGCTCCTGGAGGCACTAGAAGAATATCAGCCCGCCTTGCTTGTGCTTGATTATGAACTTCCAGGGCGGAATGGCATTGAATTATACGATCTGGTTCATGCGCAGGAGCAATGGAAAGATCTCCCCTCACTTATGCTCAGTGCTGCACTTCCGCAGGAAGAGATGGCGGCGCGCAACCTGCTCGGACTCTATAAGCCCTGGCACTCAGAAGAGCTTTTGCAGGTCGTTGAAAAGGTTCTCAACCAGGCTTGCTAGCCCCTTTGCAGGAAAACAAGCACTTGTATCTCTCGAAGCTGTTGCTTCGTACCAGAAAGTAGACAATCTGAAGAATAGCGAGGAGTTACAATGGCAGAGCCGCAAGAGAATCCACAAGAACAAAAGCAACAGGAAAAACTGGACGTGTACGGGGCGCAGGGTAATCAAGGACAGTATGGGCAAGGGCAGTATGATAGTGAGGGCAAACCCGATCTAGCAGGCCCACAGGCCCAGCAGATTCAAACTGACCTTCCCAAACAGCCAAAAAATCAAAGTGCCAAGCCATCTTCACAGGAGACGAAAGATTCGGAGCGTAAGCAGTAACAAAAATTTTTTGTGGAGGCTCATAGAGAGCCTCCTCTTTTCTTTATATTTCCAGAGCTTCTACTACTCTATTCCTTACGCACGGTGATATTACCACTGCCAGTACGGATTGAGAGTGTGGGAGATGAGCTATTACCCTCGCGTACGTTAGCAAAATCGTTATGAACGGAGCCTGAACCCGTGGTAGTAGAGACACGAACCGTTGAACTTGCAGGCAACGTAGCCTCAACCGAACCACTCCCTGTTTCCATTGTATAGCCGCCGTCAGCGCTAAGAGAACCATCGAAGTGAATATCTCCACTTCCAGTTCTTAACGAAGATGATCCGCGCAATGACACCCGGTGTAGCTCTACATCTCCCGAATTTGTACGCAGCGTCACCAGTCCCGCAAGATTGCTGCCTTTGATGTCTCCGCTACCTGACTCTATATCATATGTCCCAGCCTCATCAAAGGTTCCATCGAAAGAGACATCCCCACTTGACGTTTTGATACTGCTCTGCCCATTGAAGTGTGTTTGCACGATGTTCATATCACCTGAGCCGCTCGAAAGCGTCGCTTCACCAGTCACATTTTGCAACTGGATATCACCACTGCCCGTCTGAATAGCAGTCTTTCCCGAAACATCCTCAATTTTCATATCCCCTGAACCACTACGAACCGTAAGGTCGGTTGTGGTTGGAACAGCAATATCGAGATCAACCCACTTAGAATCTAAAAACGCTTCAGAACGAGGAACTGAGACAGTGACTGTATTGCCATCTTGAGTGTACTTCACCTGCAAGTCGTTGAGATTAGTAAAGAAGCCACGACCTTGCTTTCTGCCCTGAACCACAATCTGATTGCTCTGCCCCTGGTGAACATGCACATTGCCGGCTCCTCCATCCACTACCAGTGCATCCTGTCCACTTACAGCAAACGTGCGTGTTGCCAGATCACTACTGACCATGCGCGACTGTCCTAGCGTGAGCAAGCCAGCGCCGATCAGGAGAAGCAACAGCACAACCCCAAGCAGCGACCATAGACCTCTGCTCCTGCGCCTCAGATATTGAGGACGCAACTTCTCGCCTCCCTGCTGCTTTTGCTGCCTGTTCACTATAAAATTTGGCTGCTCACGAGGATCGTTATTGAGCTGATGTGGTGTATAGGTCTGATCATTCACTGGACGCGGTTGATACGATGCTTCCTGAGCATTGGTTCGTGTCTGTTGTGACTCATAGGATTGCTGTTGTTCAAATGACATCTCTTTACCCACCTTTTACCTGTAGAATAAGTCCAATTATCCACTATAAATGCCTGTTAAAAGGATCGCATGAAATCAATTACAAATCAAGCTATAGAATACCTATTTATGCGCAGCTTATCGAACAAAGAGGAGCGACTTGCTGTGCATGTGTCTAAACACAGTATACTGCCAGAGAGAGTGAAAAGTATGGAGAAAGTGTTACAGATCTGTCACATTGAGATGTTTATGGGAAGTTATCCACAATCTAGAACATTTGTCCACAGAGTTATCCACAATTGGGAGCTAAACTTTGTTGCTCTTACAAATATTTCACGCTAAGCGCACATAAAAGTGAAGCTTCTTAAGATCTTGCAGTAAAGCATCTGATAGCTGTTCTTTATGCTCCTCAAACCATACAAGCTCAGCAATCAGAGACGAAAGATAGCTCAGAACCGCTTCTTCAGGATTAGCTCCTGCTTCATAAATGTCGGATATGCTACTTGTAGCAATAAAGCCTTCTCCCCACGGCTGTAGTTCTATACGAAAAGCATTTACAACTATACCTCTATGCTTCATAGCAGGTGAGGAGATTACAGAATTTCTTTTCATGTACATGCTAGACTACTCGCCTACCAAAGATTTTGTACAGCACAAGTGTCATTATTCCACTATCATTAGTATACCTGGGGAGTATGGCAAGCAGGTTTGAGAAGGCTAAATCGAAGGGTTAGCTAAATGTGAAAATAGAGTGGCTGCTTTAGAAGCTACTACAAAAAGTCTAAATACTTCGTTCCTCGTACTCAAAGGGTTCTTTACACGAGTACATGTCATGGAAAAATCCCATATACGGGATATCAGGTAGAGCCTCACTAACTGGTGAAGTGAAAGAGACTTAAAAAATCAGCAGTCGTTCTAAACAGATAGTTGTTCTCAAACACGAAAAAGCCCATCCATAACTCTCTTGCTCTTTGCTATGAATGGGCTTCTCAAGCCATTTCGGGTGGGCGACTAGGGATTCGAACCCCAGACCTACTGCGTGTAAAGCAGCCGCTCTAACCAACTGAGCTAGTCGCCCATATTTCTTTTTTTGGTTGCTCTCTTTAGAGAGAAAAAGCATCCAATGAGAAGAAGATGTGTTGGATACTTTTTCTGGGTGCCCTCGAGTGGACTCGAACCACCACGCCCTTACGAGCACAGGCCCTCAACCTGCTGCGTATACCATTCCGCCACGAGGGCATCGTGTAGGATTACGCTGGGTATATTACACCTACTCGCCACATTTGTCAACAGGTTTAGCCCTCTTTTTCGGTAGAGTTATCTCCATACGGGAGTATTTTTTCTCTTTTCAAAACTACTGGCATATCTATGCTATGAATTGGATCGCTGGCCCGTTTTACATAATGACGGCTTTGCCCGTCTAAATAGATAGGAGAGCAGATAATTGGGGTGGGGATGCTTTTTCTCGATTGGACTCTGGCAGAGATCGCTTCTGCACTATACTTCTTCCTCGTAGGTAGTATGTTCCAGGGGTGGTATGCTATACTGAAAAGCATATTATATCTGGGACAGTTGTAGAGAAAAGATGGGGGTTCACAATCGGCGAGCGAGGGAATACTCACAATACCGGCCAGCTTGGCCCGCGCACTCTGCTTCATAGACGCTATGTTATTGTGAAAGTTATTGGCAAGGGGGGCATGGGTGCGGTATATCAGGCAAAGGATATGAAACGTCAGGGGACGACTTGCGCTATCAAGGAGATGAGCCTCTCAATGGTCCCTCCAGAGGAACAAGCTCAGGCTATCAAAAACTTCAAAATTGAAGCGAAAATGCTATCCGTGCTCAGCCATCCCTACCTGCCTGCGTTTACACACTTTTTTGCAGAAAATCAGCGCTACTTTCTCGTGATGGAATATATCGATGGGAAAACGTTAGAAGATCTTCTGGAGCGCAATGGTGGCCCTTTCTCAGAAAAGCGTGTCCTGACATGGGCAGATCAGCTCTGTGAGGTGCTGGAATATCTCCATAGCCAGAATCCTCCTATTATCTTTCGCGATATGAAACCTGGCAATATTATGCTAACCCGTCAGGGCTATATTAAGCTTATTGATTTCGGTATTGCACGCTTCTTTCGTTCAACCAGCGCTACAGATACACAGATGCTCGGTACTCCCGGCTACGCTCCTCCCGAACAGTATGGAACGGTGCAGACGGATGAGCGCTCGGATATCTATGCGCTCGGTATGACGCTCGCTCACCTGCTTACCAATCGCTTCTCCGAGCAGGGCTTCGGCGTCAAGGCGAAGGATATTCGCGCTATCAATCCACAGGTTTCTTTGCCTGTCGCTCGTGCTTTGGAGAAGGCAACAGCTCTGGAACCCTCTGACCGCTTTGAGGATGCAGCGGCGTTCCGCCGTGCGCTACTCGGCGCGGCCTCTTTTACGTTTGAGAGCGGCGCATCGGCAACCGGGCCGGAAGAGCTGGCCGAACTGTGTGGCCTCTATCCAGAGGAGGCAGCAGAATATCTGGAATCAGGCGAGATTGCGGATTGGTTGTTTGAGATGGGCGAGGAAGAGCTGGGTGAGGAGACTCTGCATATCCGCGATATGCAGGTGAATGCATACAATGCGGTTGAACAATTTATACGTCTGGTGCTTGGACCTCATGGAGGCCTGCGCAACTACTCGCAGCCAGTGGTGCCGATAGGACAAGCAACTCCATGGGAGAAGCGCGCGGCAGTGCTGGAACAGACAGTAAGTTCTCAATCCAGTTCACAGATGACACCTATCGCGCCCGCTACATCCCTGCTCGTCAGCCCACGCACTCTTGACTTTGGGGCAGTGTATCCCCCCGGTAACTCGGTTCCTCTGACTGTAACTATCGAGGGAAATGACGGGCGACGTGTTCGTGGCACGCTTCATTCGATGGAATCCTGGATTCGTGTGGATCGAGCCGACTTCGACGGTGTGACAACCTGTGTAACGGTACGCGTCCATGCAACGCAACTCCGCCCCTATACACACTATCGAGGTGCAATTCTCGTCTCGCCCGAAGATGAGCGTATCCCTGAGGTTTCCGTCGCGATTGAGGCAGATATTCAGGGGTATTCTTTACAGGCACGCCGTCCGGGAAAGACCATCTCACCTGAAGATGATGATGACGAAGATGATGTGGATGTGGCGGATCTGAACATGCTTATCGGTGAAAGCTCACAGGTACAGCAAGTACAACAGATACAGCAAGTGCGACAGATCTCACAGGTACCTAAGCCCAGAGAGCCGGCTACAGAGCAGGAGCGGGAATGGGTCGCCAAGTATGGACAGATGGACACGCAGCAAAGCTGGACGCCATACCTGCTTACCCCTCGTCAACAACTCTTGACTCGCTATAGCCTGGCCTTCGTCGCAGCTTGCATGGTTGCTAGCCTCTGGTACACACTGATCTCCGCTAGCTTACCAGAGCCGCTGCATAAACTCTGGCTGTTCAGCATTACCATCTGGGGCCTCGCCCCTTGCACCACCATAGGGGCACTGCTTACAAAACTGGATTCCAATTGGAAAGAGCTTAAATTTCTGGATCGTGTCATTATTGGCTTCAGTAGCTCGCTGCTCAGTTTAAGTTTAAGTAGAACAATCTGGCAACTCCTCCTACCAGGAACTTCAGGAGGTGCAATACAGATATTGCTCTCGGTCCTTATTGCGGCTGCGGGAGCAGCTATCGGCACGCAGACAACTATATCCTCTACAGTAGTGACACGCTTGACTCTCTTTATGAGAAAAGCTGGATATGCACGTGGGATGGTACTGTTTTTCATTCTTCTGTTAGGTGGAATCTTTGGTTTTATGTTAACAAGTGGCCTGGCTGTAGGATGCTTTGCAGCGGTTGGACCATTTTTAGGTTTGGCAGCAGCAGTAGCTCTGATCTGGCGTGTCAATCAGACACAAATGCCGCTTCGTCGTTCATAGTAAGGATTTGTCGTGGAGGAGCAGAACGTTTCGGATACATCGCCTACATCATTACCGAAGCTGGTTGTTATTCTCGGCCCAACTGCGTCGGGAAAGAGCGGTTTAGGTATTGATCTGGCGCTGCGTTGGCACGGCGAAATTGTCTCAGCCGACTCGCGCCAGGTCTATCGCTACCTGGACATTGGTAGCGCAAAGGTCACGCCACAGGAACGTGCGCTGGTCCCACATCACCTGCTGGACGTTGTAGAGCCGCAAGAGGTCTACACTGTTTCGCAGTTTCAACACGACGCGATTGCCGCTATCAATGACATTCTGGCACGCAAACAGCAGCCCTTTCTGGTTGGTGGCTCCCCACATTATATTCAAACAGTGGTTGATCATTTTGACATACCGCATATCCCACCACAGCCTGAACTGCGAACACAGCTTGAAGCACGTCCCCTCGTGGACCTGTTAGTGCAACTGGAGAGACTGGACCCGCAGAGTGCAGCGAACATTGACCGCAATAATCCGCGCCGCGTAATTCGTGCCCTCGAAGTCTGCCTTATCTCTGGCAAGCCCTTCTCCCAGCAGCGCGGCGTCTCCTCACCACTCTACCGTTGCCTGCTGCTTGGCATCGCCTGGCCGCGCGAGGTACTCTATTCACGCATCGACACACGTGTCGATGAGCGAATGCAGCAGGGAATGGTGCAGGAGGTGCGCAATCTATTGGAACACGGTGTTAGTGCACAACGACTGGAGGATCTGGGCCTGGAGTATCGTTTCATCAGCCGCTTTTTACATGGTGAGTTCGCAAGCGAGGCCGAGATGGTGCAACGTCTCAAATACGCTATCCATGACTTCACACGCAGACAGCTCACCTGGTTTCGCCGTGACTCACGCATCACCTGGATCGACGGAATCTCAGGACCCGCAGGGAGTGCGCAGATGCTTGCAACTGCCACTAGGCTTGTGCGAGAATTCTTAGCGTAACACATGACATTCCAGACATTGTCTACCCGGTAGATACTGTATCTTTTGTACAATGCCGTAGAAATATGCGAGAAAGACACGAGAAAATATGAAGAAAGGCTTTATAAAATGGTAAGTGCAGTGGTCCTGATCAACGTGCAACGAGGCCAGGTCAACGAGACGGCTCAACGCTTGCTAGAAATCGAAGGAGTTGCCGAAGTCTACTCAGTGACTGGCGAGTATGACCTGGTGGCTTTGCTCCGTGTGCCGGAATACGAGGGCCTGGCAGATGTCGTTACGAGCCATATGCAGAGTCTATCCGCCATCACAAAAACTCATACTTTAATGGCTTTTAAATGTTTCTCGCGTGCCGATCTCCAGCAGGCCTGGGATCTGGGTATCGAGTAATAAAGAGATTAGTATGTTACGCATTCAGAAACGGGGCTCATCTGACTGAGAGGAAGTGCCTGGCTTTGCTTATCTGAATGTAAGGAAATCTGTATGTTTCTAACAAGTCCGCGTCTATATATGCGCGAGTTTGAAGAGAATGACTGGCGAGCAGTGTTAGAGTATCAGTCTGACCCCGCCTACCTACGCTATAATCCCTGGCTCTATCGAACAGAACCCGATGTTCGTTCGTTTGTGCGCATGTTTATGGATTGGGGCCGCGAACTGCCCCGCAAGAAATACCAGTTCGCCATTGTGCTACGCGAGAATGGCCAACTGATCGGCAACTGTGGACTGCGTATGCAATCAGCTCATGCGAAGGTTGGCGACCTTGGCTACGAAATCGACAATCGCTACTGGAACCAGGGTTACGCAACCGAGGCGGCGCGAACGCTGCTGGAGTTCGGCTTTCGCCAGCTCAAACTGCACCGCATCTGGGCCTACTGCATCGAAGAGAACACAGCCTCCGCACACGTCCTTGAGAAGATCGGTATGACCTTCGAGGGCCGGCAGCGCGAGAGCGAGTGGATGAAGAGTCGCTGGTGGAACACCCTGCACTTCGCAGTGCTCGACCACGAATGGTGGAGTCGCCAAGCTCAAGGTCTGAGTGCTTCACAAGCACGGTAGGAAAATGTAGAGTAGATATTCAGGCAACTCGACATACCAGAAATAGTATAGAGAATCTTTTTTACTCTGTGACATACTTTAAGAAATATCGCAAGAATCTCTCTTCAAAATTGTAGAAAAATACAAGGCATTTTGTTATACTAGCGAAGACAAAGATGCATGTATAGCATACCTAATGTGGTAGGGAAGACGAAAGAGATAAGTTTCGCTATAAAATCTTCTTGTTGAGTAGGAGATATGTTCATGGATACGATAAAAGTTCCCTCGCATGACGTATTCGCAGATCAAGTGAAAATACACCAGGATATTTGTGATGGATTAAAGCAAGTTGTAAGCCAATTTGATACTCAGCACACTACTATTCTTGAAAAGCTTGATAAGGATCATGCTCTGCATTACCAGGAGTGGTGGAAAAATTTTCGTGCAACACTGCTCGACCATGCAGACGTACACGACAAGTTAGGAAAGCATCTTACAACCGCAAAAGATAACTATTATGATGCAGACCAACAAATAGCTCAAAAAATGCATCCTAAAGACAGGAACGTTCATCTTTCCTAAAGCTAGTGTATTGTTATTCTTCCAGATGAAGAGGAGGAAAACGCATGGATGCCCTGGAGTTACTCACCAAACTTGAACAATTTGAGCATCACGTTCCAGGCTTTTTACGAAGCGAGTACGACAGTTTAGTCAATCAAGTTCGGCAGATATATGAAGCAGTCAGTAAATATATCACTCCTCCTCACCCTCTTGAGGATGGGAAAAACAAACTCTCTGCGTATCACACCAGCACTGATGATCTACATACGAAGCTAAACAACAGCCTGCCTACGTTCAAACTGGCCTATGTAGGTGCAGGTAGTGACGCATACCATACCACAGCAGCACAAGCACTAGATGATCTGAAGGACATCAGAGATCATCTTGCTTTCGCCTCTTTAGCGCATCAGACAATGGGCAACAATTTTGACATTGCTCTCACGGCACAGATTGCTCTAGGTGTTCTCCTTGGGTCACTAGCGATCACATTAGGCGTTTTCTTTTTTAGCGGAGGTACAACAGCGCCTGTCACCGTTCCTGCTGCGGTTATAGAGGCAGGAGGCTCAGTGATCTCGATAGAGGCTATAACAACAGCCCTTGCCACCGCACTCGCCTCAGCAACCGCGTTAGCAGAAGCCGCACTACCCTATGCGCTTACCCTTGGAGCTCTCGCAGCCGGTGGCATACTGCTTTCAGGTGATACACCTATACTCACTACTGCCCCAGCCACAACAATCCCTCTGGATTGGGGGAACGACGCTGCATTAACACCCTGGCGTACAAGAATAGAGCAAGCCTTGAAAGCCAAAGGACTTACCCCAGAGCAGATTGCACTTGCTCTCGCTAGAGCTGCTGCAGTCGTCAAAGCCATGGAATGTCAGGGCTTTTCAAAACAAGAAATCGACAATCTTATGAGCCACTGGGACCAATACTACGATCCTAATGATAAGGTTGCTTGGAATAATCCTCCTAGAGACTCTTTCTGGTATGCTTTAGCGATGCTTGTTAAAAAAGAAACAGGTTTCAATCTTGGTGGCATGTCTATGCCAAAGAATATTGACGAAGGAAACCTGACTGGCTATATACGTGTTATACGTGCTGTTACAGCATTGGATGGAGAGGATGGTAATGGAAGCCCTGTTATTCCGGCATCAATATCAGGAGGACCTCTTAATGTAGCCGAATATGGCTCCAGTTTGTTCTCAGATGCTTCAGGACAACATTATCTGACACAAGCAGAATATAATCACTTAACAGATGCTGAAAAAGCGCAGTGGCAGTCAATCAAGGGTGATGTTGATATTGTAACTATAGATGGAAAACATATCGAAGTAGGGGGCGCTAATAAAGTCAGCAGTATAGAAAGACAAGTACAAATGTTGAAGAAACTGCCAGGGGGAGCAAGTACTGCCTACGTTTTCCTTGAAGAACCACCTGATGGTAGCCCTCAATCCATGCAAGATAATTTTGCTCTTGCTGTAAGTAAGGCAAAAAACGCTTTGGGAGATCCTTCACATGTGATTATCATAAAAGCTCGGTCAAATTCTTGTACTAGCCCTACAACACCTTGAATAATCATTACATGAGAAATGATAAGTTGGGAAAGGAATTTTCATGATTGGTGATGGCCTTTATTTCACCGCCTACTTTGAGCCACGAGCAGCCACAACTGAGTGGTATACAAAGATACTGCACGCATTCTGGCTTTATGGATTGAGCTATCAGCCTTATCTTTCTACAAATAAACAGGCTATAGGTTGGGAAGAACAACTTCAAACGACTCCAGGTTTTGCCGGTTTTGGAATAGAGGGTGAAGAATTTGACGGAACCGTGCAACAATGGCTAGAAAAAGTTTCACAATACGGTCGGGGCACCCTTGAAGTCTACGATAGGAATTTACCCATTCAGATGACGTTACAACCCAACGCACAGTTTCCAATGCGTGTCTCAAAACCCTTACAAACGCTTGGGAAGCTAGAACTATACTATGACTCGGCCTACCTTAATCCTGATAAGTCTTCTAAAGACGTAGAACTCCCCTTTCTACAAGCCTGGCACAACCATCTCCATTGGGCTGAGACTTCCTGTCGCATCCTTCAACCGCTGTATGCCTTCAGCTATATGTACGGCAATTTGCGTGACGAATATTATCTGGATGATGCTGGTGAACATGAGCAGATCGAAGTTCCCTTGCTTCAACAACAACTGCCTGATCTTTCTACTATGTTAGGTCGTGAAGCTTTGCAATATCTTGGTCCAGCACTTGTGCAGAAGCAGAAAGAGCAGGTGCAACGAATGACACAGCATGTGCATACCTGGTCACAATATCTTCCTACTGGCGGTGTTATGCTTGTGCCTGCGTTAGAGCCGTTCCGCTATGGCTTCGGGATTGCCCATTATTACTCGAACCTCTCACGCGAGTCTTATCGACAGAAAGAAGATGAGGAGGGGGATCGACAACTGGAGCGCGCCAATGCTCTGTTCGATCTCTATCGAGAAATCTTCGATTGAGCTTGATGATTGAAAGTGTCTCAAAAACATGCATCCGTTTCGTCACTTTGCTATAGTATACTTGTTAGATGATTAAGAACTTCGCATGATTAGCAATAGTATACAAAAGAGCTGTAACGATGACGTTTGACTACACGCTAGACTTTGAGCATACGGACTTTAGGGAGAATCCACAGCTCTATCGTATTGGCAAGGGCGAGCAGGGTGTCCTGTTAGTCGAGCCATACAAGTCGGAGATTCTCCCGCACTGGCGCTTTAGAACACCGGAGATTGCGCGAGAATCCTCCGAGAAAATCTACCAGCTTTTCCTGCAATACAAAGAGCAGCGCGATTTTGTTGGCATGGACATGGCACGCAAATTTCTGCAAATGGGCTACACGCGCTCACGTCGCTACGCCAACCATCGCTCCGGCCAGAAATACGAGAAAAACCCGCAGAAACAAGAGACGCCAGAGGCGCAAAAACTCGCCCGTAAACAGAAACGTCCACAAGAGGCCAATTGGCAAGACAACGAAAAAGCACAGTCTGCACGCATCTTCTACGAGAAATATCTGCTGGCAAAAAATGATCCCGAATACAAGCTTCTCCAACAAGAGCATCGAGAGAAGTACGAGAAGAATTGATACTTTTTGCTCCAAAAGCAAATTCCTCTTGATGCGTCTTGGACGTTCTGTAGATGCCACCTCTCCCCATAGCGGTGAACCGCGTGCGTTCCTTGTCGGTCCAGAGCAGCCGGTCGGGGGGCTGAGACAATAAGACGATACCTTCCGTTTGCCCTTACTCCCGATTCATCATCGTGGAGAGGGGCAGCATCTTCAGAGCGCCCACTGCGTCAGCATTCTCTCACGTTCATCCACCATATCAAGGTCGGGTTGACTCATATTTCCGAGTCAACGTATATCCCTTACGGCGTCAAACGACGACTTCTTCGCGAGCTAGTGTGTCGTGGACGACGGAGGCAAGGGCCTGAATGAAGAGTGGCGAGGTGTTGAGAGACTCGGTGCGGGCAAATTGAATGCCGTGCTCTTCGGCCTGTTCGCGTGCGCCAATTTCGATATCGTAGAGAATTTCCAGGTGGTCAGCCAGGAATTGTACCGGTGCGATCAGGACGTGTGTCTGTCCAGCTTGCTGTAGTTCAGGCATGACATCGGCAAAGTCAGGTTTGAGCCACTCTTCAGGGGTGTGGCCTGCGCTCTGGTAGCAGAACATCCAGCGCTTCTCAGGCAGATTGGCGAGCTGTGCAATTGCGGCTGCCGTCTCTTTAAGATCGGAGATGTAGCCAGGCTCGTTCTCAATCACACGTTTGGGCATGCTATGTGCGGTCAGCAGTACTGGGATGCGCTCGCGTACGTCGGCGGGCATACGCTCAAGCGCCTGCTGCACACGCTCAGCCAGGGCTTGCAAGAAGAAGGTTTGCAGGTGCCAGTCGGTGGAAATGTGCAGGTGCAGGTCCTGTCGGTGCAGCTTCTCGACCGCTTCTTTCAACGTACGTACGTAGCCGCTCATGATGATGGGCGAGTATTGCGGTGACATGATGATTCCAACGAGTTCATGCGCTCCTTGCGCGACTTCAACGACCTTGTCCGCAATGAAGGGTGGGGAGAAGCGCATACCTGCAACAACACTATACGTCGTTCCGTCCGTGCTCTTGCGATTCAATTCGTCTTGCAGCGCTGCTGCCTGCTCGTTTGTGATGCGGATCAATGGGGACCCGCCAATGAGATCGTAACGCCGCCGAAACTCGGTCAGGACCTCTTCTGATGGTTCGCGCCCACCGTAGACGTTTTTGATGTAGGCCGGAATATCGTCGAGCGTGGCAGGTGAGCCATAGGTCATCAAAATGACACCAACGTGTCTGTTCTCTTGCATATATACCTCTTTTTACCTTTGTGTTTTCTCATGAACTTTATCGACCAGGGCGCGAAGCAGGCCTTCGTCCTGCACAGGAGGCACGGCGTGGCCGAAGTTGAAGATGTGTCCAGGGCGCTGAGCAGCTCGGCTCAAGACATCCTGCACCCCTGCCTCGATAACGGGCCAGGGAGCGAGCATTACAGTTGGATCAAGATTGCCCTGTATGCCCCGGTCGTAGCCGATTCTTGCCCAGGCATCATCCAGGTCAACGCGCCAGTCTACGCTGATGATGTCACCACCCGCTTCTGTCATGACCTCTAGCAGAGCACCAGTTGAGGTGCCGAAATGGATCGATGGCACGTCCGTCTCCTTTACCGCGTGGAAGATGCGTTGTGTGTAAGGAAGGACAAAGCTGCGATAAGCACTGGGACTTAGCGCTCCTACCCAACTGTCAAAAAGCTGAATTGCATCAGCACCTGCATGAACCTGCGCGACGAGGTACTCTGTGATCACTGTCGCGATTTTGTCCATCAAGAGATGCCAGGCGGCAGGCTGACTATACATAAACGCTTTCGCCAGTCGATAGTCGCGCGAGGGCTGGCCTTCGATCAGGTAGCTGGCAAGCGTGAAGGGACCGCCGGCGATACCGATAATCGCTGTCTTCCCCTCCAGCTCACGGCGCAGCAAACGAATAGCGTCGTGCACAAAGGGAGCTGACTCTTCACCACCGGGGATGCGCAGTGCTTCCACGTCGCTGAAATTGCGGAGCGGATTGTGGATGAAGGGGCCGCTGCTCCTGATCTCGAAGGAGATACCCATTGGCTCGGTTGGCAGCATGATATCGGCGTAGAGCACGGCTGCATCGACGCCAAAGGTGCGTACCGGCATCAAGGCAACGGCAGAGGCCAGTTCGGGCGTCTTTGCAATCGTTAGAACGTCATATTTTTGCAGCAGTTCGCGGTATTCTCTCACGCAGCTTCCCGCCTGGCGCATAAACCAGACCGGCGTGGCATCTGGCTGGCGCAACGAGCAGGCGTCGAGGAAACGTGCGAGGCCTGTGCGCTGGCCGTTACGGGCGCGATGAATCTGGCCCCTATTTCTCTCGTCATAAATGGCTGCTGGTTGCTGGTCTAATTCGTTCATTTGTATTAGCTCCGTTTGGACGCTTCGTGTACGGCGTCAACGAGTTGGCGTAGGAGGGCAGGATCGGTCTGGGCAAGGACGCCGTGGCCGAGGTTAAAAATGTGGCCCGGTCGTTGGGCGGCTCGCTTCAGTACGTCGTGCATCCCCTGCTCTATAACCGGCCAGGAGGTTAGTAAGAGCGCAGGATCAAGATTTCCCTGCACGCCATGATCGAAGCCGACGCGTCTCCAGGCATCATCCAGATCTACGTGCCAGTCAAGACCGATGACGTCGCCACCGGCGGCGGTCATCGCTTCGAGGAGTGAGGCTGTGCCAGTGCCAAAGTGGATCGAGGGCGTGTTCGTCCTTTTGACCGCCTCGAAGATGCGGCGCACATAGGGCTGAACGTAGCGCTGATAGACGCTTGGACTCAGCGCACCGATCCAGCTATCGAAGAGCTGTATAGCATCAACACCAGCATTAATTTGCGCGACGAGGTAGGCCGAAATAACGGTGGTGAGCTTCTCCATCAGTACGTGCCATATCTGTGGCTCGCCGTACATCATGGTCTTTGCCAGGCGGTAATCGCGCGAAGGCCGTCCCTCGATCATATAGCAAGCGAGCGTAAAGGGTGCGCCGGCGAAGCCAAGTACAGCCTGTTTCCCTGCCAGTTCATGCCCGACCATGCGAATCGTCTCCATCAGGAAAGGCGTCATCTCTTCGCTGCTGGGAACGCGCAAAGCCTCCACATCCTGCATAGTACGGATAGGATTATGAATCACGGGGCCAACGTTCTCCTGGATCTCCAGCGAGATTCCCATATCCTCTAGTGGGAGCATGATGTCGGCATAGATAACGGCGGCATCGACGCCGAAGGTGGTGATGGGCATCAACGTTACCTGAGTACTCAGCTCAGGTGTTTTAACCATCGTGAGCATATCGTAGTGTTTGCGCATAGCACGGTACTCAGGCAGGCAGCGACCAGCCTGGCGCATAAACCAGACCGGTGTGGCATCTGGCTCCCGTAAAGCACAGGCATCCAGGAAACGCGCCAGCCCAGTACGAGGCGGAAGGTGCGCGGGGGCTAAAGCTAATCTATGATGCATGAATAATCCTTCTTCAAAATGTGGAAGTAGCGTTGCTGAACGCCTATATCTATGATAGCGTTTTCAGAAGGAGGTGACAAGAGGGAAATCTGTAAAAATGTAGAGAAAAGAGAACCTTCTCTTGAGATTTTTTGGTTTTGTAGATATAGAGAGACTGCTTAGGGATGCTGAACAGGAGTATGTCCTTGTCTCCGTCGATGCTCCTAACACTCACCTTTTTCGGCGTGAGAAGAAAGATCTCTGGACTTTCCGCGCTTACGGACTTGATGCCTCTATCGACCTTGCGAGCATTGACGTGCATATTCCTGTCTCTGCAGTCTATAAAGGCATCAAGTTTCCAACGGATGGCTCACCGTCTTCCCTGCTTTAACTCCTGAAGCTTCCGAATGCTATTACTTATAAGCAGACAAAACCTCTAGATATTTTGTCGCCTCTCCCTCGCCGAGTTCGCCGAGTAGACCTGCGAAGTCGAGCGGTGCACTACCAACTATGAGTACTCCATTCCGGCGCGGCCACTCTTCCGGCGCGCGGTCCCAGGCCAGTTCGAGTCCATTCTCGTCCATGTCGTGCAGGTAGATTGCTTCATGTGTGCCGTGATCGGATGCACCATCAATCGACCAGCCGCGGTCGAGCAAGCGTTTGAGAGCAACGGCTAGATCGCGACGCTGCGGATAGTTGATTGCGAAATGATACAGGCCTGTCGTTCCAAAAGGAGGTGGCGAGCCGTTCTTGCTCTCCCAAGTATTGAGGCCGATGTGATGGTGGTAGCCTCCCGCAGAGAGAAATGCGGCTTTACCAAGATTAGTGATCAGGTCGAAGCCTAAGTAGTCTCGATAAAATGTAATCGCGCGCTCAATGTTCGCGACCTTGAGGTGCACGTGTCCAATGCGTGTTCCCGCTGGCATAGATGTATCTGGCATAGGTAACTCCTTTATCTCTGACATCACAAAATCACTTATTAATTGTATGTTACTAATATTCATTCGTCAAGTTCAGAGTGAACAACGTTTAGGATTTGTTTTGTCCTTCCTGGTTTTATGGAAGCAAATCGAGAGAGGATCGGTCATTGAGAGGTAGTTAACGCCATGTGCACGTTTTTTTGTGCAAAAAGGAGCAAGGAAACGTGTATTCGTTGGGAGAACGCGCGCACAGATCGCGTTAGTTAGGAGGTGAGAGATGTTTTGCTTTGCTTATTTGCTCCATTTATTGTAAAGCCGGGATCTGCTCTGGGAGGTAGTTTTGACGAAAAGAAATTTTCGCCTCCTGATGGATGGGTGTGATATACTTCTTGAGCGCTTCTTTGGGAGATAGAAAAGCAACGAGGAGAAGCTATGCGAGCGTTACTACAGCGTGTGAGCCAGGCGAGCGTCATGGTGGATGGGCAGGTTGTTGGCAAGATAGATGCGGGGCTGTTGATCCTTCTGGGGATTGGACGTGAGGATAGTGAGATCCAGGTACAGGGTCTCACCGACAAGATTGTGCACCTGCGCGTCTTCGAGGATAGCGAGGGCAAGATGAATCTTTCACTACTTGATGTAGGTGGGCAGGCGCTGGTCGTCTCACAGTTTACCCTTTATGCAGACATGCGCAAAGGTCGCCGTCCAAGCTTCACACGTTCTGCTGCTCCTACTGTTGCGCAGCCGCTGGTAGAGCGTTTCAAGTCTGCACTGCAAGCTCATGGTGTTATAGTGCAAGGGGGAATTTTTGGGGCGCATATGCATGTATCACTGATCAATGATGGGCCGGTGAGCCTATGGCTTGATAGCGAAGAGCTGAAAGGATGAGAGGGTTATGTTATACTCTTCTCTCATGCTGCATAGCGCAAATGCAGTATGAGAACTATTCTACAACTAGGGCAATTTCCTCTTAAAGATAATTTGATATCGCTCTACACTAAGAACACCACCAGATAGGTCTCCAAGACCCCACCCCGTTTCATTGACTGGAAGACTTGCTACCAATTCCCATCCATCAATTTCCAAATTTGTTTAGCGTATCTTGATCTACATTGAAGTAGTCTTCCGCAGTTTTAACTGTCCATACAAAATATTCCCATCGTTCCATGAAGATCTCTCCTGCATTATATAAGATAAAGTAAGTATCAAATATATAGTATAGGTAGAGATTATTAAGAAGTCAAGAAGCTAAAAAATCAGAAACCAGGAAATTGAATATGGTATTTGTGTCTTCTAAGACACGCTTCGTGAAAACGTACACATACTCAACCTTGCCGGATGGATACCCTTTACACAATCCACGTGAAAGAGTACGTGTAGCGCGCATTTTATTTGACTTTCTCACCTCTGCTATGCTACGATATTTGATGAGGAAGTGTACTTTGGACACTAGCTACCAGGTGTCCGTCCCGTAATATCTTATCTACAGAAATGAAGGGTTCCGCGCTATGGGCACACCGCTCCCCATTTTTATTCTAGTTGGGCTGGCTGTTCTCTTTGGCTTGCTGGTAATGGTCGTCACGTCCATTCTCGGTCCGAAGAAGCCAACACCTGAGAAGCTGGCTCCCTACGAATGCGGTATTCAGGAGATCGAAGCGCCGCACCGACGCTTTCCCGTGAAGTATCTCTTGACGGGTATGCTCTTTATCGCTTTCGATATCGAAATTGTCTCATTTTATCCACTCGCTGTGCTGCTCCGTCAATTGCAACTCTTTGGGCTGATTGAGCTGCTGGTCTTCTTGCTAATTCTGGCCGTTGGTTATATCTATGTATGGCGGAAGGGGGCATTCACATGGGAGTAAAGAATCCCTGGGAGCCGGTCCAGACCTACTCGAACACGCAGACGCCGCGTTTGCGTAAGTCGCTGGATGTCCATCAGAAAGATGGTGGCTTCGGTATTTTGACGACGCAGGTGAACAAGGTGATCGACTGGGGCCGTAGCTCTTCGCTCTGGCCCGCGCTGTTTGGTCTGGCATGCTGCGCTATTGAGATGATGTCTACCAGCGGCAATCGCTTCGACATGGCTCGTTTCGGTGCCGAGGTTTATCGTGCCTCACCACGCCAGGCAGATCTGATGATTGTTGCTGGTCGCTGTTCCATTAAGATGGCTCCGGTGCTGCGACAGATTTATGACCAGATGCCCGATCCGAAGTGGGTGATCGCGATGGGAGCCTGCGCTTCCTGTGGCGGCGTCTTTAACAACTATGCTGTAGTACAGGGTGTCGATAAGATTGTGCCAGTTGATGTCTTTATCCCCGGTTGCCCTCCGACACCTGATATGCTGTTGTTTGGCTTCAACGAGCTGCAGCGCAAAATTCGCGAAGGCATTCCCAATCCACCCGATCCACTGAAGGCAAGCGGCATGAAACTGGTTGGACCTGTGGCAGACGAGGCGTAGCAAGTTCTCTTCAACGGTATATTCACACTACTTGTATCATCCTATCTATAAGGAACGAATATTGTATGGTCACAACAGCAGCATCGACAGTTGAAGCGGTGCGCGGCAAATTTCCCCAGGCAGTTGTGGAGACGGTCGAGTTTCGCGAAGAGCAGACAGTGATTCTTCAGCCAGAGAAGTTAGTGCAGGTCTGTACATATCTTAAGCGTGAGCTTCAGTATGACTTTCTGGAAACGGTTACAGCGGTTGACTGGCCTGAGCGAACACTGCGTTTCGATGTCGTGTATCAACTTCTCTCTCTCGCTCATCAGAGCTTCATACGCTTAAAAGTGCGTGTGGGGCAGAGGGGTGAAGAGCATCCGGCAGTTCCTACAGTAACAGGCGTCTGGCCAGGGGCGAACTGGTACGAGCGCGAGGTATATGATCTCTTTGGTATTACATTCACAGGCCATCCCGATCTACGGCGCATTATGATGCCTGATGATTGGACGACGCATCCGTTGCGCAAGGATTATCCAATCTCTGGTTTTGATCTGCCTGAGCCGCACTGGGGAGGACAGGTCCCGTATACTCTTGATCCTGGCGTTGGCGAGTATTATCGGCAGACATTACGTAGTCCTGAGGGGCGTGAACTGAACGAGAGTCGCAGCAAGGTCAATCCTGATCAGGAACCCGGAACGCTCAAAACAGACGGAACTGCCTAGAGGGACAGCAAATGAAGCAGCAAGAAATAGAAAACACCTATACTATCGAGGAGAGCCAACTGCTAGAGGACGGCATGCGTTCCGACACGATGACCATTAACATGGGGCCGCAGCATCCCAGCACACATGGTGTTCTGCGCCTCCTGCTAACCATCGAGGGTGAGACAGTACTCAAGGCGATACCCGACATCGGCTTCCTGCATACTGGTATTGAAAAGACGGCTGAAGGGAAAACGTATCACCAGGCGCTTGTTCTGACTGATCGCATGGATTATCTCTCGCCGCTCGGCAATAACCTGGCTTACTCGCTCGCAGTCGAGAGACTGCTTGGCATCGAGGATCAGCTCAACGACAAGATTCGCTACACGCGCGTGCTACTGGCAGAGCTGCAGCGCATCTCCAGCCACCTGGTTTGGTTGGGAACGCACGCGCTCGATCTGGGAGCGATGAGTATGTTCCTCTACTGCTTTCGCGAGCGCGAAATGATTCTGGACATCTTCGAGCACATGTCCGGTGTCCGCATGATGACCAGCTTTATCTGTCCTGGAGGCTTACAGGCTGACCTGCCGCCAGGATTCGACGAGAAGGTACGGACGTTTACACGCGTCTTCCCGCAACGCTTGCGCGAATATCATGATCTGCTGACGAACAATCAACTCTGGTTGGAACGCACACGCGGCGTCAGCGTGCTCAGCAAGGAGGACGCTATCGCTTATGGAGCAAGCGGCCCGGTGCTGCGCGGCAGCGGCGTCGTGTGGGATATCCGCAAAGTCTTCCCTTATAGCGGCTACGAGAAGTTCGATTTTGATATCCCCGTTGGTTCCAATGGTGATGTCTATGATCGTTACCTCGTACGTATGCTGGAGATGGATGAGAGCCTGAAGATCGTGAACCAGGCGCTCGAAGGCTTGCCCGAAGGCCACTTCCGTGTCACCGATCCAAAGATTGCGCCGCCACCGAAGTGGCAGATCACCGGCAGTATGGAGGCGCTGATTCACCACTTCAAGCTCTTCACCGAAGGCTATCGCCCACCCAAAGGCGAGGTTTTTGTGCGGACAGAGTCATCGAAAGGTGAGCTGGCATTCTACATTGTCAGTGATGGTAGCGCGAAACCGTATCGTATGCATCTGCGCGGTGGCTCGTTTGCTAACCTGCAGGTCTTGCCGCGTATGATCGAGGGAGGCTTCCTCTCGGACGTAGTTGCAGGCATTGGTAGTATTGATATTGTGCTAGGAGAGGTTGATCGATGATTTCAGAACAGGCAAAACAGCGCATGCGTGATCTCGCAAGTCGCTATCCAGCCGCGCGCTCGGCGGTCATGCCCTCGCTGCACATTGTTCAACAAGAAGAGGGCTACATCACGCAGGCAGGGCTGCAAGCAGTCTCCGAGGCGCTGAATATTACTGTTGCGGACGTCGAGAGCGTGGCAACCTTCTACACGATGTACTATCAGCAGCCTAAGGGCAAGAAGGTCATCAAGATCTGTAACAGCATCTCCTGCTACTTGCGCAACTGCGACAGCCTGATCGAGCACTTTGAGCAACGCCTCGGGATCAAGCGCGGCGAGACTACCTCCGACGGCAAGTATACATTAATGACCGCCGAGTGCCTGGCTTCCTGCAGCACCGCTCCCGCGCTGACCGTCAACGACGAGTTTGTCGAGAATGTCACACCGGAGAAGGCTGATGCACTGCTCGCAGAACTGGAGCGCGAGCTTGAGACAAACCTACCCGAAACCCGTTCTGAGGCCCGCCGTTAGCGCGCCTCCGCAAAGGAAGACAAGATATGCCAGAACGAATCGTAACAAAGGATATAGAGGTCCCTGGTATAGATACGCTTGAGGTCTACCGACAGTATGGTGGCTACGAAGCCCTGGCAAAGGCGCTGCGCGAGTACCAGCCCGATGAGCTAGTCGAGGTGATCAAGCAATCCGGTCTGCGTGGACGAGGTGGTGCGGGCTTTCCCACCGGAATGAAGTGGGGCTTTCTGGCGAAGAACGACAAGCCGCGCTACCTGTGCTGCAATGCCGACGAGAGCGAGCCGGGCACCTGCAAAGACCGCATGCTGATGGAGCAGATTCCGCATCGCCTGGTCGAAGGAGTGATCATTACCAGCTATGCCTGCCGTGTCACCACCGCTTTTATCTATGTACGTGGCGAGCTTGCCAAAGCAGGTCGCCAGGTTGAGCGCGCCGTGCAAGAGGCATACGAGGCCGGCCTGATCGGCAAGAATATTCTCGGTAGCGAGTACAGCCTGGATGTGATTGTGCATCGAGGTGCGGGCGCGTATATTTGTGGCGAAGAAAGCGCGCTGATGGAATCGCTGGAGGGTCGGCGTGGCTATCCGCGCCTCAAGCCGCCATTCCCGGCAGTGGTTGGCCTCTACGGTGGCCCGACGGTTATCAACAACTGCGAGACGCTCTCGACCGTTCCCGCTGTCGTAAGTGGTGGGGCCGAGTGGTACTCATCATTCGGTACTGAGAAGAGCAAGGGAACGCGTATTTTCTGCCTGAGCGGAGAGGTCAAGCGACCCGGCAACTACGAGCTGCCTCTCGGCACTCCCCTGCGCACGTTGATCTATGACGAGCAGTATGGTGGTGGTATCCTCGGCGATAAAGCGTTAAAGGCGATCATCCCCGGTGGCTCCTCCACCTTCATTCTCGGACCTGACAAGCTCGACACCCCGCTCGACTTCGAGTCCATCGCCGCCGCTGGCTCCATGCTTGGCTCCGGCGGTGTTATCGTGATCAGCGAGAGCACTAGCATTGTGGCCGCGATTTCACGTATGACCGAGTTTTATCGCGATGAGTCGTGCGGCAAGTGTACTCCCTGTCGCGAGGGCACCTACTGGCTAACTGAGATTCTGGAACGCCTGGTGCACGGACATGGGAAGCAGAAAGATATCGACCTGCTGCTCGACATCTGCGGCAATATCAGTGGTAAATCATTCTGTCCGCTTGGTGATGCCGCCACAAGCTCGATTACCAGTGGTATCAAGCTGTTTCGTGCGGAATTTGAGAGCCTTGTCCAGCCGGAACACGAGTACAACGAGTATAACAATAACGGCGTAAGCAGTGTCCCTCAACCGGTGACGGCAACAAACGGTGCAGTGCTCAATGTTGTGCCGAAAGTCGTAGCACGCTAGAAGCGAGGATTGTATTCATGCCCGAAGAGAAGAAAGACGAACTGGTCCATCTGACCATCGACGGTATTCCCGTTGCGGTACCACCTGGGACACTCGTGTGGGCGGCGGCACAACAGGCCGGCATCGAGATTCCTATCTATTGCTATCATCAGAAAATGCCTCCGCTCGGTGCCTGCCGTATGTGTTTCGTCGAGATCGAGAAGATGCCGAAGCCGCCCCAGACCGCCTGCACAACACCAGTGACCGAGGGGATGGTCGTCAGCACGAAAAGCGAAAAGGTACTTAAAGCGCGCAAAGGCACGCTAGAGTTCCTGCTGATCAACCACCCGCTCGACTGCCCGATCTGTGACAAAGCCGGTGAGTGTGACCTGCAGGACTTCACGCTGCGCCACGGTCCTGGTGGCACGCGCTTCGACCTGCACAAGCGCCACTATCCAAAGCCCATCCCTGTCAGCAAAGATGTTATGCTTGACCGCGAACGCTGCGTGCTCTGTCAGCGTTGCACCCGTTTCAGCTCCGAGATCTCAATGGACAATGGTCTGGTGATGATTCAGCGTGGCTTCCGCATGGAGGTCGGCACAGCTCCCGACCGTGCCTTTGACTCGATCTTCTCAGGCAACACCGTCGAGATGTGTCCGGTTGGAGCATTGACCGCCGCAACGTATCGCTTCAAAGCGCGTCCGTGGGAGTTGAAGCACACACCGAGCGTCTGCAACAACTGTAGCGTCGGCTGTAATGCACGCGTGGATGTTCGCGTTGACAAGGTGATGCGCCTGATGTCACGCAACAACGACGAGGTCGATGACGGCTGGCTGTGTAATCGCGGTCGCTGGGAGTTCGATTATGTCAATAGCGCACAACGCCTGCGTACTCCCCTGGTGAGACGCGACGGAAGATTGGTTCCCGCCAGTTGGGATGAGGCACTGACACTGATCGCCTCCCGCATGAAAGAGATCACAGCCCGCCACGGAGCGCAAGCAGTCGCCGGTATCGGCTCAACGCGCACCACCAACGAAGAGGTATACCTTTTCCAGAAGCTCTTGCGCAAAGTCATCGGCACGCCGCACGTCGATCACCATCACGGCAACTTCCCCGGCCTGCGCGACTCATTAACAGGTCGTCCATGGATGATGACAAACAGCATCGCCGAGATCGAGCAAGCATCGCACATCGTGCTCGTCGCCTCCGATCCCTACCAGCGCCAGCCTATTCTCAACCTGCGCATCAAAAAGGCGCTGCGTAAGGGCGCAAAGATCATTATCATCAACTCCGCAGTTACCGAACTGGATCGGCTGGCCCAGCTCAAAATTACCATTCCTGAGCATGGAGCCGGAGGTGCCGCGAAGCTGCTGCTGCAACGCATTGTTGAGAACGAGAATGCGCAGGTTACGGGTCGCGACGAGGTACGTGGACGGGTCCAGCGTGACGCTCAGGAGATCCGTGCCGCGCTCGATAACTTCGGTGCCCGAACCACAACACAGCTTCAAGAGCTTGCCGACGAACTGGTCAATGCAAAGGGCGCAATTATCCTCTATGACGAAATGGCAACCCTGGAGCCGGGCTGTGCGAACCTTGCGGCAGACCTGCAAGCGCTGGCAGTGCTCAGTGACAACATTGGCCGCCCCGGTGCCGGCGTTGGTCCGCTCTTCGAGGATGCCAACTCGCTCGGTGCACGCGATATGGGCTTGCTGCCTAACACCCTACCAGGCTACGAAGTCCCTCAAGAAAGCGGCCTGCCCTACGACTCGATCCTGAGCAATCCGCAGATTAAGGCGCTGTTCATCATGGGAGCCAATCCCGTACGCCATCTACAAAATGTGCAACTTCCGTCCTCGCTCGAATTCGTCGTTGTGCAGGATGTGTTGCCGACCGAGACGGTACAGCAGGCAGACGTTGTCTTGCCCGCTGTCACCTTTGCCGAAAAAGATGGCACGATGACAAACGTCGATCATCATGTGCAGGTGATTCGGCGCGCTCTGCGGCCGCTACCGGGAGCAAAGGCCGACTGGGAGATCCTCGTCGCGCTCGCTCGCGTCCTTGGCGAGAGCTGGACATATGCCAGCCCGCGCGATATCTTCCGCGAGATTGCCGACAATAACCCCTTCTACGCCGGCCTGACCATGGAAGACCTGGGCTTGCAAGGCATACGCACGCAGGAGCAGGAGGTGGCTCATGCTTGATTTTCTCAACAACGAAATCGTTGCGGCAGTCATCAAGAGTGCCGTCGTTATCTTCGCCCTGCTGACCGCCTTTGCCTATATGACGCTGATCGAACGTCGTGTGGTGGCGAAGATGCAGGGCCGCATCGGTCCTAACCGCGCTGGTCCGCTCGGCGTCTTTCAGCCCGTTGCGGATGCGCTGAAGATGGCTTTTAAAGAGCAACTTGTCCCTGCTCAGGCGAAAAAAGGCATCTATCTGATCGCCCCGATCCTCTCGGTCGTTGTGGCGCTCTCGGCCTTTGCCGTCATCCCGCTTGGCAACAACTGGAGCGGGAACTCGAAAGTGCACAGCGTCTGGGACCCGCTGATCGGCGACATCAACGTCGGCATTCTCTGGATTCTCGCCATCTCATCGCTTGCTGTCTATGGCATCGTGCTTGGTGGCTGGTCGTCGGGCAACCGTTACTCGCTGCTTGGCTCGCTGCGTAGTGCCGCTCAGATGGTCTCGTACGAAACCAGCCTGGGCCTGGCTTTGAGCGGCACCCTGATGTGGGCTGGCTCGTTGAGCATGGTCACAATCGTGCATCGCCAGCTCGACCTGGGCATCTGGTTCATCCTGGCTCAGCCGCTCGGCTTCGTCATCTACCTGATCGCTGGTGTCGCTGAAGTGAACCGCGCTCCATTCGACCTGCCAGAAGCCGAACAGGAGTTAACGGCCGGCTATCTCACCGAGTACAGTGGCCTGCGCTGGAGCCTGTACCAAATGGCCGAGTACATCAATATGATCACCGTTAGCTCGGTTGCTTCGACGCTCTTTCTTGGCGGCTGGAGCTTCTTCGGCCTGACGGATCGCATTCCAGGGCTATCGATTGTGATTTTCCTGATCAAAGTTGCAGCCTTTCTGTTCCTCTTTATCTGGCTGCGTGCTACCCTGCCGCGTATCCGCTATGATCGCCTGATGCGCTTGGGCTGGCAACTGCTCTTGCCACTGGCTGTGCTCAACATCGTCATTACCGCCACCGTCGTCGCCTTGCTGGGTGACCGCTATTGGTGGGTGAGCGGACTGGCCGGGTTGGCAGTCATCGTCGCATTGCTGCTCCTGATTCGTCGCCGCAGCGTTACCGAAGGCACACGTTTCGTCGAACCCGCACAGGGTGCGCCAACGCTACCCACCTCAGTGCGCCTGGCGAAATTCGAGCAGCTCGTCACGCCAGCCACACCCGCACCAGTGCCAACAAACGGCAAAGAACAGGATACAACAGCAGTCGGCGTATAAACTTTAACAAACGAACATCGCGTTGGGAGTGGGCTTGCCTCACTCAAAAAAGGACTGGAGTGGGGCAAGCCCAAATACAATTCACGTAAAGAGGAGATGCTGCAAGACGTTGGGCAGGAGCGAGGCAAGCACGCGCCTAACGCGCCGTTTGTTGCAGTGATCTTCCAACGGTTTCTTAGGTGAATTGTATTGGGGGTAAACGCGCTTCCTACGCGATTAGTAGCGTCCGATGGTATGATTGGAAGTAGAAGACCTAGAGACGACGGATGATCATTTTTGTGGAGGAATGTTATGTCAATTCACGCGTACCGTCAGGTGCTAGACCAGGCTCAGCACCTGACACGCGACGAGCAAGTCCAACTTATTGCCGACTTACTAGCAAGCATGCAAAATCGGCAAACCGAAGTAAGAGGAAAAGGTGGTTCGCTCAGAGCGGATGACAAACTGCAAATCTTCACAGATTTAGCAGAAGTACTTGGTCAGCAGCAACAAATTCAGACAAAGCCTCGTCACAGCATCCTGGAGTTAGAGGGATTAGGTAAAGAAATGTGGGAAGCAATTGACGTAGACCAGTATATCGAAGAGGAGAGAAATTCGTGGGGTGGATAGAGGAGTTGCGGGGAAAGGTTGTTGCTCTAGATACAGCACCGTTCATTTACTATATTGAGAAAAAATCCGGTTATGTAGAAATTTTAAGACCTTTTTTTGTAGCAGTAGACAGAGGAGAAATTTCACTGGTTACATCAGTGATTACGCTACTTGAGACTTTAGTACAACCATTACGTATTGGTAATACAGCATTAGCAGATCAATATCGTGAGATACTTTTTTACACAGAAGGCTTGAAAACCATCGATTTCTCTCAGGAGATTGCAGAGGAAGCAGCGCGTTTGAGAGCATCATATAACTTTCGCACACCTGATTCCATTCAAGTGGCAACGGCTATAAAAGCGAATGCTCCTTTTTTTCTAACAAACGATTTACGTCTACGATCTTCACCAAAACTACGCGTGTTGGTCTTGAACGAACTGAGGAGTGTCTAATGTCTTTTGATATACTCAAGGGTATGGCAACGACCCTGAAAAATATAGGGCGGAAGCCAACCACGGTCTCGTATCCTGAGGAGAAGCGCGACCTGCCACCACGTTTCCGTGGTCGTCACGTGCTGCATCGCTACGAGAACGGACTGGAGCGCTGTGTCGGCTGCTACCTCTGCGCTGGCGCGTGTCCAGCCGACGCAATCTACATTGAGGCCGAGGAGAACACCGAGGAGCAGCGCGTCTCTGCTGGTGAGCGATACTCTAAGGTCTTTGATGTCAACATGTTGCGCTGTATCTTCTGCGGCTACTGCCAAGCAGCCTGTCCTACAGGAGCAATTACGTTGGAGAACAAATACGAACTGGCCTCCTACTACCCCGAAGATCTGGTGTATCACAAGGAACAGTTGCTTGAGCCAATGGGACAGGCTACGCAAGGCTCGAATAGCGTCTGGGCTGAGCAACCACCCGCTGAGGCTGCACAACCAATTCCCCAGGAGAGCAAGATCTTCGACGGCTCCAAATCCAGCGCCGCCGCTGTTGGCCTTGGCACGCTACCGATCGAGCGTCCAGTGCTGATCACTAACCCGGAGCAGGATGAGGACCGGAGAAAGCTGAGGGAGCAAGAATGACACCACAACTGCTCTCGTTTATTGTTCTGGCCGTTGCAAGCGTTGCGACGGCTATCGGCGTTATATCTTTTAAAAATGCTGTACATAGCGCTTTAAGCCTGATTCTCACTCTGCTCTTCCTCGCGATGTTTTATCTGCTCTTGCAGGCAATGTTTATCGCGATAGTGCAAATTCTCATCTACGCCGGCGCAATCATGGTACTCTTCCTTTTCGTCGTGACAATGCTCGTGCCGGAGCAGGACGAGACCGAGTTGCGCGATCGCATCCCCTGGCAGCGCTATGTAGGTAGTGTGCTCGGCGTCGTGCTTGTTGGTGCGCTGAGCTACCTGCTCTTCACTGGCGCGGACCTGACAGGCAAGGTAGCCCAGGGAGGTGAGAAGCTCTCCTCAGCGGTCAATCACTTTGGTGGCAATACCGAGGGCTTTGGCATGGCGCTCTTTCACGGCTATCTCTTCCCCTTCGAGGTAACGAGCCTGCTGATCGTGATCGCGATACTCGGAGCGCTCATCTTCGGACGTAGAGCTTAGATCTGTTTCCCGCGTAGGGCGGGTAGAGCAAGACCCTTGCAGTCGCCCTGCCTGGATCGTGTAAAGACCCACCCGCGTCGGGTGCGACCCTTGCGGTCGCCCTGTGGAGGTGCAATCCAGTGATCTATTGTGCACCTCGACGAGCGGAAAGGCACAAGGCCCTCCCCTACGCGATTGGTACAAAGGACTAACATAAATATATGATGAATGGTGTACCGCTTTCAGCCTACCTTATAGTGAGCGCACTACTCTTCACCATTGGAGTAGTCGGAGTGCTCATCCGGCGCAATCCGCTGATCATTTTCATGTCGATTGAGCTGATGCTCAACGCCGTCAATCTCTCGTTTGTGGCCTTATCGAGCTACTTCGACTCGGCGGATGGACAAATGTTCGTCTTCCTGGTCCTGACGGTTGCCGCCGCCGAGGTCGTTGTTGGGCTGGCGCTGATCGTCGCCATCTTCCGCACGCGCCGCAACATCGACGTTGACGAGATGAATCTCCTGCGAGGATAGTTATGGCAAATCTAAGTCTATGGGTACTGCTCTTCCCACTGCTCGGATTTATTATTCTTGGGCTTTTTGGTAGATTTCTAACGCGCCCGATGATTCTGGGGGTTGCGTGGGGAGCATGCGGACTCGCCTTTCTCTTCGCCGTCAGCAACTTCTTCTCGATGCTCGGCACACCCGCCGCTCAACGGGTAAGCGATGCGACGGTGTTCAACTGGGTTACATCGGGTGGACTGACAATTAATTTCGGTCAGTTGCTCGATCCATTGTCTATGACGATGTTGCTGGTGGTGACGGGTGTAGGTCTGCTTATTCACATCTACTCTGTCGGATATATGGCAGACGATCCAAGTTTCTGGCGCTTCTTCGCGTATCTGAACTTTTTTATTTTCGCGATGGTGCTGCTGGTTTCGGCAAACTCATTTCTCTTCTTACTGGTTGGTTGGGGATTGGTTGGACTGGCATCATTCCTGCTTATCGGCTTCTGGTACCAGCGCACTGCAGCAATTCGTGCGGCACAAAAAGCCTTTGTGCTCAACGTGATTGGTGACTTTGGTCTGATGATTGCAACCTTCCTGCTCTTCGCCAACTATCGCACGCTCGGCTTTCTGGATGTCTTCAAGAATGCCAACACTGTTGGCACTGGCGTCGTCACAGCGATCTGTCTGCTGCTCTTTGTCGCCTGTGCTGCGAAATCGGCGCAGTTGCCGCTCTACATGTGGCTACCCGACGCGATGGAAGGCCCGACACCTGTCAGCGCGCTGATCCATGCCGCGACGATGGTTACCGCGGGTGTCTACCTGGTTGCTCGCACGTATCCGCTCTTTGAGCTGGCTCCTGCTGCGCTGAACGTGGTTGCGGCTATTGGTGGAGCTACGGCGCTCTTTGCTGCAAGTATTGCCATCTTTCAGCTTGACATCAAACGTGTGCTGGCCTATTCGACGATCAGTCAGCTCGGCTATATGTTTATGGCTGAGGGTGTGCATAGCTACGGCTCAGGTGTTCTTCACCTGGTAACACACGCCTTCTTTAAAGCCCTGCTCTTCCTGGGTGCTGGTGCAGTTATCCATTCGCTTGGGGGTGAGCAGGATATGCGTAAGATGGGTGGGCTGTGGGGCAAGATTCGTATCACCGCCTGGACGTTCCTTATTGCGGCCCTGGCGATCAGTGGCATCCCTCCCTTCGCAGGTTTCTGGAGTAAAGACGAGATTCTGAGTTCGTTGCTTGCGCAGGCAACAAAAACTGGTGAACCCGGTATCTATGTGCTATGGGGCGTTGGCCTGCTTACGGCCGGGCTGACCGCTTTCTATATGTTCCGTCTCTTCTTCGGCATCTTCAGTGACAGGTATCGTGGCGAGTCCAGTGCCGCCGCACATGAAGGGATCGAGGAGGAGGAAGAGGCTGCCGCTTCAGGTCATCACGCGGGGCCAGTACGTTACCAGGACATTCATGAAGCTCCTCCCGTGATGTGGGTACCGCTGGCGATTCTCGCTCTGCTCTCTATCATCGGTGGCTTCCTTGGCTCGCTCGAACTGATCGGTGTGAGCAGATGGGCACCGCTGGCGAACTTCCTCGCGCCGCTCTACAGCAACGTGCGCAGTGCGCCAGAGGTAAGCCTGACGACGGCCTGGATCTCGACAGGTCTGAGCCTGGTGCTTGCAGTAGTAGGTATCCTGGCTGCACGCGCATTGTACGGCAAGGGCTTCGCCTACCGCGAAAATCGTTCGCCGCTCTACCGCTTTGCCTTCCACAAGTATTACGTCGATGAAATCCTGAACACTATTCTTGTCCGACCAGTGCTCTCTCTCGCACGTGGCCTGACAGGTTTCCTGGAAGGTGGCGCGCTTGATGGTGGGAGCCGAGGTGTAGCCTGGATTATGCGCGGCACAAGTACAGGTTTACGTCGCCTGCAGACAGGCTATATGCGCAACTACGCGCTTGCCATTCTGCTTGGTGTCGTGCTGATCGTTCTCTACTATGTCGTTCAATACGCTATGAGGGGGTAACGAGTACATGTTTCTACTCACACTGACAATCTTCTTCCCCCTCGTGGGAGGAATTGCGCTGCTCTTTCTGCCGCGCGAAAATCTGCCAGCCATCCGCTGGACCGCGCTGGCTATCGCAGGGATCGAGTTTCTGCTGACACTGCTTCTGGCCGGTGTCTACCTGCAATCAACCACGTCGATTTTCAGTACTTCGCAGGTCAGCGAGCAGGTTCCGTGGATCGCCTCGCTTGGCATCAACTATAGCCTGGATGTGGATGGTATCAGCCTGCTGCTGGTACTGCTTACCTCATTGCTGACACTGGTTGCTATTGCGGCTTCATTCCGCATCGACCGCAAGGTCAAGAACTACATGGCCTTTATGCTGCTGCTGGAGAGCGGTATTCTGGGCGTCTTTCTCTCCAGCAATCTCTTCCTGTTCTATATCTTCTGGGAAGTGATGCTGATCCCGGCCTACTTCCTGCTTGGTAGCTGGGGTGGTGAGCGTCGTATCTACGCGGCCTTCAAGTTCGTGATCTATACTTCTGTCGGCAGCTTTCTGATGCTGGCCGGCATCATCGCAGTGGGCTACTTTCACCAGCATGCCGGTAGCGGCTGCTCCTACACCCTCGACCTGAATACGTTGCTGAGCCAGAACTCAGGCTGCGCGCTTGGCAGCACAGAGCAGATCTGGTTGTTCCTGGCCTTTGCCGCCGCCTTCGCGGTCAAAGTGCCTTTTGTGCCGTTCCATAGCTGGCTGCCTGATGCGTATAGCGAGGCTCCAGCTCCCGTGACCGCAATTCTCGCAGGCGCGATGTCGAAGACCGGCGCGTATGGTTTTCTACGCTTCTGTATTCCGCTCTTCCCGCAGGCTGCACAGACGCTGGCCCCGCTCTTCAGCATCCTGGCGGTGGTCGGCATTCTCTACTGCGCAGTACTGGCCCTGGTACAGACCGATCTCAAGCGGCTGCTCGGTTACTCTAGCATCAGCCACCTGGGAGTCGTGATGCTTGGCATGTTCGCCTTCACGACACAGGGAATCGAAGGTTCGGTTCTGCAAATGGTCAACCACGGTATCACAATTGCCGCGCTCTTCCTGCTCGTTGGCTTTCTGGAGACACGTACAGGCACACGTAATATACGCGAGTTTGGTGGTCTGGCTTCACGTCTGCCCTGGCTGGCAGTTGTGATGATGATTGCTTCGCTCTCCTCGCTGGGCCTTCCCGGACTCAACAGCTTTGCGGGCGAGTTCCTGGCCCTGTTGGGAACCTTCCGTGCCAACATCGTTTTCGGCGTGCTTGGGACTGCTGTGGTGATTCCGGCCGCATGGTATATGCTGCGCTTCTTCCAGGGCATCATGCAGGGCCTGCAGCAACGCGAAGGAAACGTGGGCCTGAGCCTGCGCAAGGGGACGCTTCCTGATCTAAACTTTGGCGAGTTCTGGGTCGTTGCCCCCCTGCTGTTCCTGATCTTCTACATTGGCTTGCAGCCTGCGCCTTTTGTCTGGCTGCTCGACCAGGCAGTTCCGCATGTAATGCAGACGCTTGGTAGTGCATTTCTTAGATAACCGAGGAAAGTGCGATGACATTTACGTACACTGTTCGACCCGAAGATTGGGTGGGCGTCGCGCCGGTAGTCGTGCTGGTCATTACGGCCCTGGTGGTCATGCTGGTTGACCTGCTCCTGCCTCATGCGGGGGAGCGCTCAAAGCACACCGGACCCGCCAACTTCGTCATTCTGCCAATTGTGGCGGTCCTCGGTATTCTAGGTGCGATGGCTGCCACAATCGTCCTGCTAGCGGTAGGGCCACAACAGCAACTCTTCAACAACATGGTGAGTTCTGACGCCGGCACGCTCTACGCGTACCTCGTCATTCTCGTCGCGGCTGGCGTTGGTGTCCTGCTCTCACCTTCCTATCTCAAACGGCTCAATCTCGTGCATCAGGGCGAATACTATGCCCTGATGCTGCTCTCGGCGACGGGCATGATGCTGTTAGCTGCCGCCACAAGCTTCCTGATCGTCTTCGTCGGCATCGAGATGCTCTCGCTGGCACTCTACATCCTATGTGCCTTCGTCGGACGGCGCAGAAGCTCGCAGGAGTCGGGTATGAAATACTTCCTGCTCAGCTCCTTTGCTTCTGCCTTCCTACTCTACGGTATCGCGCTGATCTATGCAGCGACAGGTAGCACAACACTGAGCGCAATTCGCGGATTCGTCGATCATCAGACACATGCGCCACTGCTGTTGCTGGTAGCGATGGG